>JAKBAX010000159.1 GCA_021808785.1 Actinomycetes bacterium | reverse complement strand
GTTGCGCAGGCCGCTGCGGAACGCCTCGGAGGGAGGCCGCCCCCTGGCTCGCCCGGATTGGGTGGCGTCCCACAGATCGCGGGCGAGGGACCGGGCCAGGGCCCGCATGTCCTCGGCCACCTTGCGGAACTCCTCGTCGCTCGCCACGGTACTCACGGTACGGTCCCGGGGAGCCGGTCGTCATCATCCCCGGGTAGGAATCGTCATCCTTCTGCGGGCGGATCCGTCCCCTCGACCAGATCGGTCGCGGGGCGAGGCGGCCCAGGCGCCGGCCCGGGAGGGCCGAGCGAGGCCGGCGGCCCCCTCATCGCCAGGGCGGCTCGCACCGCGCTGTTGAGCGTGGCCACGACCGGCACCGCGATGAAGGCGCCGACGATCCCGAAGAGCAGGGCGGCGGCCGCCAATGACAGCACCACTGCCAAGGGGTGGATCCGCACGTAGCGGCCCACGACGAAAGGTTGGAGCACGTGCGCCTCGATCTGATTGTCCAGTAGCAGGATGGCGATCACGATGATGGCGGCCACCAGCCCCTTGGCCAGCCCGGCCACCGCCACGGCCAGGACGCCGGTCACCACGGCCCCCACCAGCGGGATGAAGCTGCCGAGCCCGATCAGCACCCCGAGGGGGAAGGCCAGGGGCACCCCGAGGATGGTCAGGGTGGCGGTCAGGACGACTCCGTGGAAGACCGCCACGATCAGCGTGCCGCGGATGTAGTAGCTGATGGTGCTCCAGGCGGCCCGCCCGGCGGCGTCCAGGCTGGGGCGGGCCGGCCCCGGCACCCCCTTCAATAGGAAGGCCCACACCCGGTCCCCGTCATAGACGAGGAAGATGGTCGAGAAAATGGCGAGGACCATGCCGGTCAACACCGCCAGCAGGGTCTTGCCGGTCGTGAGCGCGGTGGAAGCCACCTTGGAGCTGTTCTTGGTGATGTCGTTGCTGATGGTCGTGTTGAGGTTGTTGACCGTCTTGGCGTTGATCTGGAGTGGTCCGTGGATCAACCAGTGCTTGATGTGGGGGAGCAGGTTGTTGATCTCGTTGCCCAGCTGCGGAGCCTGCTGGGCGGCCCGGAAGACCACGACCGTGATCAGGCCCCCGACGATCACGAGGGCGATCAGGATGGTGAGGACGGTGGCCAGGCCCCGGCCCAGCCCGAGGCGACGCAGCCGGTGGGCGAGCGGCTGCAGGATGCCGGTGATCAGTATCGAGACGATGAACGGGATGACTACCTCGGAGAGCCTGGACAGGAGGAGCACACCGAAGTACACGACGGTCCCGATGGCGATCAGGCGCCAGGCGTAATCGGCGCCGGTGCGCAAGACCGGCCCCGGGTAGGCGAGCCTCCGGGCGGGCGCCGGTTCCCCCGGTTCGGTGGAGCTCATGGCACCAGCCTGCCCCACCGGGGGGTGCCACCCGCGGCATGCGGGTCTTCGGCGTCGACGGTTCCGGGGAATAGGGTGTGGCGGACGGGGGTTGGGCCGGTCATGGCCATAACTGACAACTCGATCGGCGCGCTCGACGGGGGAACGCTCGACCTCGGACAGTTCACCGGGAAGGCCACGCTGATCGTCAACGTGGCGTCCAAGTGCGGGCTCACGCCGCAGTACGAGGGGCTCGAGCAGTTGCACGAGCGTTTCAAGGACCGAGGCTTCAGCGTGATCGGGGTGCCGTGCAACCAGTTTGCCGGTCAGGAGCCGGGATCGGCCGAGGAGATCGCCACCTTCTGCAGCACCACCTACGGCGTGACCTTCCCCATGACCGAGAAGGTGGACGTCAACGGCCCGGAGCAGCACCCGCTCTACACCGACCTGACCAAGTCGGCCGACGCCGCGGGGGAGGCGGGCGACGTGCAGTGGAATTTCGAGAAGTTCCTGATCGGCCCCGACGGCCGGGTGGTCGGCCGGTTCCGGCCCACCGTGACCCCCGATGCCCCGGAGCTGGTCTCGGCCATCGAGTCGGTCCTGCCGGGCTGATCCCGACCCGGCCCGCGTGGGTACAACCCTCGCGTGCAACCAGAACACGAGGATCGGGAGCCGCAGGGCGGGGAGTTGGCGCCGCCTCGGGAGGCTGGATCGGCCGATGCCGGGGCGGGAGTGCCGGCCGGCGAGCTGCACGGGGTGCCCCCGAAGGTCGGAAGGACCCGGACCTCGACCACTTGGGGTGTTCTCGCTTCGGGGCTCGTCTTCCTGGTCGTGATACTGGTCTTCATCCTGGAGAACCTGAGGACCGTGCGGGTCCACTTCTTCGGGGCCACCTGGTCCATCCCGCTGGGCGTGGATCTGCTCTTGGCCGCGGTCCTCGGCGGGCTCGTGATGTGCACCGCCGGGGCGGCGCGCATCTTGCAGCTGCGCCGTGTGGCGCGCGCCCAGGGCGGGGGCGGGGTCAAACGGTTCGGCCGTAACCGGCTCCCGAGGGGCGGTATCGCAACGACCCACCCGCCGGCCGGCTCGCCGCGCTGACCGGGTAGCTGTCGAGCCGGGCCGCCTAGCCCGCTACCGGCCCACCTGGTAGACCCGGCCCCATGGGACGCCCACTCGTCGAGCGCGGGCCGGGATGAGAACTGATCGGGCCGGCGCCCGGGCCGGGCGGGTTGCACTGGTGGCACTCGCTCTCACCGGGCCCGTCGCGGCCTGCGGTGGACCGCGGCAGGCTGACGCGTCGCGGCCGTCCTCGTCGGGCTCGGAGGGCCCGGCCCAAGGAGCCGGGCCGGCCACCTCGTCGGCCCCGACCGGTCCTGGCACGACCAGTACCTCCACCGCGTCGGGGTCCGCCGCGGCGGGCGGTCAGGCCGCGTGCGTGGACGGGGCCACTGTCGCCGGCTGGTCCCTCTCCCGGCGGGCCGCCCTCCTGGTGGTGGTCCCCGTCCTGTCGGCCGACCCGCAGGCGGTGACCGTCGCCGTCCAGGCGGGGGCCGGGGGGGTCCTGCTCATCGGCCCGCAGACCGCCTCCACCCTGCCGAGCGACCTGCGGCCTCTGCGCCAGGACGCGTCGCCGGCCCCGCTGGTGATGGTCGACCAGGAGGGGGGTGGAGTCCAGCGGCTCGGCCCGCCGGTGACCCAGATGCCCTGGCCCCGTCAGATGGCATCGACCATGACTCCCGCCGCAGTCGAGGCCCTGGCCCGCCAGGTGGGCGGCCAGATGCGCTCACTCGGTGTGGACGTCGACCTGGCCCCGGTGCTCGATCTGGACGGTGGGCCGACCCTGTCGGCCCGCGATGCCGACGGGCCCCGCTCCTTCAGCGCCGATGCCGCCACGGCCGCCGCCTACGGCGCGGCCTTCCGGGCCGGGATGGCCGAGGCCGGCGTGCTCGCGGTGGTCAAGCACTTCCCCGGCCTGGGCGGGGCGAGCGGCAACACCGACTACGGTCCGGCGGCCACCGCGCCCTACGTTCAGCTGCAGTCGGCCGGCCTGGTGCCCTTCGAGCAGGCGATCCGCAGCGGCGCCCGGGCCGTGATGGTGGCCAATGCCTCCGTCCCCGGCCTGTCCTCGGTCCCGGCGTCGCTCTCCCCGGCGGTCATCACCGGGCTGCTCCGTCAGAAGCTCGGCTTCGGCGGCTTGGTCCTCACCGACAGCCTGTCGGCGGGGGCGATCAGGGCGGCCGGCTACACGGTCCCATCGGCCGCTGCGGCGGCCGTCGAGGCGGGGGCCGACATGGTCCTGTTCGGTTCCACGCTGACTCCGTCCGACACCGCGGCGCTGGCCCCGCCCGCCCTCGGGCGCGACACCGCGGCGATCGTCGCCGCCATGGTCTCCGCGGTCCGCAGCGGTCGGTTGCCGGAGGCTCGCCTGGACCAGGCCGTACTGCACGTCCTGGCGGCCCAGGGAGCCACCGTGTGCCCGGGGTCGTGAGGATCATTCCCCACCTCGATGACGGCCCGGCCAGCCGTGGCATATGGCACGAATACTGATAGAAGACCGTTTTCCCCCCCGGCGTGGCGCACGAACCGCTCGCACTCGCGCGTGAGGTCGATCACGGGCGGGGCCGCGCCGCTGGCGACATCGACCAGTTCGCGCCCCATCGGACCCGACGTAGGGCGACCCGTGCGGCGTCCAGTAGACAGTGTTGCGGAGCGACCATGACCGACCTGCCGGACAACCGGACCCTGCCGGACAACCGGACCCTGCCGGACAACCGGACCCTGCCGGACGAGGACCTGGCGGTCGCGATCGAGGCCCGCGACTGGTCGGCGTCAGGTCTCGGGCCCCCGGACCAGTGGCCTGCTCTGCTCCAGACGATGGTGAGCCTGGTGGTCGGATCGCGGTTCTCCATGTGGATGGGGTGGGGGCCCGACCTCTGCTTCTTCTACAACGCCGCCTACGCCCGGGACACCCTCGGGGTGAAGCACCCAGGGGCGTTGGGCCGACCCTTCCGGGAGGTGTGGCCGGAGATCCTCGACGAGATCGCTCCCCGTCTCCAGGCGGTGCTGACCGAGGGCGCGGCGACCTGGGACGAGGCCCTCATGCTGTTCCTAGAGCGGAGCGGTTACAAGGAGGAGACGTATCACACCTTCTCGTACAGTCCGATTCGCGAGGCCGACGGGCGGGTCGTGGGACTGCTCTGCGTAGTGAGCGAGGAAACCCAGCGGGTGCTGGCCGAGCGGCGCATGGCGACGTTGCGGGACCTGGCCTCGGGCATGTCGGCGGCCCGCACCGAAGCCGCTGTGCTCGAAGCGGCATCGGAGACCCTCGATCGCAACCAGCGGGACCTGCCCTACACGCTGATCTACCTCTTCGTCGAGGACGGGACCGCCCGATTGGCCGCGGCCACCGGGGTCCGACCCGGTCATCGTGTCGCTCCTCCGGTCATCCGCCTTGGCGACCGGAATGCTCCGTGGCCGCTCGACGACGTCGTCTCGGCCGGGGCATCGCTGGTGCGGGCCGCGCCTACGGTTCCCGATCTGCCCGCCGGAGCCTGGCCGGACCCCTCCGTCGAAGCGGTGCTGGTCCCGCTGGCGGAGGGCGCGACGGCGGCGCCGACGGGGGTCTTCGTAGCCGGGATCAACCCCTTCCGGGCCCTCGACCCCGACTACCGGGCCTTCACCGACCTGGTGGCCGCCAGCATCGCTTCGGGAGTGGCCGCGGTGCGGGCCTACGAGGCCGAGAGGCGACGGGCCGAGTCGCTCTCGGAACTGGACCGGGCCAAGACCGAGTTCTTCAGCAATGTGAGCCATGAGTTCCGCACCCCCCTGACCCTGATCCTGGCTCCCGCCGACGACGCCCTCCGGGACGACCTGGCCCCGCTCGAGGGGCCGCAGCGGGCCCGTATGGAGATCATCCAGCGCAATGCCCGTCGCCTGCGCCGCCTGGTCAACGACATGCTGGACTTCGCCCGCATCGAGGGCGGGCGGTTGCAGGCGGAGACGGTTCCGACCGATCTGGTGGAGTACACCCGCGGGGTGGCGCTGTCGTTCGGCGCCGTCATCGAACGGGCCGGGCTGCGCTTCGAGCTGGACCTCGAGCCCATCGACGGACCGGTGCACGTGGACCGGGACATGTGGGAGAAGATCCTCCTCAACCTCTTGTCCAACGCCCTCGAGTTCACCCTCGACGGAACCATTCGGCTGGCTCTCGCCGGGGCCGGCGATCAGGTGGTGCTGAGCGTGGCCGACACCGGGGTGGGGATCCCGGCCGAGCACCAGGCCCATCTCTTCGAGCGGTTCTACCGGGCGCGCCGCGCCGCTGCCCGCTCGCACGAGGGCACCGGGATCGGCCTGGCCCTGGTGGACGAACTGGTCCGGCTGCATGGTGGGGACGTTTCGGTAGAGAGCGCCGAGGGGTCGGGCTCGACCTTCCGGGTCAGGCTTCCCTACGGCTCGTTCTCCGGGGCTACGGCCGGGGCCCCGCGGGAGTCGGCCCTGCCGGCCTACCTGGACGAGGCCCTTCAGTGGGTGGCCGGGGCGGAGGGCACCCCGGGCGACCGGCCATCGGTGCGGACGACCGGGGGCGGGACCGCCCCGGCCACCGTCTTGGTCGTGGACGACAACCCCGATATGCGCTCCTACCTGGTGCGCATCCTGGCGCCGTATTGGACGGTGCAGGTGGCGGGCGACGGGTTGGAGGCGCTCGAGCTGACGGCCAGGACCCGGCCCGACCTGGTTCTGACCGACGTGATGATGCCCCGCCTCGACGGTTTCGCCCTGCTCGGCGCGCTGCGCGCCGATCCGGCCACGGCGACCATCCCGGTCGTCTTCTTGTCCGCCCGGGCGGGGGACGAGGCCGCCGTGGAAGGCCTCGAGGCGGGTGCCGACGACTACCTGGTGAAGCCGTTCTCCGGACTGGAGCTACTGGCCCGGGTGCGGTCCAACCTGGAGCTGGCCGGGCTGCGCAACCGGGACGCGGCGTGGCGGAGCGCCCTGGTCGACTCCCTCCACGATGCGGTCGTGGTGCTCGACAGCCGAGGCACGGTGATCGAGGCCAACGCCGCCTTCGAGCGGATCCTGGGCTTCCCCCGGGCCGGGATCCCCTATGCGCCCCCCTTCCCCTGGACCTACGACGCGGCCACCGACGCCCAGGCGGCGCGGGCCGCGACGGAGGCCTTCAGTCAGCTCGTCGGCGGCGGGCGGCTGACCGCCGTGGTCCCTTTGCGCCACCGGCTGGGTCACCGTGTCGATGCGGCGGTGACGGCCAACTCGGTGGGGGAGGGTGAGGGCCGCCGGTTCGTGGTCGCCTTCCACGATGTCACCGCCGAGCTGGCCGCGGCCGAACGGGACGCGGCGCTGGCCCGTCTCGGGATAGGGCTGGCCGAGGCGGGCGACGTGCGCCAGGTGCACGAGGCTGGGCTCACCGAGCTGGTTCGGGTGTTCGGGGGGCGGCGGGCGGCCATCCTGCAGGCCGGCGAGGACGGCGTCGGAGTGGTCGCCCGCTCCGATGCGGCGCCGGAGGGTCCGCTCCTGTCGGGCGGCCGGGCGGCGGAGATCCTGGCCCGAGCAGCCGGCCAGGTCACCGCGGTGCTCAACTCCCCCGAAGACGAGCGGGTAGCCGTAGGGCTGGCCGCCCTCCTGGACCCGGGCCGGCCCGAGCGGGCCGTGTGGCTCGAGCTGGACCCGCCCCGAACGGTCAGCGCCGACGAGAGGGCCCTCTTCTCGGTGCTGTGCGCCTATTTCGGCCAAGCCGTCCACCGGGCCCAGCTCTTCGACGACAGCCGAACGGTGGCGACCGCTCTCCAGCGTTCGATCCTCGGTCCCACCGCGGTGCCCGCTTCGGTGGCCGTGCGATACCTGCCGGCGGTGGCACCGCTCGAGGTGGGCGGCGACTGGTACGACGTCGTGGAGCTCGACGATGAGAGGCTCGGCCTGGTGGTGGGGGACTGTACCGGGCGGGGTCTGAGCGCGGCGGCCACGATGGGCCAGCTTCGTAGCGCGTGCCGGGCACTCCTCCTGCAGACCGAGAGCCCTGCCGGGGTGCTCGACGCTCTCGACACCTTCGCCGAGCGTCTCCCGGCCGCGATGGGCACCACTGTCTTCTGCGGGGTCATCGACACACGGGACGGAATACTGCGCTACAGCAGCGCCGGCCACCTCCCGGGGCTCCTACTGAATCCGGGGGCCGGGGTCGAGCCACTGGACGGGGGCCAAGGGGTGCCGCTCGGGTTCGCGGCCGGCCACGGCCGGCCGGAAGGGGGGATCCGGATGGTGCCGGGCTCGACCCTCGTCCTCTACACCGACGGGCTGATCGAGAGGCGGGGGGAATCCCTCGAGGTGGGGATCGGCCGCCTCCGCGACGCGGTGGCCGGGCTGGACCGGCCGGCCCCCGAAGGGGCGGCCGACGAGGTGCTGGCCCGCCTGGTGCCCCATGGTGACCACGAGGATGACATCGCCCTGCTGCTCTACCGCCAGCCCGGTGGCCCGGCGCCAGGCGCGCCGTTCGTCACCCGGGTGCGGGCCGACGCGGCCGAGCTGTCCGGCTTCAGACGCCGGCTGGCCGAGTGGCTGGCGGCCAACGGGGTGGCGGACATGGCGGCCAACGAGGTGCTGATCGCGTGTGGTGAAGCCTGCGCGAACGCCATCGAGCACGCGTATGGTTTCCGGAACGATCGCGTCGTAGAAGTGGCAGGAATTTTGACGAAAGGGGCAATTAGTCTGACCATACGGGACCGGGGGACCTGGAAGCAGCCGGGTCGGACCGATGAGAGGGGGCGGGGTATCGCCATCATGCGGGCCCTTTCGGACCAGGTCCGGGTCGAGCCGGGACCGGACGGCACGGTGGTCACCATGGTGAAGCGGGTCGGCCCGTGAGCGCAGAGGTGCACATCGAGGTGGCGCGCGACGGGGCCGAATCGGTCATGCTGTCGGTGACGGGCGAGATCGACCTGAGCAACGTGGGCCACTTCCGTGCCGCCCTCGACCTCGACGCGGCCACCCTCGTCGTGGACCTGGGGGGCGTCACCTACATCGACTCGGCCGGTATGGCTGCCCTGTTCGACCGGGCCAGACGGGGCCGCCTCGAGGTCCGCTGCCAGGCCTCGTCGGTGGTTAGCCCACTCATCGACATCACCCGCCTGTGCGACGTGGCGGTCATCCGGAGAGACTGAGCCCGTGTGCCGCAACATCACGACGCTCAGGGGGCTCGATCCCGCGGCCACCGACGAGGAGGTGGAGGCGGCGGCGCGCCAGTACGTCCGCAAGGTGAGCGGGGTGGCCAAACCGACGGCGGCGACCGAGGCCGCCTTCGAGCGGGCGGTCCGAGCAGTGACAGCAGCCACCGCCGAGCTGATAGGCGATCTGCCGCCCCGGCGCCAGCCCCCGCCCAACCTGCCGCCGCTGCGCCGCCGGGCCCGGCCCCTCGACTGACCGCCGGGGTCCCGAGGGCCGCCTCGAGGCCGGCGTCGATCACGTCGCGGAGGCGGTCCCGCTAGTGTCGCGGGCATGGAGCGCAGAGGCGGCGCCTCCTACGGTGGACGGGCAGCGCGCATCGTGTTGTCGGTGGCGGCCGTGGGCGCGACATGGATGGCCATCGGGCCCGGCCGGTCGGCCGCGGCGACGGCCGCCCCTCTCACCTTGACGTCGTCCAGCTTCGAGCAGGTGTGGTCAGCCGGGCCGTTGGCCGACACCGGCAGCCCGATCGCCGAGGGTTCGCCGATGGTCGCCACCCTGGACGGGGACGGCCCGGCGGTGGTGGTCGGCGACCGCGCCGGCTCGCTGTACGCCTTCCACCTGGCCGACGGCACGCCGGTATCCGGCTGGCCGGTCGACACCGGCGCCCCGATCGATTCCACCCCCTCGGTGTCGCCGACGGCGGCCGGTGGTCTCGACCAGGTGTTCGTCGGGACGGGCAACGCGTTCTACCCCGATGCGGGCGGCTACCGGTCCTACAGCGCCAGCGGCTCGCTCCTGTGGCAGCAACGGGCGACCGACCCGCCCTCGGATTACTCGCCGGCCGCCGGAGTGCAGGCGTCGTTGACGGTGGCCCCGATGCAGGGAGGCACCGGCGTCTTCGCCGCCACTCTGGG
>JAKBAX010000158.1 GCA_021808785.1 Actinomycetes bacterium | reverse complement strand
ATCGGCGGCCCGGCCGGCGGAGCGGCCCGCCCACCGACGTTGATCAGCGCGCCCCGGCTCCAGGGACCTCCACTCCAGCTCGGTCCGTCCACTACGGCGGCCCAGCAGTGACCGCGGTTCTCCTGTCACGGGTGGCGGAGTCATTGTTCTGGATCGGCCGGTACCTGGAGCGGGCCGAAGGCACGGCCCGCATCCTCGACGTGGTGGTGCATCACGCGCTGGAGGAGCCCACCGCGGACAGCGACGTCATGGCCGGGCGCCTGGTCGACTCCATGGGTGTGACACCGGCCACGCAGATGTCTCTGAGCGAGACCACCCAGCTCCTGTGCTTCGAACGGGAGTCGGGCTCCTCGATCACCGGCGCGATCGCGGCCGCTCGGGAGAACTCCCGGGCGGTCAGGAACGTGCTCCCGAGCGAGCTGTGGGAGCGGGTCAACGCAACCTGGGTGAACCTGCCCACCCAGAGGCTCCATGCCCGCCGGAAGGGACCGAGCACCTTCCTCTCATGGGTGAAGATCCAGACCGCGGCCATTACCGGCCTCGCTGACACGACGATGAGCCACGATCAGACCTGGCTCTTCTTCACCCTGGGCCGGGTGATCGAGAGGGCCGACATGACCGCCCGACTCCTCGGTACCCTACCTCTCGATCTCTTCTCCGAGAGCGGTCTGGTGACACTGCTGCGCAGCTGCGGAGGCCACGAACCCTACCTCCGGCAGGCCAACGGCATCATCGACCCCAACGGAGTCATCGATTTCCTACTGCGCGACGGCCTCTTCCCCCGATCGGTGCTGTGCTCACTCACCTCGGCCGCCACCTGCATCGATGCCATCGGCGGCTACCGCAGCGGAGGCTGGGACCCGGCTCGGGGCGACATCGGAATGGCTCGGGCCGAGCTGGAGTTCCTTGCGCCGGCCCACGTGCTGGAAGACCTGCCCCATCTTCTATCCCGGGTGCACTCGGCGTGCTCTCGCGCCAACGACTCCATCGCCCGGCAGTACTTCGCGCACGGACCAGCTACGTTGTGGCGCCACAAGGTGGCCACGTGACATCGGAACCGTGGCGGCTCTCGCTCGAGCATGTCACCGCCTTCAGCTACGGCTCTCCAGCCCGGTCGTCGTTCAACGAGGTGCGGATGGTGCCCTTGACCACCCCCCGCCAGACCACCCTCTCGGCTCACGTGAGCACCAATCCGGTCGCCAGCCAGTATCGCTACTGGGACTACTGGGGCACTCAGGTGGTGGCTTTCGATGTGGCCGATCCGCATGACGTCCTCGAGATCCGGGCCGAGGCAGTGGTGGACACTGCTGATCGAAGCCTGCGGGCGGCCTGCACCTGGCCGGAGCTCGATGACAGTTCGGATGTCTTCTTCGAGATCCTCTCCCCCACCCCGTCCACCCGGCCCGACGACCGGCTCGCAGCCGTCGCCGAATCCCTGCGCCAGCCGGCTCCGCCAGACACGGCAGAGGCGGTGTGCGAATGGGTGCACTCGGCTATCGAATACCGACCGGGGGTGACCGGTGTGCACACCTCTGCCGCCGAGGCCCTCGCGGCCGGCCAAGGGGTGTGCCAGGACCTGGCTCACGTCGCCGTCTCCCTCCTCCGGTGGATCGGGATACCGGCCCGCTACGTGTCGGGGTATCTCCACCCATCGCCGGAGCCCGAGGTCGGTCGGTCCGTCGACGGCCAGAGCCACGCCTGGATCGAGGTGTGGACCGGAGGCTGGTGGGAGCTCGACCCCACCAACCTGGTGGCGGTGGGGCCGCGTCACGTGGCGGTCGGCCGGGGCCGGGACTACTCCGACGTGTCCCCGGTCAGAGGCATCTATGCCGGCGGCGATGACGACCACATGTCCACCGCGGTCATCATCGTCCGTTCCCGCTGAGAGGCTCGAACGGCGGCGGTCCTCGCTCAGGGCAGGCATTATCCGGTGTGGTTGCCTGGGCTGACGTGGACACAGTGCCGGAGCCTCCTCCCGCAGACGTCGGCGACCCGCCCGAACCAAGGGTGTGCTGGCGTCAGGCTCCAGCCGTGTGGGTCAGGAGTCCGACAGCCATGGTCACGGCCATGGCCAACGAGCCACCCAGCACCACCCTGGCGGTCGCTCGACGCCATCGGGCTCCGCCGGCGGCCGCGCCGCCCCAGCCCAGTACGGCCAGCCCGATCATCGCCACCAGCGCGATCAGAACTGTCTGAACGGACCGGGGTGCAGCCACAAGGGTGAGCACCGGCAGGGCAGCACCTACGGCGAAGGCGACCGCCGAGGCGCCGGCCGCTTGGAGGGGACGGGCGGTCCTCGCCTCGCTGAATCCGAGCTCATCTCGGGCGTGGGCAGCAAGGGCATCGTGGGCGCTGAGCTGCTCGGCGACTTGGCGGGCCAGACCCGGCTCCACCCCTCTGGTGACGTAGAGGTTGGTCAGTTCGTCCAGTTCGGCCGCCGGGGTGGCCGCCAGCTCCTTCTCCTCTCGGGTCAGGTCGGCCAGCTCTGAGTCGCGTTGGGATGCGACCGATACGTACTCCCCGGCCGCCATGGCCATGGCCCCGGCCGCGAGCCCCGCCAGTCCTGCTGTGAGCACGGCCGAGCGGGCGGCATGAGCGGCGGCCACGCCGAGCATGAGGCTGGCGGTCGAAACGATCCCGTCGTCGGCCCCGAGCACCGCCGCTCGCAACCATGCCGCCCGGTGGCCCCGGTGCCTCTCAGGCGCATGGTTCCTCGCTGTAGTTCGATTCGCCATCCAGACCATTCTGACCGCCGACGGTCCGCTCAGCACAGAGCCGTTCGCCAGGGATGGCGGCCGCTCGCTCACCTCGGACATCTACCCCTGCAGCTGGCTCAGGGTGGCGGTCACGATTCGCTTGACTCCGGTTTGGCTGGTGACATCGACGGCCACCTTCTGGCCTGGAGCCATCTGGGCCAGCACGGTCTGCAGATCGGCCAACGAGGAGACGGTCCTGCCGCCAATGGCAGTGATGAGCTCACCTGCTTCGATGCCGGCCCGGGCGGCGCTGCCGCCCGGCGTCAGCTCGACTACCACGGCTCCGACGGCCTGGCCCGAGGCGTTGATGCCGTCCACCGCGGAGATGTCGAGGGCGGCTCGGTCGCTGCGGGTGACATGACCGGTACCGATGAGCTGACCGGCGATCAGTTTGACCGTATTGGCCGGGATGGCAAATCCGATTCCGGGAGCGGCTCCGCCCAGTTGCTGGTCGGCGGCGGCCAGAGTCGGAATGCCGATGACCCGCCCGTCCAGGTCCACCAGGGCTCCACCGCTGTTGCCCGGGTTGATCGCCGCGCTGGTCTGGATCGTGGACGGCAGGACGACTCCGTTTCCTTCGCTGACCGACCTGCCGTTGTAGGACACGATGCCATCGGTCACCGAGCTGGACAGACCCAGCGGGTTGCCCACCGCGAAGACGATGTCACCGATCTGTACGGCGTCGGAGTCGGCGAAGGTGGCGGCGGAGATGTTCTTGGCGCCTTCGAGCTTGATCACCGCCAGATCATCAGGGCTGTAGACCCCGACCAAGCTGGCCGCCAACTGCTGGCCGTCGACCAGATGGACGGTGAAGGTCGTAGCCGACCCGACCACGTGGGCGTTGGTGACCACATCGCCGGCAGAGTCATAGATGACACCGGACCCCAGACCCTGCCGGTCGATATCTGCACCACCTGAGGCCGGACCTTGGCCACCGCCGCCACAAAGGCCTGCTGCAGAGCACCAGCCGACCCTGCGATCGCAGCCGTAGTGGGTGGGGCTGCCGCGTGGCCGCCGCCATCACATGAGACCAGCCCCGTGGATCCCATCACGACCGCCGCGACCACCGAGGCCGACCGGTACCTGAACCTGAGGTGCGTCACCTACCCAACGCTGCCCCAACCCCGATTCGCCGACCAGGGTCGAAGGTCACCGCAATGTGACTACCGGCCCTGGCTCCGGTCGGCGCCGCGGTTGATCATCGAGGCGGTGTATCGGGACGGCCATTCCGGCCCCACCACCGGCCCGAGAGGAGCGCCATGACCGCGATGCACACCGTGCTGAACGAGCCCCTGATAGACCGGTGAAGACCGCACCGCCGGACCGGTCCGCGCCCCCGGGCCAGCCACCGCCCGGAGGGGGTGCAGGTGTGCCGCCGCGGTGGCGGCACATCCTGTGGGTCATAGCCATCGCGGCGAGCGTGGCGTTGTGGTTCGTCCTTCCCGCCACACACACCAGTTCGACCCCGACGGACAACTTCACCTACTCACAGTTCTTGACCGCGGTGGACGCCCACCAGGTCAAGACGGTCACCATCAACCCGGATGGAGCCGCCAGTGGAGGGCTGGTCAACGGTCGGAACTACGTCACCCGGATCCCGGCCGACCTGGCCGGCTCGTCACTCCTCGACCGTCTCGAAGCAGCCAAGGTGTCGATCACTGCGGCGTCATCGTCGCCGAGCTTGGGCTCACAGCTGCTGTCCTGGCTCCTGCTCCTGTCTCCGTTCCTGCTGTTGGGATGGTTGTGGTGGAGGATGTCGCGCGGTGCGGGGGGCGCCCTGCGGGGCGCTATGGGGGTAGGACGCTCCCGGGCCAAGGTCTTCGACGCGGAGCAGCCGTCCACCACCTTCGCCGACGTCGCCGGCTACGAAGGTGCGAAGGCCGAGATCGCCGAAGTGGTCGACTTCCTGCACCGGCCGGACCGATACCGGCGGGCCGGCGCCGCCGCGCCACGGGGAGTACTGATGGTGGGGCCACCCGGCACCGGCAAGACCCTGCTGGCGCGGGCCGTGGCCGGCCAGGCCGGGGTGCCGTTCTTCTCGGTCGCGGGGTCGAGCTTCGTCGAGATGTTCGTCGGGGTGGGTGCCGCCAGGGTGCGGGACCTGTTCAGCGAGGCTCGCAAACGGGCGCCGGCCATCGTGTTCGTGGACGAGATCGATGCCATCGGCGCCAGGCGGGGCGGATCGGGCGTGATGGTTTCCAACGACGAACGTGAGCAGACCCTCAACCAGCTGCTTTCAGAGATGGATGGTTTCGACCCGGCCACCGGGATCGTGGTTCTGGCCGCCACCAACCGGCCAGAGGTGCTCGACCCGGCGCTCCTGCGCCCCGGACGCTTCGACCGCCAGGTGGTCATCCCGCTGCCCAACCTGGCCGAACGCCGAGCCATCCTGGGGGTGCACTGTCGTGACAAGCCCCTCGGTGAGGATGTGCGGCTCGACGACGTGGCCCGGGCCACGCCCGGTTTCTCCGGCGCTGATCTGGCCAACTTGGCCAACGAAGCCGCCATCTGCGCGGTGCGAGCCGGGCGTGAGCTGCTAGAGCCCGCTGATTTCGAGGAAGCCCGGGACCGCATCGTGCTCGGTCGGCGGGAGGGGTCCAACGTGCTGCTCCCCGAGGAGAAACGTGCGGTGGCCGTGCACGAAGCCGGCCATGCTGTGGTCGCTGCGCTGTGCTCGCACGCGGACCCGGTGGCCAAGGTCACCATCCTGCCGGCCGGGCAGGCACTGGGCGCCACCCACCAGCTGCCGCTGGTGGAACGCCACCTCTACGGCGAGGACTACCTCGAGGACTCCTTGGCCGTGCGGCTGGCCGGGCGGGCGGCCGAGGTCCTGGAGCTCGGTCAGGGCTCGACTGGGGCGGCCAATGATCTGGCCGAGGCGACCGAGTTGGCCATCAAGATGGTCCGCGAGTTCGGCCTGTCGGACGCGGTCGGCCCGATCGGCTACCCCCGGGGCGGATCGGTGTTCCTGGGCAGCAGCGAGCCGCTGTCCAGCCGTCCCTTCGCCGAAGCCACCCAGGCGGCCATCGACGAGGAGGTAGCCCGACTGTTGCGCGACGCCGAGCGAAGGGCCACCTCCCTGCTCGATGGCCACCGCGACAGCCTGGCGAACCTGGTGGACCTGCTCCTGGCGAACGAGACAGTGGACGGCGCCGACGTCTACCGACTGGTCGGCCGGTCCGAGCCGGAGGGCGCCGGTGGGGAGACCATGGGCCCTCATCGCTCGGCCGCGACCCCCGCCGCCTGACCCGACCCTGAGCACGCCTCACACGGCCAGGTCCCGCCGGTCGAAGGCCACCACGGCGATGATCACGACCACCACGGTCAGGCCGAGCGGGACGAGTAGGTGGGCCGAGACGAAACCACGGGCGAGGGGGTCCACACCCAAGGCGTGGTACCACGGTGAAATCGGTCGGATGGCTTTGATCCACCCGACCAGGTCGGACAGCGAGCTGACCAGGTAGGCGGCGACCGCCAGCACGGCGGCGACGCCGCGGGCCAGACCTCGACGCCCGGTCGCCGCTCCGACGGCCAGCGCGATGGTGCCGAAGAGCAGCGCCAGGAGTACGACCGAGACCACCGCGGCGGCCGCCCCGGCCGGGCTGATGTGCAGATCCACGGTCGGGATGGCAACGGCTAGGCCAGCGCCCAACGCCGCGCCGGCAATCGTGACCCCTACTGCCAGAGCAGCCCACTTCTCGGCCACGACGCGGCCCCGGGAGATGGGGTTGGCCAGCAGGAGGTCGATGGTGCGCCGGTCCTCTTCACCTGCGATCAGGTCCCCGCCCCACTGCACGGCAAGGATTATCAGCAACAGGGGCGCGACCAGCGAGAACACCTCAGCCCGCATGAACCCGACGCCGGTGGTCAAATCGGTGATCCCGAACAGCGAGCGAAGCGCCTTGGGATAGGTCTCGTGCAAAGTGGCCAGCTGCGGATTGCCCCGGACGGTGGGGTACAGGGCGGCCATGACCACGACCAGGGCCATCAGACTGGCCGACCACACCGACACCGAGCGGCGATGCTCGTGCAAGGTGCGTTCGAACACCGAGTGCAAGCTGGCTGGTCGTCTACCCCGTCCCATGCTCCACCGCCTCCGCCGTCATCTGGTCGTCGTTGGTCAAGTAGCTGAGGAAGAGATCCTCCAGGTCCGGGCCACGGATGGTCAGATCGTCGACCGGGTGGGCCGCCAGCACCGCCAAGAGCGGGTCCAGGCTGCCCCTGACCGCCAGTCGGACAGTGCCTTCCTCCGATGGCAGGCGGGTCGCCTCCGGCTGGCGAACGAGCTCGGCCGGTGCGACGTCGCCGGTGAATCGCACATCCACGTAGTGGACGGCCTGCTTGCGCAGGTCCGCCACCCCCTTTACGGCCACGATGGCCCCGTCGCGGATGATCCCGACCCGGTCGGCCACCTGGCCCACCTCCGAGAGCACGTGCGAGGACAGGAACACCGTCCTGCCCTCCGCGGCCGCAGCCCGGATGAGCCGGTGTACCTGAGTCTGCACCAGAGGGTCCAGGCCCGAGGTCGGCTCGTCGAGGATCAACAGTTCCGGGTCGCCCATCATGGCCTGCACCAGCCCGACCTTCTGGCGGTTGCCCTTCGACAGCGCCTTGATGGCCCTGTCCACCTCCAACCCGAATGCTTCCGTCAGCATCTCGATAACCGACCAATCCGGGCCGGCCCGCAGATGAGCGAAATGAGTGAGCAGCTCCCGGGCGGTCAGGTCCTCGTACAGGGACAGCTCGCCGGGCAGGTAGCCGATCCGGCGGCGCAGATCGACGCTGTGGGAGCGCAGCTCCTTGCCGAACAGCCGCACCGAACCCGAGTCGGGCCGGATCAGGTCCAGCAGGATCCGGATGGTGGTGGTCTTGCCAGCCCCGTTGGGTCCGAGGAAGGCGAAGACCTCGCCGGAACCGACCTCGAGATCGACGTGTTCGACCCCCCGGCCCGTCCGGTAACGCTTCGTCACATCCTGCATGCTGATGGGCAACGACAGAGGTGCCATTCGGCCGATCATGCTTCGGTCGAGGTGGTCCGGCCTAGGGCACTACGTCATGTCCCACGTGTCAGATACCGGCCGCCGCCGGCGTCGCTCATCGACCTGACCGTCGGCAGCGTGCCCTTCCTGGTGGTCGGCGCCGCCGTCGTGTGGTGCCTGCTGGGTCAGCTCACAGCCGACGAATGGCGGTCACGACCGCCATTGCTGTGCGGGTGGTCGGCCCAGGCGTCGAGCACGGCTCCGATCACCAGCCCGGCGCCCGCTCCCACGGCCGCCCCCATGGCGAGGGACGCGTCACCGAGGACCAACCCTCCCGCCGCTCCGAACACGGCGCCCACCGCGATCCCGACCGTCGTGTAATCACCCCGCTCGTGACTGAGCCTTCTTCGCTGCTGCATAGCTGGCCACCTCTCGTGAGCCTGTCGTCGTTGTTCTAACCGGCGGTCGACCTGCTCGCCAGGGCCGTTCGGCAACAAGTCGAGCGGCGGCGGTTCTCCCCGGGAGATACATGTCGTACGTGGCGACCACCTCGGGCCGGGCGGCCCAGCCGCCAAAGGGCACTCGGCGAAGCTGATCGCAGCCCCGGTGGCGATCACATGCCTGGTGCCCATATCAGCCCGTCAGCACGGTTGGCCTGTCGGTGGAAGTCCAAACCGCCGACGAACAACGCCGCGGTGCCGGTCCACATGGCGATGGCGCCGGCCCGTTGGGAAGCCGGGCCGGTCGGCCCGCCGTCAGCTGTTGGATAGTCCGGGGCCGTCGGCAGCACGGTCCAGGAATTGCTGGCCGGGTCGTAGGCCGCCGCCGCCGGACCAGGTACCGGCATGGTGGATCCGGCCGCTCCACCCATGACGATGAACAGCCGTCCGGTCCAGACCCCCGACGGCATGCTCTTGGCCCGGAGTGGCGAGAGGGGCAGCGCTCGCCATGTGTTCGTCTCCGGCGAATAGGCCATACCCTTGCCGACCTGGGAGGTGGCGGTGGAGCCGGTGGCCCCTCCCCAGATGAGGACCTCCCGGCCGGACCACACCGCGGCGGCCAAGCCCCGGGCCGGTGCCGGAGCGGGCGGGAGCCGCATCCATCGGCCGGTGGCCGGATCCAGCCGGGCACCGTCCCCGTAAGCGGTCGTCCGCTGGAAGCTGAGTCCTCCCCACACCACCAGCTGGCGGCCGGTCCAGACGACCACTGGGTCCTCGCGGGGAGCCAGTCCGGAGGGGGGCAGCCGCCGCCACCGGTCGGTACGCGGGTTGTAGGCCAGCACGACCTCGATCCCCGCCATCTCCTGGCCCAGCCCGTTCACCCCGGGAGCCCGGGCCGCCCACACCAGCATCTCGGCGCCGGTCCACACCGCGGTGGCGAAGCCGTACCCGGGCAGCGCCACCGGCATGGCGGCGATGCGCCGCCATTCACCTGTGGCGGGGTTCCAGGCCGCTCCGTCCGTAGCCGGTGCGGCGTGCGGCGCGAGACCGTCCGGGCTGGCCATGCCGCCGGCGACGATCATCTCCGTACCGGTCCAGATCCCCACCGCGCCCGAACGGGGACTCAAAGGGGCAGCCAGCAGCGGGCGCCAGACGTCGGTAGCCGGGCTGAAAGCGGCCAGGTCCACCGAACCGAGGGCGCCGCAGCAGCCGCCCTGGGCCACCAGCATCTCCGTACCGGTCCAAGCCGCGGGTTCGGAGATGTCGGTGGTCGGCGAGGAAGGGATCAGGGTCCAGCGACCGGCGTTGGCCGGAACCGTGGTGGTTGCTACGACCGTCGTAGACGGCGGCGGGACGGTCGTAGTGGGAGGAGTGGTCGTAGTGGGAGGGGTGGTCGTAGTGGGAGGGGTGGTC
>JAKBAX010000005.1 GCA_021808785.1 Actinomycetes bacterium | reverse complement strand
CTGCTCAGGGCGTCGGTCTCCCGCACCTTGACCGACAGGCCCCTCAGCAGCGCGTGGACGAACTCGGGTGAGTGGTGGACCAGCTGGCGGAAGTCGTCCGCGGCCAGCTCCAGCACATGGACCGGGTTGGTCGCCACCACGCTGGCCGAGCGGGCCCGCCCGTCGATCAGGGACAGCTCACCGACCACGTCCCCCGGTCCCAGGCGCCCGAGGACCGTCCGCCCGCCGCGTCGGGGTCGGCCGACACCACTTCGGCGGTGCCCTCGACGATCACGAACATGATGCCGCCGTCCTGACCCTCCCGGGTGAGCAGGGCGCCCGTCGGCCGCTCCGATTCGACCTTTATCGACGCGATCTGGCCGAGGTCGCGCTTGGAGCAGGCCTCGAACAGTGGCAGCCGACCGAGTAACTCGACCTCGTCCTGCTTGGGTAACCGCATCGCCATGACGGGGGACGTTAGCTGACCAATTGCCCCTTTCTGGCACTCCCGCGCCGCCTGGGAGAAGAGTCGGCCCGGGTCCCTGCGCGCCGGCCCGCCAGCGATCAGAATGGCCGCCATGATCCACCCGAACGAGGTACTGGGGGAGCTACGCCAACCGGCCCGGGATCTGCGGGAGCACATCCCCGACGTGATCGGCGCCTACGCGACCATGCAGCGGGCCGCCCTGGCCGACGGAGCCCTGTCGGCCAAGGTCAAGGAGCTGATCGCGCTGGCTGTGGCGGTGACGCGCGAATGCGACGGATGCGTGGCGGCCCACGCCAAGGGCGCGGCGCGCCAGAACGCCACCGAGGAGGAGGTCGCAGAGGCGTTGGGGGTGGCCATAATGCTGAACGGCGGTCCGGGCACCGTGTGGGGGCCGCGGGCCCTGAGCGCCTTCAAGGAGCTTCAGAACGAGGAGCAGTGACCGACGGCCGGGGCCGGGCCGCCGCCAGCACGGCGTCGGAGATGGCCGGCCATGCCTCCGCTGCCCAGGCGCCGAAGGGCCGGTCGCACAGCGAGGCGGCCGCCACCTCGGCGACCGGATCCACCCACAGGAACGAGCCGGACCGGCCGAAGTGACCGAAGGTGGCCGGCGAGTTCCGCCGACCGGTCCAGTGTGGCACCTTGTGGTCGCGGATTTCCACGCCGAGGCCCCATGCGTTGTCCGGCTGGCGCCCGAAGCCCGGTAGCACGCCACTGAGGCCCGGAAAGGCCACCGCGGTGGCCCGGGCCCAGGTGGCCCGGTCGACCAGGGTCGGGTCCAGCAGCTCGCCGGCCAGCCTTAGCAGGTCGCTGAGCGGGCCGTGGGCGCCGTGGGACGGGTGGCCCAGACGGGTCCCCGTCATTCCGAGCGGCTCGAGGACCGCTTCGGCGGCGTACTGCTCGAAGGGGAGCCCGGCCCCGTCGGCCACCATCTGGGCCGCCACCTCGATGCCCCGGTTGGAGTAGATCCGGGATCGGGCCGGCGCGGCCAGGACCCGGTCGTCGTCGGGAGCCAGGCCCGAGGCATGGGACAGGAGGTGTCGCAGGGTGGCCCCCGGAGGTCCACCCGGGTGGTCCCACCCGGTGACTCCCTCCTCGACCGCGACCCACACCGCCAGAGCGGTCACGACCTTGCTGACCGACGCCCACGGCATGAGCCGCTCCACCTCCCCCTCCACGATGGCATCCGCAGCCCGGGGTGGGCCGACGAGGTACCCGGCGGCCGCCGGCGCACCCCACCCCCGCAGGACCTCGAGGGCGCTCACTGCTCGTTGTTGTTGCAGCCGAGGGCCGCGCTCAGATGGCCCAGGTTCTGCTCCATCAGCTGCGTATAGGGGTCGTGGCCGGAGGGTGGACGCGTGGGGGTCCCGGCCAGGGTGTCGAGCGCCGTGATCTTGGTGCTCGACGCGGCGGCCACCGCCCTGATCCCATTGTTGTCGACCCACGGCTCACTGACGAGAGCGACCGAGCTGCCGGCCTGGATACGGCCGGTCGTCGCCGATACCACGGCCGGCGAGGGCCGGGGCCCCACCACCAACTGCGTCAGGCCGAACTCCGAAGCCATATCTGTGAAGGCCCGGTCGGGGGTCACCATCGTGTCGCCGGGGCACGACGACAGCGTGGTCGAGTAGTCGATCTTCAACGATTCGAGGGCCGCCCCCACACCACCGGCGTTGCGTCTGAACAGCGGCCCGGCCTGCGGATCGGCCGCCGCCATGGCATCGGTGACAGCAGTGACGGCCTTCTCCATCATCGTCGGGTCCAGCCACACGTACGGGCTGGCCGCCCCCAGCTGCGTGGCGACCGACAGGCTCTGCTGGGCCCCCCGGGCGGCCTGCTCGAATCCGGGCTGCAGCCCCCCGCCGGCGTCGATCACCAGCCCGGCGCTCCGGACGATCCGCAGCACCGGGGCCGATGGCCGGTAGGTCAGCGGATCGATCCCGGGCGGGATCGGGTCGTCGACGGCCACCTTGTCGCCGCCTATGTCCTGCACCAGGTTGGCCAGCGGCCAGAGCCCGGTGACCACCGAGAGCACCGGTGCGCCAGAAACCGTCTTGGGCAGCGCCGACGTGCACCCGGCGGCCAGGGAGAGGAGGGCCAGGGCCACCGCCAACGGCCTGATCAGGCGCCGCTTCGAAGCAGTGGGGGACAAGCGCCGGCTTCTCAGAAGTGCTCGGAGAGGGGGCCGATCTCCACCCCCCGATCGTGCCACTCGCCGGCGAGAAGTGGCAGCGCCTCGAGCGTGGCCTCCCAGCTGTGCGGAGCGGACGTGACGTCGGAGTCGTGCAGGAGGACCGTCGCTCCTGGCACATAGGTCCGCTGCACCCGTCGCGCCACGCTCGGGCCGGTGGCGTCGGCCCGCCAGTCGTGACCCCACGTGGTCCACAGCACCAGCCGCAGGCCGAGACGGCGAGCGGCGAGGAGGGAGGCGCCTGACACCGCACCATAGGGGGGGCGGAACCAGGTCACGGGCCCCCCGGTCAGGTCCTCTAGCCGGGCCCGGGCGTCTGTCAGGTCGCGTATCACGGCCGGTCCGCTGCGGCGGAGATGGCTGCGGTGGTCGTTGCCGTGGACACCGATCTCGTGACCCCTGGCCACCATCTCCGACACCAGGGAGGGGCAGCGCCGGGCCTGGGTGCCGAGGCAGAAGAAGGTGGCCCGCCAACCGAAGGTGTCGAGGGCGTCGAGAACGAGCGGGGTCGACACCGGGTCGGGGCCGTCGTCGAAGGTGAGGGCCACGTGGTCGGGGCGCCCCACGCCGGAGAGGCGGGGCAGCAGCCGGCATCGGGCCTGTCTCCAGGCCAGCAGGCCCGGCGCCAGGTGGGCGGCGGCGGCTGTGCCGAGCGCGCCGCCCAGGAGGGCCAGGACCGGTCGGCCGGCGCTGGACCGGCCGCCGCCATCGGCCGCCCTCACGCCAGCGTGGCCAGCGGCTCGGAGGTGAGCTGCGCCTGATCGAGGCTGGTGTTCAACAGGTGGAGGTAGGTAGCAAGCTCCTCGGGGGATGCACCTCGCCCGTCGATCACATAGATGTCGCGGGCGGCCAGGTGGATGGGGCCCTCGGAGGAAGGACGGACGTGCAGGATGTGGTTGGGGACGACGATCGAGGTGTGGGCGTGCCCGCAGTCCACCAGATCCCACGCGGTCAGACGGCGGCCCGGGACCGCTTGGGTGACCGGGGCATCGAGGAGGGCGCTGATCTGGCGCCCGGCTCGCACGTCGGAGGCGGCCTGGTCCCACGGCAGTTCGTTGTCGTCGCGGATGACGCCGGGCGGGTTGGCCGCCCCGCCATTGGCGACGGTGACGCCGTCGGCCACCAACCGGCGAAGGGCGGGCGCCGCCCTCTCCACGGTGGCCTCGTCGACGACGACGGTCAGGTCCATGCGCCGGATGGCCGCGGCGACGGTCGGGTCACCCACTTCGGCGGCCGTGAGGCGGACCCCGAGGTAGGCCACGGCCTGCGGGTTGTGGGCCGGATGGGCCACCCCGGCCCCGGCGTAGGCGGCCATGGCCACGCCGGTGGTGAGCCCCGACCAGGCGATGGCGGCCATCACCATCGTGGCGACCGTGGCCCGCACGGCCACGCCGATCCGCCGCCGGGCCGGTGACGTCGGCGCGACCGGCATGGCGATGGCATCGAGGACGGACTCGGCGGGCGGAGAGCGGAACATGGCCCGGGCCCGGGCGATCTGCGCGTCGCGATCGGGTCCGGGCTCGGTCACCTCGGCCAGGAGAGCGACCAGCCCGGCCGGGTCGCGGGCCAGCCGGCCCACGCCCACGGCGTCCATGGCTGTCGTGTTCTCCACGCCATGGCCGGCGATGGGGTCGAAGCTGACCACGGGCAGGCCGGCACTCATGGCCTCGAGCGAAGTCAGGCCGCCGGCGTTCTCGACCAGGGCGTCGCAGGCCACCATGAGGGCGGGCATCTCGTCGGTCCAGCCGAGGACCAGGGCCTCGGCCGACTCCACCTCGGCCATGGCCTGAACGTGGCGCTGGAGCCTTTCGTCGCGCCCGCATACGACGACCGGAAGGAAGCGGCCGTCGCGAGCCACGGCCGAGAAGGTGCCGGCCACGTTTCCGACGCCCCAGGAACCGGCGACGATCAGAACGGCCCGCTGACCGGGCCCGATGCCGAAGCGGGCCCGGGCCTCTGACCGTGCCGGCAGGCGATCGGGATGGAAGCGGGCGGCCACGGCCGGCCCGGTGAACACCGTCTGTCGCCCGGTGCGCCGCGCCGCCACCTGGGCCGGCAGCTCGTGGATGGCCAGGTTGACGTCCACGCCGCGGTGGACCCAGAGGGGATGCACCCCGAAATCGGTGATGAAGTTGACTGCCGGGACGCGGAGCCGGCCGGTGCGTCTCAGGTGGCCGAGGCAGAGTGTGGACAGCGGGTAGGTGGACACCACGACCCACGGATCGAACGAGTCCACCCATCGCATCACCCGGCGGCGGGTCAAGAAGGTGACCAGCCAGGCCACGATCGGGCACAACCATGGCACCCTGTACCAGAGGCGGTAGGTCGCGTCGTAGGCCGACGGCACGTGGCGCAGCTCGAACTCGTAGCCCATGCGCAGCGCCGAGCCGATGCGGAGTGGCCCCGACCGGAGGAAGTCCTTGACCTCGGCGGTGTGGCCGGCCGCGCCGAACTGCTCAGCCAGTGTCCGCGCCGCTCCGTCGTGGCCGGCGCCCATGCTGGCTGAGATGATCAGGATCCGGGCCGGACCCTGGGGGTCTGTCGGCGGGCGGACGCGCCTACGCCTTCGCACAGGTCCCCAGGCTAGCGGTCTGACCCCGGTGGCTCGGATGACCGGGGTCAGTCTTGTGCCTCACGCACCACATGGCGAGGGTCCTGGTCCTCCCGCAGGCCGAGAAAGCTGGGATGGCGCAGCCGCCCCTGGTGGGTCCACTCCGTGAAGGAGATCTCCGCCACCAGCTCCGGTCGGCTCCAGTGCGCGCCTCTCTCCGCCGGCGGGTCCCGGAACGGCGGCCGGTCAGTGGCTGCGGCCCGCAGGCGGGCGTGCAGTTGCCGTAGGGTCCGTTGGTCGAACCCTGTCCCGACCTTCCCCGCGTAGACCAGGTCACCTTCCCGGTAATAGCCCACCAGCAGGGCGCCGAAACCGGTCCGGGCCCCGCCCGGGTCGGTCCACCCGCCGATCACCAGATCCTGGCGGGCCGTGCACTTCAGCTTGCGCCAGTCGGGGGAACGGCCTGACCGGTACCGGCTCCCGGCCCTCTTGGCCACCAGTCCCTCCCAACCATCGGCGCAGGCGGCGGCCATCAGATGCTCGGGATGACCGGCCAGATGGGCCGATCGGCGTACCACCCCGGTCCGGTGGGCCGGGAGCATTCGCGCCAGCAGGGCGGTCCGCTCCGAGAGCGCGAGCGACGTGACGTCGCGCCCGAGCAGGTGAAGCAGGTCGAAGACGACGAAGGCGGTATCAGCGGCCGCACCCGACTGGAGCCTCTGGAAGCTGGTCTGGTCGCCGACGAATGCCACGATCTCACCGTCGAGCACGAAACGGTCCACCGGCCAGGAGGCCAGAGTGGAGACCACGCCCGGAAAGCGCCGGTTGAAGGAGAGGTGGTTGCGGGACCAGAGCTCGACACTCGGGCCCCGGCGCACAGCGCTGCACCGCAGCCCGTCCAGCTTGCGCTCGTAGATCCACTCGCCTCGATTCAACACGGCTGCTCCCCCGGGGAAGTCCAGCCTCTGGGCCAGCATAGGAGCGATCCATGCCGGCTCCGCCATGTCCGGGCCGGACCTCAGGGCCTCAGCGTGCGGTGAAGATCCGCTGGGCGAAGTGCATGTCGCGACCGTCGCCGACGAGGGTGTCGTGGTAGCGGCCGAGCATCCAGATGGACCACGCGCCGTCGCGCTTGCCGCCGACCAGGCAGTCCGATAAGGCGTGGACGGTGTCGTGGGACCCGTTGCTCACCACCACGTTGGTCACGTGGTGGAACATCGCATCGGGCACGGTGTCGAGCCACTCCCGTATGGCGGGGCGGCCGTGCATGTCCGTGCCGAGCGCGTTGAACCGGCCGTCCTCGGTGAACAGCTCCGTCAGCTGGTCGAAGTCGCGGTCGTCGACGAGCAGGCAGTAACGGGCCAGGAGCCGGCGCACGGCCAGGTCGGTTTCAACGGGCACGTCCTTGGAGGTCGTCATCGGGCCAGACTGTACGCGGATTGCCGCCGGGGCGCGCCGTAGCGGACCGTCGACGGCGCCCCCCGAGGCGCCGGTCGGCGATCAGATCGAGGACCAACCCGGTCCAGCCCGTCTGGTGGGAGGCGCCGAGCCCGGCCCCGGTGTCGCCGTGGAAGTACTCGTGGAACAGCAGCTGGTCTCGCCAGCGAGGGTCGGTCTGCATCCGGTCGTAGCCACCGAAGACCGGCCGCCGGCCGTCGGGACCGCGGAGGAACACGGATCCGAGGCGTCGGGCCAGATCGTCGGCGATGGCACCTAGGTCGGCCGACCGGCCGGAGCCGGTCGGCATCTCCACCCGGCACGAGTCGCCGAAGTAGTGGTGGTAACGGTCGAGCGCTTCGACCAGCAGGTAGTTGAGTGGGAACCAGACCGGACCCCGCCAGTTGGAGTTGCCGCCGAAAAGGTAGTTGGTCGACTCGGCCGGTTCGTAGTCGATGGTCGCCTCCTGCCCGCCGATATCCATGGAGAACGGCCGGTCGCGGTATACGCGTGACAGGGACCGTATACCGTGATCGGAGAGCATCTCGTCCGGGTCGAGGACATAGCGCAGGATCCGCTTGACCCGCTCCGGGTCGACGATCGACAGCAGCAGCCGGTCGCCGCGCCCCGGCACCCGGGTGTGGGCGATGTGCTCGGCGTAGGCCGGCTTGTGCTCGACGAACCATTCCAGCCGGCGGGCGAACGAGGGCAGCTGCCCGAGCACGTCCGGCTCCAGGACCGTCACCGCGAACAGGGCCACGACCCCGACCATCGACCGCACCCTGACCGGCACCGGAGCCGAGCCGTCGGCCTGCAGAACGTCGTAGAAGTAGCCGTCCTGCTCGTCCCACAGGCCTTGGGTCGCCATGGCGTCGGCGATGTAGGCGAAGTGCTCGAAGAACTTGGTAGCCACGTCTTCGTAGACCGGGTCATGGGTGGCCAGTCGCAGTGCCATCTCCAGCAGGTTGAGGCAGTACATGGCCATCCATGCGGTGCCGTCGGACTGCTCCAGGCGTCCTTCTACCGGAAGCGGCTTGGAGCGGTCGAACAAGCCGATGTTGTCCAGGCCGAGAAAGCCCCCCTCGAACACATTGTTACCCGCTTCGTCCTTGCGGTTGACCCACCAGGTGAAGTTCAGGAGCAGCTTGTGGAACATGCGCTCGAGGAAAGCGTGGTCGAGGCCGGCCGGTTCCCCCCGGGCGGCCCGGGCCTGGGCGTCTATCTCGGCCACCCGCAGGGCGGCCCAGGCGTGGACAGGCGGATTGACGTCGCTGAAGTTCCACTCGTAGGCGGGCAGCTGGCCGTTCGGGTGCATGTACCACTCGCGGCAGAGGAGCACCAGCTGTCGCTTGGCGAATTCGGCGTCGAGGTGGGCCAGGGCCACGCAGTGGAAAGCCAGATCCCATGCCGCGTACCACGGGTACTCCCAGGGGTCGGGCATCGATATGACGTCGCGATTGTCGAGATGGATCCACTCACCGTTGCGGATGTGGCCCCGGCCGGGGGGAGGCGGAGGTTGCCCGGGATCGCCGCCCAGCCATCGGGCCAGGTCCAGGTGGAAGAACTGCTTCGACCACAGCATCCCGGCCGCGGCCTGGCGGAGGACCGCCCTCTCGTCGGGCGTGGCATCGGCGGGGGCCAGGACGGAATAGAACTCGTCGGCTTCGGCCGAGCGGTCCTGCAGTACCTGGTGATAGCCGGCCCCGAGGTCCCCCTCCGCGGCGGTCGGGGTCGGGCGGGCCCCCTCGCCCGGCTTCCAGAAGCGCAGTCGGACCTCGGCCGTTCCCCCCGGTTCTACGGTCAGCCGGAAGCGCACCGCGCACTTGGTGCCCGAGCCGGCCGGGTCCACCGTGGCGGCGCCGTGCAGCACGTGGTCGGCGATCCCGTCCTTCGGGTACGGCGGGCCTTTCGTCCCGTAGAGCTTGCTCGCATTGGTGTCGTTGTCGCAGAAGAGGGGCTCACCGGCCCCTTCCCACGCCAGTTGCCAGGGGCCGAGCTGCGGATGGGAGACGGCGATCAGAGACGGCGCGGCCAGCCGGAGGTGTGGGCGCTCCTCGTCGGGATCCCAGGACCAGCGGTTGCGGAACCAGAGGGTGGGGAGGAGGTCGATGGTGGCCGGCTCGGGCCCCGCGTTGGTCACCTGCAGGTGCCACAGCATGTCCTCCGGTCCGCCCTTGGCCCACGTGCAGTCCACGACCCAGTAGCGGTCGTCGTCGAACACGCCCGTGTCGAGCAGTTCGTACTCAGGTTCTTGGCGGCTGCGGGCCTGGTTCGTGGTGAGAAGGTCGTCATAGGGGAATGCCGCCTGCGGGTAGTGGTAGCGCCAGCGGAGCCACGACGAGGTCGGGGTGGCGTCGAGGTACCACCAGTATTCCTTCACGTCCTCTCCGTGGTTGCCCTGTTCGCCGGTGAGTCCGTAGAAGCGCTCCTTCAGGATCGGGTCCCGCCCGTTCCAAAGGGCCAGCGCCAGGCACAGGAGCTGCTGATCGTCGCAGATTCCGGCCAGGCCGTCCTCGCTCCAGCGAAAGGCTCGGGACGAGGCGTGCTCGAAGGGGAAGTACGACCAGGCGTCGCCTCCGGGCGAGTAGTCCTCGCGCACCGTGCCCCACGCCCGCTCCGACAGGTAGGGCCCCCATCTGCGCCAGGGCAGGTCGCCCCGGTCGGCCTGGGCCAGGCGTTCGCGCTCCGCGTGCATGGCCCATGGTGTCAGACCGCGGAATAGACGACAGGGCTGTACCGTTACCTTGATTCGCACTTACACGATTACAGGATTGGAGTGAAGTGTCTCCTCTTGCCACCTCCGCCCTCCCGCTGCTCCCGCTCGACGCCGGAGTGGTCCTCCCCGGAATGACCATCACCATCGCCCTCGAGACAGCCGAGGCGCGTGAGGCCGTCTCGGCCGCATCGGGGGCCGGTGACCGCCTGGTCCTCGTGCCTCGCCTGGACCGGGCGCCGGGCCCGGGGCGCTTCGCGTCCGTCGGCACTGTGGCCACCGTCGATCGACGCGGCTCGCTCCCGGGCGGGACCCAGGCGGTGGTGGTGAGCGGCCAGGAGCGCGTCACCCTCGGCGCCGCGGTGGCGGCGGCGGGGACCGCGCTATGGGTCAATGTCGACTCCGTCGAGGAGCCGCCGGCCTCGGACGAGACCGGCGAGCGGGCTCGGGAGTTGCGCGCCGTGTTGGAGGCGATCGCCGAGCACCGGGGCCTGGGCCGTCTCTCGGACCTGTTCCGGGCCATCGACCAACCGGGTCGGCTGGCCGACATGGCCGGGTACTGGCCGGAGCTGTCGATCGAGCGCAAGGTCGAACTGCTCGAGACCACTGACACCGATCGCCGGGTCGAGCTGGTCCTCACCTGGGCCCGTGAGGCCCTGGCCGAGCTGGAGCTCAAGGACCGCATCCGCACCGACGTGGCCGAGGGCATGGAGCGCACCCAGCGGGAGTACCTGCTGCGCCAGCAGCTGGCGGCCATCCGCAAGGAGCTGGGGGAAGGCGGTGAGGACGGCGGCGGCGATGACTACCGCGCCCGTCTCGAGTCTCTCGATGTCAGCGACGAGACCCGCTCCGCCATCGCCCGCGAGGTCGACAAGCTGGAGCGCAGCAATGAGCAGAGCCCTGAGCACGGCTGGATCCGCACCTGGCTCGACACGGTCTTCGAGCTGCCATGGGGCCGGCGCTCCGAGGATCCGATGGACATTGGGGCGGCCCGCTCCGTGCTGGATGCCGACCATACCGGGCTGGATGACGTCAAGGACCGCATCGTGGAGCATCTGGCCGTGCGCAAACTGCGACGCGATCGGGCCTCCACCGTCGACGGCGGTGTCGCCCCCGCCGGCGGGTCCAGGCGGGGCGACGGGATGATCCTGGCGTTGGTCGGTCCGCCCGGGGTGGGCAAGACCTCTCTCGGCGAGTCGGTGGCCCGGGCCACCGGACGGCAGTTCGTCCGCGTCGCCCTCGGCGGGGTGCGCGACGAAGCCGAGATCAGGGGACACCGGCGCACCTATGTCGGCGCCCTTCCGGGCCGGATAGTGCGGGCCATCAAAGACGCCGGGACCATGAACCCGGTGGTGCTGCTGGACGAGATCGACAAGCTCGGCAGTGATTGGCGGGGTGACCCGTCATCGGCCCTGCTGGAGGTGCTCGATCCGGCGCAGAACCACACGTTCCGCGACCACTACCTGGATCTGGATCTCGATCTGTCGGACGTGCTGTTCCTGGCCACCGCCAACTTCGCCGAGCAGATCCCCGTACCGCTGTACGACCGCATGGAGGTGGTACGCCTCGACGGCTACACCGACGCCGAGAAGGTGGCCATCGCCCGACAGCACCTGATGGGCCGACAGCTGGCGCTGGCCGGTCTCCTCGACGGCGAGGTCACCGTGACCAACGAGGCCCTGCAGGCCATCATCGACGGCTATACCGCCGAGGCGGGTGTGCGCGGCCTGGAACGTCAGCTCGGGCGTCTCCTGCGCAAGGCGGCGGCCAAGGTGGCTGAAGGCCGCCAAGACGGCCCGATCGTCGTGGATGCGGCCGACGTGCGGACCTGGCTGGGGCGCCCCCACCCGAGAAACGAAGTGGCCGAGCGTACTTCCGAACCGGGCGTGGCAACCGGGCTGGCCGTCACCGGGATCGGTGGCGACGTCCTCTTCGTCGAAGCGTCTGTTGCCGCAGGGGATCCCGGCCTGACCATCACCGGTCAGCTCGGCGACGTCATGCAGGAGTCGGCGCAGATCGCGCTGTCCTATGTCAGGGCCCACGCCGGCGATCTGGAACTGCCGGCCGATGCCCTCGACCGCCGGCGGCTGCACATCCACGTGCCGGCCGGAGCGGTGCCGAAGGATGGGCCCTCGGCCGGCGTGACCATGACCACCGCTGTGGTGAGCCTCCTCTCCGGCCGCCCGGTCCGTTCCGAACTGGGCATGACGGGCGAAATAACACTCCAGGGCCGGGTCCTGCCCATCGGCGGCGTCAAGCAGAAGGTGCTGGCCGCCCACCGGGCCGGACTGACCGAGGTCATACTGCCGGCCCGCAACGAAGCAGACCTGGAGGATGTCCCCGAGTCGATCCGGGAAAAGATGGTGTTCCACCTGGCCTCGACCATCGGAGACGTGCTCGAGCACGCTCTGACGGAAAAATCCCTTGCTGCATAACGCCTTCTCCGGATTCTGACATGTAAGTGTCAGAACATGGCGTGCTTGGGGAGGTGAGAAATCCCTTGTCGTGCAAGGGAAATGCTTGACCTCGGCGGCAAAAACCTCTTGTATGTCAAGGAACTTCCCCAACCACGCCAGGAGGTGCGGTGAACAGAACAGAGTTGGCCGAGTCGGTTTCGTCGAAGACCGGCTTGGACAAGAAGCAGTCGGAAGCGGCGGTCGAGGCCGTCACGGCCGCCATCGTCGCTGAGATCAAGGCCGGCAACCGGGTTTCGATCTTCGGATTCGGGTCCTTCGAGCCTCGCGCTCGGGCCGCCCGCACGGCTCGCAACCCACAGACTCAGGCCACTGTCCGGGTCCCGGCATCGAAGAGCGTGGCCTTCAAGCCCGCGTCGGCGTTCAAGGCCACGCTCAACCCGAGGGGCAAGGCGGCGGCCAAGAAGGCGTCCGCGGCCAAGGCCACCGCCAAGAAGGCCCCGGCCAAGAAGGCCCCGGCCAAGAAGGCCGCTCCGGCCCGGGCCGTGAAGGCCACCAAGGTCGCGAAGACGGTCAGGGCCACCAAGGCCACGAAGGCCACCAAGAAGCGTTAGGAAAGGTCCCCCATGAGCCCCGCCAAAAAGGCGGCAACGGCCGCCAAGACGCCGGTCAAGAAGACCGTGGCCGCGGCCAAGAAGACCGTGGCCGCGGCCAAGGTCACGAGGAAGGCGTCCACTGCAGCCAAGGCGCCGGCCCGTAAAACGACCGCGGCCCGGTCGACGGCTCGCAAGACGACAGCCACGAAGGCCCCGGCCCGGACCACCGCCACGGCCAAGAAGGCCACCGTTGCTCGCCAGACGACCGCTCGCCAGACGACGGCCCGCAAGACGACGGTGGCGACCACCGCGACCAAGCGGGCTGCGGTCGTCAAGAAGGCGGGTGGGGCCACCGCGTCCACGGCCAAGAGGGCTGCTCCGGCCAAGAGGGCTCCGGCCAAGAGGGCTCCGGCCAAGACGACCGCTCCAGCCAAGAAGGCTCCGGCAGCCAAGAGGGGTCCGGCCAAGACGACCGCTCCGGCCAAGCGGGCTGCGGTCGCCAAGAAGGCGGGTGGGGCCACCACGTCCACGGCCAAGAGGGCTCCGGCCAAGAGGACCACGGTCCGAACGGCCACTTCGTCCAGCCGGACCGTGACCAAGAAGGCTCCCGCGGCCCGCAAGACGTCGACCACCAAGAAGGCTCCGGTCCGCCGGAGTGCGGCCCGCAAGGCCTGAAAAGAAGTGGCCGCCTAGAGGTCGGTCAGCAGTTTGAATGCTTCGGCAGCCGTCAGGCCGAGCGGCGCTCCGGCCGCGGCCTGACGGCTGCTGAGGCGCGCCCGGAAGGCCTCGACGGCCGGCCCGTCGCCGCCTCCTTTGATGCCCATCGTCGATTCGAGTTGGCTGCGATGGGCCAGGAGGGCCCGCAGCTTGGTGTCCTCGAAACCGGCGATGTCCTCGATGTGATCGGGAGCGTCGGCTTCCCACAGAAGCAGGGCCGACGGACGGTGGGGGGCGACATGCTGATCGGGGAAGAAGTGGGGGTCGCGAGCGGCCACGATGCCGTCGGTGACGAGAAAGCCGGCGTGGCGGTGATCCGGGTGTAGGCGGTAGCGCTTCCATGGATCGTGGCCGAGCACCACGTCGGGCCGGACGCGACGGATCTCGTGGGCCACGCGACCGCGCAAGGCCATCCCCGATCCGAGCTCACCGTCGACGTGGCCCAAGAAGGTGACCCGTCCGCCGCCGCCCACGACTTCGGACGCCTGGCGCTGCTCCTCCTGGCGCTGGCGGATCAACTCGTCGCGGTCCTGGCCGGGATCCCACGACCCCTTCGAGCCGTCAGTGCAGACCAGGTAGTGCACCTGGCAGCCGGCCGCCGCCCACTTGGCCAGGGTTCCGCCACAGCCGAAGTCGACATCGTCGGGGTGGGCGCCGATGGCCAGGGCCACTGCCGGCGGCGGCAGATCGGACGAGATCTCAGACGACAGCGGTCCGTGGGCGGTCGGGTCGCTCACGCGCCGGGTACTCCGACCAGGTCCTCGGGCACGTCCACATCCCAGCCCAGTGGGGCGGAATGCACGACCCGCACCGGAACGCCGGCCGCGTGGGCCTCTTGGACGTGGCGGGCGAACGAGCCGGGGCCGTAGGAGAAGGTGAAAGGGGCGTCGCCCGGCAGCCCGATCACATTGGTCCCGTCCCGCCGGCGGTCGGGCACGATGGTGATACCGGGATAGTCGCTCACCCAGCGCAGGTCGGTGGCCTGTGGCAGATCACCGGCCGCCACTATCACCGCGTGGACCCCTAGGCGACCCAGGTGGGCGAACCCCTCCTGGACCGCCTGGTTGAGCCCTCGGCCCGGCTCCCAAACCACGAGCGCGCCGAGCGACCGGGCCCACGTCGCGACCTCCTCGTCATCACAAACCACGGCCACCGGCAGGCCGGCAGCCGACCGCACCACCTGGGTGGCCATGGACCGGGCCAGGTCACGGCGGCGCTCGGGCGAGAGGGCGGGGGCCAGGCGGAGCTTGGCCCGGTGGAAGGCCTTGACCGGCACGAGAACGGCCGACCGCCCTCTCCACCGGTCCCCTTCGCTGCTCACACCACCATCCTAAGGATCCGGCGCCCCCCGCCGGCCACCGCTACTCTCGACCGGTGCGTATCGCGTTGGGTACCGACGACGACGTCCCGGTCGTCGCCGCGGTGGCCCGCCACCTCGAAGTCCTGGGCCACACCGTCGACGTGGTCGCCCGGCCGGCACCGTGGCCCGAGGCCGGGTACCGGGTCGGCCAAGCGGTCGCCTCCGGGCGGGCCGACATGGGCGTGGTCTGCTGCTGGACCGGTACGGGCGTCTCCATCGCCGCCAACAAGGTGCCCGGGGTCCGGGCCGCCCTCTGCGCGGACGCCGTCACCGCGGACGGGGCCCGGCGCTGGAACGACGCCAACGTGCTGGCGCTCAGCTTGCGCACCACCACCGAGGCGCTGGCCGGGGAGATCGTCGAGGCCTTCTTGGCCGGTCGGCCGGAGCCGGGCCAAGCCGGTCTGATCCACTCGCTGGAATGATCCGCCGCCTGTTGCCCGAGCCGGGGCCGGTCGAATCGGACCGGGCTCTGGAGGATCTCTACGCCCACCCGGTCGCCCGGCACCTGCGGGTCAATTTCGTGGCCTCGCTCGACGGGGCAATCGAGATATCCGGCCGGAGCGGGCCTCTCGGGGGGCCGGCCGACCGCCGGGCGTTCATGGCCATGCGCGCCGTCGCCGACGTCATCCTGGTCGGGTCGGGTACCGCCAATGCCGAGCAATATGGGCCGGTGCGCCTGGACGAGCAGGCCCGGGCGGCTCGCCTCCGGCGGGGCCGCAGCGAGCTGCCCCGATTGGCCGTGGTGTCGGGGCAGGGTACCTTGGACCCGGCGGCCCCGATGTTCGCCGAGGGGGGCCGGGTTCTGGTGCTGACCACCGAATGGGTCAAGAGCGCCAGGCCCGATCTGGCCGAGGTGGCCGAAGTGGTGGCCTGCGGCGAGCAGGAGGTGGACGCCGACCGGGCGGTGCGGGAGCTGCGGGAGCGGGGGCTGGGCCGAATCTTGTGCGAGGGGGGTCCATCGTTGACCGCGGCGCTGCTCTCGGCCGGGCTGGTCGACGAGTTGTGCCTCACCATCGCCCCCCTGCTGGCCGGAGCGCGTCACCGCAACCTCGGCGACTCCTGGTTCGGGGGTCCGGCCCAGTTCCGCCTGACCGCGCTTCTGGAGGGCGACGGTATGCTCCTCGGCCGGTACGTGAAGGTGGAGGGGTGAGCACCGGCAAGCCCCCGTCTCGCGCCGTCGAGAAGACGCTGCGCGACATGGGTCACGAGGTGATCGTCGGCGTGGACGAGGTCGGTCGCGGCGCGTGGGCCGGGCCGCTCATGGTCGGCGCAGCAGTGCTGCCACCGGACCGGAGGGTGTACGGCGTGCGGGATTCGAAGATGCTCAGCGAACCGGCGCGGGAGCGGCTCTTCGACCGGGTGGCTTCGTGGTGCACGGCATGGGCGGTCGGGGCGGCCTCGCAGGAGGAGTGCGACACGGTCGGCATGGCGGAGGCCCAGCGCCGTGCCGCCCGGCGGGCGGTGGAGGGGCTCGGGATCAGCGCCGACCACGTGCTGATCGACGGAAACTGGGACTTCGTCGGCACGGCGTCCACGACCCGGATCGTGAGGGGGGACGCCACCTGCTTGTCGATCGCCGCCGCGTCGATCCTGGCCAAGGTCACCCGCGACCGTCATATGCGCCAGGAGGCCGAGCACTTTCCAGGCTACGAGTTCGATTCCAACAAGGGTTACCCCTGCCCCCGCCACAAGATGGCGCTGCACGCCTACGGCCCCACCTCCATCCACCGCCGGACGTGGGTCTTCATGGAGGGCCTGGTCTGGGGCCGGGCCGGGTCGAGAGCGGCGCCTCGGCCCTGGTTGCCGCCGCCCGATACGGCGGGGCGCCCTCCCTTTTTCCGGCCCATCTCCTCCAGCGTCATTTAGCATGGCGTAATGCTGGGAGGTCGGGAGCCGGGATGGATCCGGCGGCTCCTGCCGTGGCTCCGGCCCCATCGGGCCCACGTCCTGCTGGCCTTCGGCGCCGCCCTGCTCGGTGGCGCGGTCTCGGCCGCAATGCCCGCAGTGGAGCGCCAGATCATCGATCGGGTCATCATCGCCCACCGGGAGCCGCTCGCTCCCTGGCTGGCCGTGATGGCCGGCCTGGCGCTGGCCACGTTCGCCTCGTCCTACGTGCGTCGCTTCGTCGGCGGCCGAGTCAGCCTGGACGTCCAGTTCGACCTGCGCAACGCCATCTTCGACCAACTGCAGCGCCTCGACGCGGCCCGCCACGACGAGATGCAGACCGGCCAGCTCGTCTCGCGGGCCAACTCCGACGTCGCGCTGCTCCAGGGCCTGCTGGCCTTTCTGCCCGTGATGAGCGGGAACCTGCTGCTGCTGGCCTCGTCTCTCGTGATCATGTTCCTGTTCTCTCCGCTCCTGGCCCTGGTCTCTCTGGCCATCGTGCCGGCGCTGTTGGTGACCGCCTACCGCATGCGGTCCCAGACCTTCCCCGCCAACTGGGACGCCCAGCAGAAGGAGGGGGAGGTCGCGGTGGTCGTCGAGGAGGCGGTCACCGGGGTCCGGGTGGTCAAGGGGTTCGGGCAGGAGCAGCGGGAGCTGGATCGGCTGGTCGAGCGGGCCGGCTCCCTCTATGGCGCCCGAATGCGAGCCGTTCGGCTGCAGGCCCGCTATCAGCCCGTCCTGTCCGGGTTGCCGGTGCTGGGCGAGGTCGGCGTCCTCGCACTGGGCGGCTGGATGGCCATGCACCACCGCATAACGGTCGGCACGTTCTTGGCTTTCGCCACCTATCTGCTCCAGATGGCCAGCCCGGCCCGCATGCTGGCCGGAGTCCTGATCGTCGGCCAGCAGGCCCGGGCCGGAGCGCAGCGGGTCCTCGACCTGCTGGCCGCCAACCCGGTCGTCATGGAGAAGCCCGGGGCGGTGGAACTGCCCCCCGGGCCGGCCTCGATCGGCTTCCGCTCCGTCGGATTCGGTTACACCCGCTCCCAATCGGTGCTCCACGAGTTCGATCTGGAGGTGGCGTCGGGCGAGACGGTAGCTCTGGTCGGCGCCTCCGGTTCGGGCAAATCGACCGTGGCTCTCCTGCTGCCCCGTTTCTACGACGTGCACGACGGCTCGGTCACCATCGGCTCGCTCGACGTGCGCGACCTGACCCTCGAGACCTTGCGGTCCCGCATAGGAGTGGTGTTCGAGGAGAGCTTCCTCTTCTCCGATACCGTGCGCAACAACATCGCCTTCGCCCGCCCCGACGCCTCCGACGAAGAAGTGCAGGCCGCGGCCCGGGCGGCCGAGGCCGACGCCTTCATCTCCGCCCTGCCCGGCGGGTACGCCACCGTTGTGGGCGAGCGGGGTCTCACCTTGTCGGGCGGGCAGCGCCAGCGCATCGCCCTGGCCAGGGCTCTGCTGTCGGACCCGCAGATCCTCGTTCTCGACGACGCGACTAGCGCGGTCGACGCCAAGGTGGAGGCCGACATCCAGGCCACCTTGCGCAAAGTGATGCAGGGCCGAACCACGCTGCTGGTCGCCCACCGCCGTTCCACGTTGCGGTTGGCCGACCGCATCGCAGTCGTCGACCGGGGGCGGGTCCTGGACCAAGGCACCCACGAGGAGTTGACGGCCCGTTGCCCGGTGTACCGCCGGCTGCTCGGTCGCCCGGGGGAGGAGATCGAAACGCTGGGTTCGGTACCGGACGACCATTGCTCACACACGGCGGCGCCCGGCGCGGTCACCCCGGAGTTGTGGCCCTACGGACGGGTTCCCGCCGCCGAGCCTCCGGGCGCGGCCCCTGTCCCTGTCGCTTCCGGCCGGGGCGCTCTCGGGGCCGGGCTGCGGGGTATGGGCGGTGGGCGCGGCTGGATGGGTGCCATGGGCCCCACCCCGGAGCTCCTGGCCCGGGTCGCGGCCCTTCCGGCGGCGGACGAACGGCCGGTGGTCGACGTCGACGCCGAGGCACGCGAGGACCCGACGTTCTCCCTGCGGCGCTTCACCCGCCCGTACCGGCGCGCGCTGGCCGCCGGTACGGGTCTGGTCATCCTCGATGCGTTGGCCACCCTGGCCGGACCTCTGCTCATCCGCGACGGATTGGACCGCGGTGTGGCCGGCGGTTCGGCCCACGCCCTCTGGGTGATCTCGATCGTGTTCCTGGCCGTGGTGCTGGCCGACTGGGCGGACACCACTCTCCAAGTGGTGGTGACCGGTCGCACCGCGGAGCGCATGCTGTTGGCCCTGCGGGTGAGGATCTGGGCCCATCTGCAGCGGCTGTCGATCGATTACTACGAGCGGGAGATGGCCGGGCGGATCATGACCCGGATGACCACCGACGTGGACGCCCTCTCCAACCTGCTCAACAGCGGCCTGATCAACGCCGTCGTCTCCCTCTTCACCATCGTCGGCGTCGGAGTGGCCATGCTGGTCTGGAACATCGAGCTCGGACTGGTCGCCCTCTCGGTCACCGTCCCCTTGGCCTTCGCCACCTCGATGTACCGCCGCCGGTCGGCCCGGGCCTACGAGCGGGCCCGGGACCGCATCGCGGTCGTCAACGCCAACATGCAGGAGAGCCTCTCAGGGGTGCGCGAGTCGCAGGCGTTCCGCCGGGAGGCCCGCAACCGGCGCCACTTCCGGGAACTGGCCGGCGGCTACCTCGATTCCCGCCTGGCCGCCCAGCGCCTCGTTGCCCTCTACTTCCCCTTCGTGCAGCTCCTGGCCGACGTAGCTGCCGTCCTGGTGTTGGGCGTGGCATCGGGCCTGGTCGCCGGCCACCACGTCACGCCGGGCGAGGTGGTCGGCTTCCTCTTGTACCTGGACCTGTTCTTCGGGCCCATACAGCAGCTCTCCCAGACCTTCGACGCGTACCAGCAGGCCGGCGCGTCCATGCACCAGATCAATGCTTTGATGGGCTTCCGGCCGCTCGTCTCAGCGCCCGTCCAGGCGGTGGCCCCGGCGTCCCTCCACGGGCGGATATCGCTTCGCGCCGTCTCATTCTCCTACCCCGTCGCCGGACCCGAACGCCTGGCCCTCCGTGGTGTAGACATCGAGGTGCCGGCGGGCCAGACCGTCGCCCTGGTGGGCCAGACAGGCGCAGGCAAATCGACCGTGGTCAAACTATTGACCCGTTTCTACGACCCGACGGCCGGATCGGTGTCGATCGACGGGCTGGACCTGCGGACCCTGGACCTGGCTGCGTACCGGCACCGGATCGGGTACGTGCCGCAGGAGGCCCACCTCTTCTCCGGGACCATCCGCGACAACATCGCCTACGGCCGCCCGTCGGCCACCGACGCCGAGGTGGAGGCCGCGGCTCGGGCGGTGGGGGCCCACGACGTCATCGCGGGCCTGGCCGATGGCTACCTGCAGTGGGTCACCGAGCGGGGTCGCTCGCTGTCGGTGGGCCAGCGTCAGTTGATCGCCCTGGCCCGCGCCCAGCTGGTCGATCCGATGATCCTGCTGCTGGACGAGGCCACATCAAACCTGGATCTGGCCACCGAGGCCAAAGTGTCCGAAGCCATGGGTGTGCTGGCCGCGGGGCGCACCACTGTGCTCATCGCCCACCGCCTGCAGACGGCCCGACGGGCCGACCGCATCATCGTGATGGACTCTGGCCGGGTGGTCGAGGACGGCACCCACGAGGACCTGGTCGCCGCCGGTGGGCGCTACGCCGAGATGTGGCGGGCCTTCGCCGATCCCGACACAGCCGACCTCCGGGACCTGGATCGCCGCGTCGGCTGAATCGCGGGGCCCGGCCTGGGTGGGCCGATTGCGGGGCCCGGCCTGGGTGGGCCGATTGCGGGGCCCGGCCTGGGTGGGCCGATCGCGGGGCCCGGCTTGGGTGGGCCGATTGCGGGGCCCGGCCCCGGGGGCGGGGGACGACCGGGGCACCGGGGCCGGATCAGGGGCTGGTGCCCACCCAGAGGGCCAGGCGCCCGTCGACCACGCCGACCACGACCGGGAGGGTGGCTCCTACCGCCGCAGCCGGCCCGGTGGTCAGGCTGGTCGAGGTGCTGGCGGTTGGGGTGCTGGCAGCCGAGGTGCTGGCGGTCGGGTTGCTGGCGGTCGGGTTGCTGGCGGTCGGGGTGCTGGCGGTCGGGGTGCTGGCGGTCGATGTCGGTGCTCGGGTCGTCGTCGGGCCCGATCCGGGGGTGGCGTGCACTGCCCCGCCGGCCGCGGTGGCCGCCGGGGCGAAGCCGACCAGGTCGATCTGGGAGAAGTCAGCGCCCATCCAGGGGGCCCGCGACGTGTCGATCAGCTGCCAGGCCGACCCCCCGTCGGGGGACAACCACAGCCCGGACCGGCCGTCCTGCACCGACGGGGTCGGTCCGACCCCAGCGTCGCCCCCGCTCGACGCGGCGGGGCCGGGCGCGTCGGCGGCACCTGCCGAGAGCGGATCGGCGTGCGGGTCGGGATTGGCGGCGGCCAACCACACGTCTTTGGCCTGAGCCAGCGACACGATCGGCAGGGGTGACCCAGAGGTGAACGCGCCAACCGTCAGGCGGCTCCAGGTCGAGCCGTCGGTGGAGCGCCACAGGGCCGGCTGCGTGGCCCCCCCCGTGCCGGTCGTCGAGCCGTAGGCGACCAGTCCCGATCCGACCGCCACGCAGCCGGCCATCGACTGGGTGGCCCCCGGGGGCGCCCCCGGTACCACGGTGCCCGGGTGCCAGGTGGTACCGGTCGACGACGCCCAGGCGACCGCCGATCGGGTGGCGACGGTGGCCCCGGACGAACCGCCGGCCAAGGTCTGCGTCGTAGCCCCGCTGGCGGTCGACGGGGAGGTGACGGCCGCCGAGCCGACCGCCGCGACCACGTAGTGGGCCGGCTGGGTGGTGGTGGCCGGGAGCCGGGCCGTGCACAGGCCGTTGACCGTCGCCGCGGCCGCGCTCAGCGGTCCGTTCGGCCCGGACGCAGTGGTGGGCGGGAGGGCTGATCCGAAGGGGGTGGCCGACACGCCCGCAGGGCTGTGCCCGAAGACGGAGACGGGGTGCCAAGTGCGGCCGTCCGGGCTGGTCCAGGCCACCGGATCGGAACCGGCGGGGGAGTCGACCGCGGTCCAGTCCCCCGGCAGCCGGGCGGTCAGGGCGCCGGGGACCGGTAGGGTGGTCGGCCCGGCCGGGCTGGCCAGTGCAGCCGGCGCCTTCGACGCCGTCCAGGTCGTGCCGTCCGGAGAGGAGAGCAGTTCGTCCGACACGACGGCCGGTCCGATGGCCTGCGACCGGTCGACCACCTCCACCTCGAGCTGGAGCGACCCCTGCGAAGTACCCAGCGCGATCGGGATCGCTTCGGGCCGGACCGGTCCGAACTGGGCCGGATCGGCGGAGGGCTGGCTCCACGATCCGGGCGCAGCCGGGTGACCACCCGTGCTGGTGGCCGGCTCGTGATACCTCAACAGGTAGGGCTGGCCTGGCTCGCCGTCGAGCACCAGGGCCTCCGAGACGGTTGCCGCTGTCAGCTCGGCCCGCCACGACGTGGCCGAGGCGTCCTGCGTCGGCAGGCTCATCGAGGTCCAGTGCATGCCGTCGGTCGACTGCCAGGCGACCTGGCCGTATGGGCCGCCGCCGGCCGCGACCACTGAGGCCGCGCCGGCGAAAGTCTGCACGGTGGACACCGACCGCACCGCGGTGCCTCCGCTGGGGCCGAAGGTGGCGGCGCCGCCCGACGGCACCGGGGTTCCGGGGAAGTCGAGCGATGGCAGGCTCCAGCTCTGGCCGTCGGGCGAGATCCACGACGCCGGGTTCCAGCCCGATCCGTCGGACACCGCGCCCACCGCGACCAGGCCGGTCTGCAGCGCCGCCATGGAGTAGATGACCCGGTCCCCCGGGCCGGAGAACGAGGTACCCGCCGAGCCGACCAGGTGCCAGTCGAGGCCGTTGCTCGACGTCCACACGGCCGCCTCCGTGGTGGTCCCCGACATGGTGGAGCCGGCCGCGTAGACGAAGTCGCCGACGGCCAGCAGGGCGTTGACCCGGGCTCCGGGAGAGGCCTCGATGACCTTCTCGGCCCGGGGCAGCTCGGACCACACCCGGCCGTTGGTGGACTCCCACATGGCGAAGCGGCCGTCCACCGTACCGGTGGCGAACATCCCGAGTGAGCCGGCGGTCACCAGGTTCATCATGGAAGGACCGTCGCTCGCCGGTACCGTCTCCGATGCGAATGGGCCGCCGACCGAGGCGGACAGCCAAACCGCCGCCTGTTGATTGGAGCCCACCCCGCTCGAGCCGACCGCGACGGTGATGGCCTTGAACTGGGCTGCGGCCAGCGCCCGCCCCGGCGCGGCGAAGCTGTCGAGCGGGGCCGCGGTCCATTTGGACCCGTCGGCCGAGGACCACACGGTGGGGCTGGGGGTGCCGGCCTGGTCGGTGCGGCTGCCGAATACCTGCCAGTCGGGGGACAGCTGAGGCGCGAGCACGGCGGACAGCGACGCCGACCGGCCGCCTCCGATGGACAGCGACGGATCGGTGTCGCGCTCCCAGGAGTAGGGCGACGGGGCGTACTGGGGGGCCGCCTCGGTCGTAGTGGTCGCCTCCGGGGTGGTGGTGGTCGTGGCTGGGTGGCCGGCGCGATGTCCCGACGAGCAGGCCGGGGCCAGAGCGACGACGACGACGAGGGCTGCGGCGAGCGGACCCAGGCGGGTTCGGGGGCGGCCGGGGGGCCGGCTGGCGCTCAGCGGTTGCTCAGGCGGAAGCCGTCACCGTCATCGCGACGCTTCCAGACCTGCCACCACTTCCTGGACGCCCGGTCCGCCTCGACCTCACGCACTATCTCCGGACCGGCGGCCGTGACGATCGAGTTGGCCTCGGCCAGCAGAAGAGCCACGTTCTCGGCCGGCTCCTCGGGCTCCTCCTCCACCGGCGGCCGGTTGAGCGAGCCGATCACGAAGGACCCGTCGATCATGTCGGGCTGGTAACGGCTGCATTCCTCCGGGCAGCGCCACGGAGCCTCGGGGGCCAGATTGAGGACGCAGAAGCGAGCCACTTCACCGGTGTCGTAGGTACGACTCTGGAAGTGGCGGCAGTCCTCGCGCATGCTCACGGCCCCTATGGTGGCACCTGGAGAGGCTCGTGAAAACTCGCGCACAGGGCGCCCGGCGGGGACAGCGGTTCGCGGCCGCAGCGGAACGGAGTGTTTACACTCGGGCATCATGACGGCCGGTCCCCGAAACGAAATCGGCAGCGCCCTCCGGCTGTCCGTCCTGCGCCTGTCGCGGCGGCTCCGGCAGGAGTCCACCGGGTCGGGGGACGTGACCCCTTCGCAGATGTCGGCCCTCGTCGTGCTGTCCCAGCACGGCGAGCTCACCCTGGGCGAGTTGGCGGCCATCGAGCGCATCGCGCCGCCGTCGATGACCCGGATCGCGGCCCGGCTGGAGGCCAACGGTTACCTGGAGCGTCGCTCCGACGCAGCCGACCGCCGGGTGGCCCGGGTGGCCATCAGCCCGTCGGGGATCGAGTTGCTCGATCGGTCCCGGGTCCGGGGCGATGCTTTCATGACGGCCCGTATGGACCGGCTCAGCGCCGAGGACCGGGACGTGCTGGCCCGGGCCGTGCCGCTGCTACAGCGGCTGGCCTCGGACGACCCCGAGACCAAGGGGTAGCGCCGGCCGCTCAGCTTCTCACAGGGGCAGGTCGCCGGTCGCTGCCCGGGTGGTGCCGTGGTCCCGGTACGCCGATATGGCGTTGCGGGCGATGGTCATCTGATGGACCTCGTCGGCGCCGTCGGCGAAACGGGACCAGCGGGCCTGCTTCAGCATGTCGGCCAAGGGGGTGTCGGTCGAGTAGCCCAAGGCCCCGTGCACCTGGATGGCCCGGTCCACGATGCGCCACAGGCTGTTGGCGACGAAGTGCTTGGCCATCGAAACCTCCGTCTTGAACGGCAGCCCGTTCTCGATCCGGTAGGCGGCGTGCAGGACCATCAGCTTGGCCTGGTACAGCTCCATGGTGCTGTCCGCGATGAGCCACTGAATGCCCTGCTTCTCCGCCAGCACCGAGCCGTGGGCGTAGCGGCCGAGAGCCCGGTCGACCATCATGTCGAGGGCGGTCTCGCACTGGGCGATCCAGCGCATGCAGTGGGCCAGCCGGGCCGGCCCGAGCCGGGCCTGGCCGAGCAGGTGGCCTTGACCTCGACCGCCGAGCATGTTGGCGGCCGGCACCCGCAGGTCGGTGATGCGGATCTCGCAGTGGTTGTGGCTGCCCGACATGGTCTCGACGTCGCGGACGATCTCCCATCCGTCGGACGGAAGGTCCACGATGAACGCCGAGTTGGCCGCCTGGGGCAGGTCTGGTCGGTCCTCGGTGCGGGCGATCAAGATGGCGAAGCGGGCGCCACGGGCCCCACTGATGAACCATTTGTGCCCGTTGATCACCCACTCGTCGCCATCGGGGATTGCGGTGGTCTGGATGAGGGTCGGGTCGGAGCCGGCCACCTCCGGTTCGGTCATGGCGAAACAGGACCGGGCCGTGCCCTCGCACAGCGGGCGTAGGTAGCGCTCCTTCTGGTCGTCGGTGCCCCAGTGGAGCAGCGTGTGCTGGTTGCCCTCGTCGGGGGCCTGGCAGTTGAGGACGAACGGGCCGAGCCCCGATCGGGCCGCCTCCGCCGAGACAGCCGCCATGGCTGTGGGACCGAGGCCCATCCCACCCCATTCGGTCGGCATGTGCGGGAGCCAGAGACCGGCGGCGCGGGCCTGATCGCGCAGCCCGACGATGGTCGCCACCAGGTTGCGGCGGTCCGCCCGGGCGTCACCGGTGGTGGCCGCCCGCATGGCCGCCTCGGCCGGCTTGACGGTAGAGGTGATGAAATCCCGGACCTCGAGGCGGATTCGGTCGACTTCGGGAGCGAAGGAGAAATCGATGGCCATGACGGCGAGGCTAGGACGCGGGGGCCGGGCCCGGGCTGCCGGTGTCGGACGGGGGCGGGCAGACGTCGGCCGGGACGCGGGCCGCCGCTGCTGCGACCGCGGCCGCGCTGACCGGCTGGGGCGGCGCCGAGTGCGAGCTCAGAGCCTCGAGCACATAGGGAAGGATCCGAGGGGCCAGCCAGCAGTCGCCGGCCGGGGTCAGATGGACACCGTCTGCGTAGCGGACCGTCTGGCCGTCGATCACCCGGGCGAAGCGGTGACCGGGATCAAGTAGCTGGTTGAGGTCGAACAGGTAGACCCGCTTCGGATCCGCCGCCGCGACCTGCCTGAGCATGGCGTTCCACCGGTCCACACGGGCCCGGCTGTCCTCCGGCCACGGCCGGCCCTGAGCGTCGGTGCCGGTGGAGTAATAGGGGCTGGTCATCAAGATGACCCGGCCTCCGGCCGAGGTCAGGATGCTGACGGCGAGCTGCAACTCGGACATGGCGTAGGCGTCGTAGGCCGCTTCGCCGATGTGGACCCAGCGACCGCCGATCTGATGGTCGACGGTCTCCAGGCGCTCCAGGAAGATGGATACGGCCGGGTGGTACTCCTTCACCGCCTGCAACCAGTAGGGGGGCCAGCCGTTCTGCCAGTCATCGAGCTGGCATGGGCCCGAAGGCTTGACCGGGGCGGAGTTCTTGAGCCGGAATATGCCTCCGGTCAGGCCGCAGTTGATGGTGCCGCGGTTGATCATGTCGACGCCGAAGTACCGGCCCAGGCTGGACAGGCCCGAACCCGGCATCTCCAGGGTCCCGAAGAAGAACCGGGTGGAGGTGGCGATGCCGTTGCCCAGGCTGGCGGCCATGGAATCGCCGATTATCAGCACCTTGGGCGGCGGGACCGGTCCCCGGGGCTGGCGGGGGGTACCGGCGGCGGGGGGCAGTAGGCCCACCGCGAAGGCGGTCGGCACCAGGGCGGCAGCTGTCCCGAGTCCGGCGGCCCAGCGCCACTTCCGGCGCCACTTCTGGTGGCCGGACCGGCCCCGGGCAGAGGCGTGGGCCGGTCGCCGGTGCCGGCCGCGATGCCACCCGCGATGCCACCCGCGCCCCGGTGGTCGGTCGGAGTCAGCCATGCCGGCACCCAGTCTGCCGCCCTCACCCCGGCGATGGGTTCCATCTGTAGCGACGATGGTCGGTGTGACGAATGTCGCTTGCGGCGATAGCCGTTCTCGGACCATACTGATCTTGTTGCTCGGGGCGAAACCCCCCCCTCGCCCCTCGAGCCTTACGAAGGACCGGCACCCCCCCGCCGGTCCTTCGTCATATCTACGGGTCGGTCGGCCTACACGGCGGGGTCGGCCCAGCAGGCGGCCCCGACCCACACGGCGGGGTCGGCCCAGCAGGCGGCCCCGACCCACACGGCGGGGTCGGCCCAGCAGGCGGCCCCGACCCACACGGCGGGGTCGGCCCAGCAGGCGGCCCCGACAGTGGCGGGCGACCCCCGCCAGCTTCTCGGATCTACGTTCGGGTCGAGGCCGGTCCGGCCCTCCCCCCGGGGGCCCGAGGCCAGGCCTCACCCGAACGCCCCCTCTTGGCGCCAAATCCTAATGTGGCATCGGGCACAGAGACAAGGCATTCGTTAATGAAAGGTGAACAAGACCTGGCGCGCCTCGTAATGTGCGCCGGAGGCCCGACCCCGAAGGCCCAGCCAAGGAGCACTGATGGGCACCCCTCTCGCCGCTTACTCGGTCCGTATCCGAGCCCGTATCCCGAACCGGCCGGGCGAGTTCGCGGCGCTGGCCACCGCCATTGGTGCTGCCGGGGGCAGTCTGGTCGCCATCGACATCGTCGAGACCGCCGGCCCCACCTTGACGCGGGACCTGGTCGTGTTTTGCGAGTCGGACGAGCACGCGGCCACGGTCGTGGCCGCCACCCGGGCCGTGGAGGGGATAGAGGTGCTCGAGGTGGAGGACCGCACCTTCGAGCTGCACTCGGGGGGCAAGCTGTCCATTGAGGCCAAGGTCCCGCCGCTCGACCGCGACGGCCTGGCCATGGCCTACACGCCGGGAGTCGCCCGGGTCTGCCTGGCCATCGCCGACGACCCGGCCCAGGCACACCGCTACACCATGAAGTCCAACACCGTCGCGGTGGTCACCGACGGCTCGGCGGTGCTCGGCCTCGGTGACATCGGCCCCGAGGCGGCGCTGCCGGTCATGGAAGGCAAGGCCGTACTGTTCAAGACCTTCGCGGGCGTCGACGCCGTTCCCGTCTGCCTCAAGGTTTCATCTCCCGACGAGCTGGTCGAGACGGTGCAGCGCATGGAACCGATGTTCGGGGGCATCAACCTGGAGGACATCGCCGCCCCCCACTGTTTCGAGGTGGAGCGCCGGCTGAGCGAGACGCTGTCCATCCCGGTCTTCCATGACGATCAGCACGGCACCGCGGTGGTGGCTCTGGCCGCCCTGCGCAACGCCTGCCGGATCACCGGCCGGGATCTGGCGGAGTTGCGCATCGTTCTCTCCGGCGCCGGCGCGGCCGGCGTGGCGATCACCAAGATCCTGATGACCGCCGGGGCATCCGACATCGTGGCGGCCGACCGCAAGGGGGCCATCCACAAAGGCCGGGAGGGTCTGGATCCCTCCAAGCAGTGGCTGGCCGACCACGCCAACCCGGGGGGTCGGTCGGGTTCGCTGCAGGACGTGCTGGCCGGGGCCGACGTGTTCATAGGTGTCAGCGGACCAGGGCTTTTGACCCGGGCCGATCTCGAGACCATGGCCGACGGCCCGATCGTGTTCGCCCTGGCCAACCCGGTGCCGGAGATCCGGCCCGAGGAGGCGGAGGGCATCGTGTCGGTGATGGCCACCGGACGCAGTGACTACCCCAACCAGATCAACAACGTGCTGTGTTTCCCCGGGATCTTCCGGGGTGCTCTCGACTCGGGGGCGACGGCCATCACAGAAAACATGAAGCTCGCCGCGGCTGACGCCATCGCGGCGGCGGTGCCCTCCGATGAGCTCCGGCCCGAGGAGATCGTGCCGAGCGTGTTCACCCCAGGGGTGGGGTCGGCGGTGGCCGCCGCGGTGGCCGCCGCGGCGGAGGCGGACGGGGTGGTCCGTACCGGTTGACCCGGGCCTCGGTGAGCGGCCCGAGGCCGGTCACGCCTCTGGCGGCAGGTACTTCTCCAGATTGGACGAGGCCCGGGTGAACAGTCGGGACAGTACCGGGTCGGATCGTCCGAGGAGAGGACCGAGGAACGGTCCCGGGTCAATGGTGAACACCCACTCCAGTGCGGTTCCGCTCGGATGGTCCCCGATGCGGTAGCCCTCGGCCAGGGCGCGGGCCAGCGGCACAGTGGCCCGGTCGACCCGAAAAGCGAAGCGGGCCGGCCGCTCCCACTCCAAGATGGTCTCCTCGTAGCTGACGCGGGCCATTCGCACCCGCCGCCGGCTGCCTACTCCCGGCGGCCCGGTGGAGAGCCATCGTCCCGAGTGGTCGAAGCCGGGATACCAGTCGCCATAGCCGGCCGGCTGTGAGGCGATGGCGTCGAAGACCTGCTCGGGCGTCCGGCGGATCACCGCGTGGTAGACGAAGCGGTGAGCCGCGGTGTCGAGGAAATCCACTCCGACGGCACGCATCTCCCTGGCCATCGGCACCATCATCTCACGCCGAAGGATTGTGTGCAGAAGGAGGTGATATGCACCTCCTTCTGCACACAATCCGACCGAGGACCGAGGACCGAGACCGAGACCAGCGGTCGAAAGCGAACATATGTTCGTCTAAGATGGGTGGGGTGGTAAGGCCGGGCGCGGGCACAGGAAGTCGGGTGGACCGGGTCGCGCTGGACATCGCGGCGGCTGCGGGGCGGGCCCGCCCGGTGGTCGGGGCCGAGAGCCGGCTGATCGAGGTGCCGGGTCCGCTGGCCCCGCTCTTCCCCGAAGGCGGTCTGCGCCAAGGGACCACGGTGGCCATCGAGCCGCCCGGCGGCGGGGCGTCCCTGGCCCTGGCCCTGGCCGCCTCGGTGACCGCGGGTGGGGGTTGGGTGGCAGCGGTGGGCCTGTCCTCACTCGGGTTGGTGGCGGCCGACGAGATGGGAGTGGACCTGCGCCACCTGGCCCTGGTCCCGGCGCCCGGCCGGCAGTGGGCGGCGGTGGTGGCCGCGTTGATCGACGGGTTCGAGCTGCTGATGGTGCAGCCGCCGGCCCCCGCCCGCCCGGTGGAGGCCCGCCGGCTGGCGGCGCGTGTCAAGGAACGGGGGGCCGTCCTTTTGGTGGTCGGCGCCCAGAGGTGGCCGGAGTCCCCGGATCTGCGGTTGTCGGTGGGCCGCCCGGAGTGGGAGGGGCTGGGGGCCGGCCACGGCTGCCTGACCGGCCGGCGGGTCGAGGTGGAGGCCGGCGGCCGGCGGATCGGGGGGCGGCCCCGGCGCTGCTCGTTGTGGCTGCCGGCGCCGGGATCGGGCCGGATGGAGGACATCGTCCCCGCCGTCGCCCTGGCTCCCGTGGTGGAGATGCGGGCGTCGGGGTGAGCCGCCCGGCCCGGATCCTGGTAGCGGTCTGGCCGGATTGGCCCATCTTGGCGGCCGGCCGGTCGCCGGAGGAACGGGCCGTGGTGGTGTCGGCCAACCGGGTGGTGGCGGTGACTGTGGCGGCCCGGGCCGAGGGGGTGGAGACCGGCCTGAGGCGCCGGGAGGCCCAGGGCCGCTGTCCCGGGCTGGAGGTGATCGCCGCCGACATGGGCCGCGACGCCCGGGCCTGGGAGCCGGTGGTGGCCGCGGTGGAGCAGCTGACCACGTCGGTGGAGGTGCTCGGCCCCGGTTCCCTGGCCCTGGCCACGAGGGGGCCGTCCCGCTACTTCGGGGGTGACGCAGCGCTGGCCAGCCGGGTCTGTGAGGTGGCCGCGGCGGCGGCCGGCCGGGTCTGTGAGGTGGCCGCGGCGGCGGCCGGCCGGGTCTGTGAGGTGGCCGCGGCGGCGGCCGGCCGGTCCGGGGGATGCCAGGTCGGGGTGGCCGACGGCCGCTTCGCCGCCGGTCTGGCCGCCGGGGTGGCCCCACCTGGGGGTTTGGTCGTGCCCCCGGGCGCGAGCCGCGGTTGGCTGGCCCCTCAGCCGGTGCGGGCCCTCGGCCCCGGCTTGGCCGAACTGGCCGACCTGCTCGAGCGCCTGGGCCTGCCCACCCTCGGCGATCTGGCCGCGCTGCCGGCGCCCGCCGTCCTCGGTCGCTTCGGGCCCGAGGGGGTGATGGCCCGGCGCCTGGCTCTCGGTCTGGACGGCCGGGGCGTCCAGGGCCGCGAGCCGCCCCCCGATCTGGCCGGCCAGGCGATCATGGATCCCCCAGAGCAACGGGTGGAGGCGGCCGCCTTCGTGGCCAAGTCCCTTGCCGACGAGCTGCACTCCCGCCTGGAGGCGGCCGGCCTGGCCGCCACCATGGTGGCCATAGAGGTGGAGACCGAGCACGGCGAGCGGCTGGTCCGCCATTGGCGCCACGAGGGCGCCCTGAACGCCAGCGCCCTGGCCGAACGGACCCGCTGGCAACTGGATGGCTGGCTGTCGGGGGCCGCCTCGGGGGCGCCCACCGGGGGGCTCACCCGGCTGCGCCTGACCCCGCTCGAAGTGCGCCCCGACGGCGGCCGCCAGCTGGGGTTCTGGGGGGGCACCGCCGATGCCGACGCCCGTGCCGCCCGGGCCATGGCCCGGGTCCAGGGTCTGCTCGGGCCCGAAGCGGTGGTTACCGCAGTGCGCCAGGGGGGAAGGGGATTCGCGGAGCAGATCCGCCTGGTCCCATGGGGGGACGCCCGTCAGGTGCCGGCCGGCCGGCCCTCTGGTGCCCGGGAGCCGGCCGACTGCCCGGTGCCGTGGCCCGGCCGGCTGTCCCGGCCCGCCCCCGCCGTGGTGCACCAGCCCCCCCGGCCGGCCGACCTGTGCGGGGCGGGGGGGCTGCCGGTCGAGGTGAGCGGGAGGGGGGTGCTGAGCACGGTACCCGTGGCGCTGGCCGTGGAGAACGGGCCCTTCCAGGAGATCCTCCACTGGGCCGGGCCATGGCCTCTGGAGGAGCGCTGGTGGGAGGCGGGAGGCCGCCGGCGGGCCCTGATCCAGGTGGTGACTTCCAGCGGGGCCGCCCATGTGGTCTCGCGCGAGGCCGGGGGCTGGTGGCTGGAGGCGTCTTACGAGTGAGGGGCCACCGGGGCGGGGTCGGAGAGGGCCCGTCGGGCTTCGCGAGCGGCCCACCACCCGCTCCAGCGCTCGACCACCAGCTGCGACCCGGCGAACACCACCACCCCGGCGACCACGTCGCAGAGGTAGTGGTTACCGGTGGCGATCACCACCACGGCCGTGACCAACGGGTATACCCACACCAGGTGGCGCCACCGCCCCGGCGGCAGGATGCGCCAGGCCGCGAGGGCCGACCAGGCGGCCCAGCCCAGGTGCATGGACGGCATGGCGGCCAGCTGGTTGGCCGCGGTGGCCAAGGCTCCGGTGTGCCACGAGCCGAAGGAGTGGCTCTGGCCCACCACGTCGATGAAGCGGGCCGGGTCGAGCAGGCGGGGCGGGGCGGTGGGCACCAGCCAGAACACCGCCATGGCGACCAGGTTGGTCAGGATCAAGCCGTTGCGCAGAGGGCGGTAGCGGTCGGGGAACTTCCACCACACCAGGGCCAGCAGGCCCAGAGTGGTTACGAAGTGGGCGTTGTCGTAGTAGGTCCCGGCGACCCAGCCGAGCGCCGAGTGGGCGGCCAACCAGTGGTCCAGGCTGGCTTCGGGGTCGAGGTGCACGGTCTGCTCCAGGTGGAGCAGGAATCGGCCGTTGGCCATGGCCGAGGCCACCCGCAGGGGGGACAGGTTGTTGATGTCGTCGTACAGCCAGCACAGCCAGGCGATGAAGGCCAGCTCCAGCCAGAGGGGGGAGCGGGGGCGTCGCAGTTGGCCGCGGACGCCATCTCGCAGGGCTGGCCAGCTGGCCGTCCCGGCCGGCCAGCGGGCCGTCCCGGCCGCCCGACGGGGCGGCTTTGCGGCGCTGGACGGTGGGCTCTGAGCGGGAGCGGTGTCCCGGGGGGTCGTGGTCACCTCCGGGGCAGTCTAAGGGCCGCCCCGACCCCGCCGGCCCGCGGGGCGCCCGGCCGGGAATGTGGAACCCGCTCAGTCGAACGGCGGGCCGGCCACCTCCGGCATGCCGGCGTTGGCCTCCAGGACGAAACGGTGGCGGCCGGGCCGCCCGAGCGGGGGTTGGTACCAGCGGGCCGCATAGAGGTGCTCCTCGGGCCCGTCCCCGGCCCGACCCAGGTGGACCACGCCGAGGTGCCAGCCGGCGTCGGTCACCGGTCCGGTGGGGTCGCAGGCTGTCCGCCAGCCCCCGCCGGGTTGCTCCCGCTCGACCCGCAGCAGGGGCCGGTCCCACTCCAGCCCTCCCGGCGGGGGGCCCGACCAGCGCATCTCCCAGTAGGGATCCTCGCCCCGATCGGCCTCGAAGAAGGTGGCCGGGCCGGTCCGCCGGGCGGGCTGGCCGGTGCGGTCGGGCGGCTCGGGAAGGTAGCGGCGGACCAGCCCGCGGAAGTGGCGGGAACCGGCCGGCCCGGCCACCAGATCCACGACGTCGCCGGTCCCCACCCGCCCGGCCAGGTCGGTGGTCAGGGCCAGGACGAAATCGAGGGTGCGGGGCCCGTAGAGGTTGCTCGCCCCTTCGTAGCACTGCACGTCGTACTCCTCGGCGGTGGTCAGGTAGTCCCAGTAGTCGTTGGCCGCCGACGACACCACCGCCGGTCCCGACCCGGCCAGGGTGGCACGCAGGGCGGCCTCCAACCGGCGCCCCGCCTCCACGGTGATCTCGAACGGGAGGGCCAAGACGGCGGCCGGCCCGATGGTCATCACCTGCACCGGCAGCACCCGGGGGAAGGCCGACCCGGGAGCCAACCGATCATGGAGGTGGCGGCCGCCGAGTATCCACTTGCGGCCCTGGGGGGTGCGGGCCAGCCGGGCCGGCTTCGGGCAACCGGCCCGGAAAGGCGGTAGCCGGTCGATGACGGGGGTGGTGTTCTCCACCGCCCCGGCGATCTTGGCCGCCCCGACGGCGGGATCGGGCAGGCGTACCCCGCCCCACACCGGGCCGGCCGTCAGATCCACCTCCCGGTAGCCGGTGGCCAACCGGGGATGGGCCGAAAGCTGCCGCTCCAGGTGCTCGTGCAGCTCGGCGGCCGCCGAGCCGATGCCGGCCCCCACCCGTTCCGCTTCCGGATACACGAGCATCCCGGGTCGCACCGCCGGCGTCACGTCACCATGGGTGCCCTCCATCGCGCCGCACACCGGGCGGGTGCCGGTGCGGGCCTCTATTCGACGGGCCATCTCGCCGGTGATGTAGGCCCACACGTCGGCGTTGTAGGACGGGTCGTGCCGGGAGATCCCGGTCCCGTGGATGGAGAAGAAGGCCAGGGCGGCCAGCGGCCGGCCGGCCGGCCCCGATGGGCCGGAGTCGACCCGGAGCAGGTGCAGCCACGGGTTGACGGCCGCGTAGCGGCGCTGCAGGCCGGTTCGCTTGTCGTGGACGGAGTCGTTGTGCACGTGGGCCGGCAGGGAGCGGTTGCGGGTGTAGCCCCAGACCTCGGCCGAGCCGAAGGCCAGGCGGGCCGGGGCCCGGCTCTCGTAGGCGTGGAGCACCGCCTCGGCGATGCGGCGGGATAGGTAGGCGGTGTAGGCCGGGTCCAGCCCCGGCCGGTTGGAGGCCCAGCGGTTGTAGAAGTCCGACCCGTGGAACTGGCCCGGGCCGGCGTGGGTATGGGTGGCGCCGAGCATCAGGCCGGCCCGGGGAATGTCGGTGCCGGCCCGGATGGACTCGGCGACCAGGGCGTGCACCACTGCCGAGCCGGCGTGCAGGTCGGTGGCCACCAGGGCCACCGACGCCCGCCCGGCCCGCAGGTGCAGCACCCGGGCCCGTAGGCGGGTGCGGAAGCCGCGGCCGTCCTGGGCGTTGCGGGAGTGGCCGGACTTGGGCAGGCCGGGCGGAGGGGTGATGTCCACCTCGGCAGCTCCGGCGAGCAAGCGCGGCACCTCCGGCAGGGGCGGCCCCGGAGCCGGATCGGGCAGCGGGATCCGGGCCCGGGTGGTCGTGCGGCCCGGCCCGGCCGCGGCCAGGAACTGCTCGATGGCCGGGAACTGCTCGATGGCCGGGAACTGCTCGATGGCCGGGAACTGCTCGCCGGCCGGGAACTGCTCGCCGGCCGGGAACTGCTCGCCGGCCGGGAACTGCTCGCCGGCCGCGCTCACAACCGCTCCCCGGCGGGGGCGTCGGGCGAGGGTCCCGGCGCCAGGCTTTCGATCTCGGCCGCGCTGCGCAGGACCATGGCCTCCGCCCCGGCGGGGCCCACGAGCTGCAGGCTGGCCGGCAGGCCCGATCGGCCGCTTCGGACGGGCAGGGCCAGCGCCGGCCCGCCGGACAGGTTGAAAGGGCCGGTATAGCGGATCGACGATACCCGCGCCGCGTCGGTCAGAGGCGGGGGGGCCGACGCCAGCACGGGGAGGGCGACCAGGTCGACCCCGCCCAGCACCCGGGCCAGGCCATCCGACCACCGGGCCCGCATCCTGGTGGCCGCTTCGAAATCAGCATCTGGCAGGTGTGATGCCGCTTCCAGGCGGTCCGCGACGTCGGGAGACAACTCGCTTGCGTGTCGGGTCCAAAGCTCGGCGTGGACCGTCCACGCCTCGCGGGCCAAGATCGCGCCGAGCGCCTCGGTGGCTTCGTCGAAGTGGTCGAGGTCGAGGTCCACCACAGAGCGGCCGGGGGCGGCGGCCGCCCATGCGGCCAGACGGGCGTCCAGGGCCCGGTCGATCCATGGGTCGGCACGGGGGCGGAACCGGCCGATGCGCGTCGCCGGGGGAGTGTCGCGCCACTCGAAGCCGGGCTCGAGCAGCTGCATGCCCCGACCGACCGCGTCGACGGTGGCGCCCATCGGCCCCACCGTGTCGAGGGAGGGCCCGAGCGGGTCGACGCCGGCCAGGCTGACCCGGCCGGTGGTGGTCTTCAACCCGACCACTCCGCAGCACGCGGCCGGAATTCTTATCGAGCCGCCGGTGTCGGTGCCGAGGGCCACGTCGGCCAGGCCGGCGCCGATGGCCGCCGCCGACCCGCTCGACGAACCGCCCGGCACCAGGCGCGGGTCCAAAGGGTTGACCGGTGTGCCGTACCACGGGTTGACACCCGACACCCCGAAGGCCAGCTCGTGCAGGTTGGTGCGGCCCACGATCACGACCCGGCCGGCGGCCTCCTCGGCCCGGATCCCGGCCAGGCAGGCCGCGTCGGCGGCGGCCGGGGCCCGGGTGGAGGCCAGCACCCGGGATCCGCAGGTGGTGGTCAGCCCGACCATATCGATGATGTCCTTGACCGCCACCCGCAGCCGCCCCCGGTCCGGGGCGGTGTCCGCCAGGCGGACCGTGAAGCTCGACACGGGGGAAGCTTCGCGCGGCGGGGCCGGCCCGCTCATCCCCCCTGGGCGAGGGCGGTGAGAAAACGAGCGACCACCGGGCCGTCCACCGGCCCCCCGTCACCTTTGCTGTTCTGCTCGACCATGGCGAAGGCCACGTCGCCGTGCCAGCCCATCAGCCAGGCGTCGAGCGGCAAGGGGGTGCCACTGCCGTACTCCGCGGTGCCCGTCTTGGCGAAGGTGCCGGCCGGCAGGCCGGTCCCGGCCGCCGTCCCGCTGGTCACGACGGCGGCCATCATGGCGTGCAGGTCGGTCACGGTCTGGGGGGCCAGGGCCACAGGGGCGGCCCCGTCGTCGGGGGCCCCGGCGACCAGCCGGGGCGGCAGCACCGAGCCGCGGGCCACGTCGGCGGCCACCGTGGCCAGGTCGAGGGGCGAGAGGAGTACGCCGGCCTGGCCGATGGCGGTGGCACCCAGCTCGGCGAGGTCGGCCGGAGCCGGCACCATCCCGGCGAAGGCCGGGTAGCCCATCTGGATGGGCCGGCCGAGGTCGAACCGGGCTGCCACCGCGGCGAAGTCGCTCGGCTTCAGGTGTGAAGACGCCAGCTGCACGAAGGCGGTGTTGCACGACTCGACGAAGGCGGCCTGCAGCGAGGTCACGGGCTGGTCGCCCGCCGCGTTGTGGAAGCTGCGGCCGCCCAGGGTGAAGGTGGTCGGGCAGGAGGCGACCGAGGCCGGTGACAGGCCGGCGGCGAACAGGGCGGTCGACGTCAGCACCTTGAAGGTGGAGCCGGGCGGGAACGACCCGTCCATGGCGGCGTCGAACGGGGTGGACTCCGGGTTGCTGACCGAGGCGAGCACCTGGCCGGTGCTGACCCTGACCGCCACCAGAGCGGCGGTGCCCGCCACCGCGGCCATCGCCGCCTCGGCCGCCCTTTGCACCGAAGGATCGAGGCCGGTGGATACCGGGCGGCCGGCCACCGGCTGGAAAATGGCCACCGTGGCGGTCGTCCTCCCCGCTTGGTCGACCACGTTGATCCGCCCGCCCGGCGCGCCGGCCAGCTGCTTCTCGTAGAGCGCTTCCAGACCCGTCTGGCCGACGGTGCTCGTCGCGTCGTAGGGCGCCCCCAGCTGGGCCAGTTCCTCGGCGGTCACGGGGCCGACCTGGCCCACCAGGTGGGCGGCCAGCCCGGGCGTGATCGCGGCTCGGGCCGAGGTTGGGCGGAACTGGGTGCCCGGAGCCTGGTAGAGCGCGCTGCTGTGGCCGCCCAACGCGTTGAACGCGGCTTCGGTGATGGTCACCACCGGCTCGAAGAAGGTGGGGTGGGCGGTGGCCTCGGTGAGGGCCGCCCGGACTTGGGCCGGTGAGGCGCCGGCCGCGGTCAGGAGCTGGGTCAGGGCGGCCGGATCCTTGATCCGCTGGCCTTCCACGCCCACGATCACCTGCGGCTGGTCCGTCGTCAACGGGTTGCCCCCAGCGCCCAGGATGGCCGCTCTGTGGTCCCACACGTAGGTGAGCTCCAGCCTCTGGCCGCCCGACAGTTGCGGGGCCACCGCGGCCGGTGTCCATGCCACCTGCCAGCGACCCGAGCGACGCACCAGGTCCATGGTGGTGGTCTCCCGCCACGTTCCGAGGCCGGGCAGCGTGTACACCGACACGACCGGTGCCTGGCCCCGGGACCCGTGGAGAGACAGCGGCCCGGCGGTGCGGGTCACGGCGGTGGCGTGCAGGCCGGAGGTGATCGCCAGTATCTGCTGGGCCAGGCCGGCCCCCGGCCGGTCGAGGTAGGGCACCATCGACGCCGCGTCCGCGCCGTCCCACGCGGCGAGAAATCCCGACACGGTGGCCGGGGCACTCCGGCCCGCGCTGCTGCAGGCCGACAGAACGCCGGCCGAGAGCACGGTGACGGCCAGCATCGCCCCCGCCCGTCGGCCCCGCCGGCTGCTCCGCCCCACCTCCTACACGGTAGCGGGCACCGCGTCTGGGGGATCCCCCACGTCGGCCCCGGGCGCTCTTAGCCTGGGGTCCGATGACGGGGTCGAAGCGAAGCACTGGGATCGTCCTGGCCGCGCTCGCGGTGGTCCTGGTGGGCTGCAGCGGGGCGGCCCACCGCAGCGCCGCGCCGACCACCACGACGAGCAGCACCATCGCCGAGGCCCGGCCCGCCGTGGTGCCGGTGACGGCCCGGCCGGCGCCGGTGTGCCCGTTGTCGGGGATGCCCGCTCCCGGCGGCCATGTGCCGGCTCGACCCGCCCTCGCGATCAAGATCGACAACCTGGCCCCGGCCCGGCCCCAGACCGGCCTGTCCCGGGCCGACGTCCTCTACGAAGAGCCGGTGGAGGGCGGCATCACCCGGTTCATCGCCATCTTCCAGTGCCAGGGGGCGCCCGTGGTCGGGCCGGTGCGGTCCGGCCGGCTGATCGACCCCGAGATCCTGAGCCAGTACGGCCCCCATCCGCTGATCGGTTACTCCGGTGCCATCGCGCCCGCGGTGGCCGCCATCGACGCCTCGTCGCTGATCGACGTGGGAGTCGATCGGGCCCCCCTCAGCGCCTACTACCGCAGCCCCACCCGCTTCGCCCCGCACAACCTCTACACCTCCACGGCGGCTCTATGGGCGGAGGGGGCGGCCGAGCACGCCGCGCCGGTCGCCCCGCCGGCGGTGTGGTCCTACGGCGCGGTGGACCCGACGGCCACTCCCGCCGCCACCGTGCACATCGCCTTCCAGTACTCGGACGTCACCTGGACGTGGCAGCCGAAGGCGGGGGTGTGGTTCCGGTCCTACGCCGACACCGGGCCGGCCACCCTCGGCGAGGGGGGCCAGATCACGACCAACAACATCATCGTGATGAGGGTCAACATGTACCCGAGCCAGTACGTGGAGGACCCGACGGGCTCCCACGAGAACCTGCTGACGCTCACCGGGAGCGGCCAGGTACTGGTGTTCCGCAACGGCACCATGACCACCGGGACCTGGAACCGGGCCACCTTGGCCGATACCACGAGCTACCTGGACCGGGCCGGCCACCCCATCGCCATGGAGCCGGGGCAGACCTGGATCGAGCTGGTGCCCCAGACCGTGGGGGTGGGCGCCACCCCTTGACCGGACCGAACATGTGTTCGGTATATTCGGGGGGTGGGCTACCAGAACCCGCCCGTACCGTGGAAACGGCTGGAGGCGGTCATATCCGGGCGCGCCCGGTCGTTCCCTTCAGAGGGGGACGGGGGCGACGCCCCGGCCTGGTCCTACAAGCGCCCGGCCTACCAGCCCCCGGCCGGGCTGGGGACCGGCCGCCGCCCCGCCGTGGTGCCTTACGCCGAGTTGCACTGCCACTCGAATTTCAGCTTCTTGGACGGGGCCTCCCACCCCGATGAGATAGTGGAGGAGGCGGCCCGCCTGGGGCTGGAGTCGCTGGCCCTCACCGACCATGACGGCATGTACGGGGTGGTCCGCTTCGCCGAGGCGGCCCGGGCCGTGGGCCTGCCCACGGTGTTCGGCGCCGAGCTGTCGGTCGGCCTGACCCGCCCGCAGAACGGGGTGGCCGACCCCGAAGGTACCCACCTGCTGGTCCTGGCCCGCGATCCCGAGGGCTACACCCGGCTGTGCCGGGCCATCTCGGTGGCCCATCTGCAAGGAGGGGACAAAGGGCGGCCGCTGGTGGACCTGGAGCTCCTCGCCGCGGTCGGCGCCGGCGCCCGGCCCGACTTCGGGGCCTCGCCGGTGCGCGTTCCCCCAACAAGTGGCACCTGCTGTGACCATTGGGTGGTCCTGACGGGCTGTCGCAAGGGGATGGTGCCGGCCGCCCTTGTCGACCACGGCCCGGCCCGGGCCACGACCGAGCTGCAGCGCCTCCAACGGCTGTTCGGCCGGGACCATGTGGCGGTGGAGATATGGGACCACGGCGACCCGGTGGACTCGGCCCGCAACGACGCCCTGGTGGCGGCGGCGGCCCGCACCGGCGCCCCCGTAGTGGCCACCAACAACGTGCACTACCACCATCCGGGCCGCCGCCGGCTGGCCACCGCCCTGGCCGCGGTGCGGGCCCGGCGCAGCCTGGACGAGATGGACGGCTGGTTGCCGGCCGCCGCCTCCGCCCACCTGCGCAGCGGGGCCGAGCAGCTGCGCCGCTTCGCCCGTTACCCCGGCGTGGTGGAGAAGGCGGCCGAGCTGGGCCGGGAGTGCGCCTTCGACCTGGCCCTGGTCGCTCCCAACCTGCCGCCCTGGTCGGTGCCGGAGGGGCACACCGAGATGAGCTGGCTGCGCCACCTGACCGAGGAGGGGGCCACCCACCGGTACGGCACCCGGACAGCGCCCCGGAACCCCAGGGCGTGGCCGCAGATCGACTACGAGCTGGAGATGATCGAGCAGCTGGGCTTCGCCGGTTACTTCCTCATCGTCTGGGACATCGTGGAGTTCTGCCGGACCCATGACATCTTCTGCCAGGGGCGGGGATCGGCGGCCAACTCGGCGGTCTGTTACGCCCTGGGGATCACCAAGGCCGATGCGGTGGGCCTGGGCCTGCTGTTCGAGCGGTTCCTCTCCCCCGAGCGCGACGGGCCACCCGACATAGACGTGGACATAGAGAGCGGCCGGCGGGAGGAGGCCATCCAGTACGTGTACCGCCGCTACGGCCGGGGCGCGGCGGCCCAGGTCGCCAACGTGATCACTTACCGGCCCCGCTCCGCGGTGCGCGACATGGGCAAGGCCCTCGGGGCGGCCCCCGGCCAGCTCGACGCCTGGTCCAGGCAGGTGGACGCATGGGGTCCCCTGTCGGCCACCGCGGCCGTCCCCGACCACGACATCCCCCCACCGGTGATGGATCTGGCCGGGGCGGTGCAGCACTTCCCCCGCCACCTCGGCATCCACTCCGGCGGCATGGTGATATGCGACCGGCCGGTAGCCGAGGTGTGCCCGGTGGAGTGGGCCCGCATGGCCGACCGCAGCGTGCTGCAGTGGGACAAGGACGACTGCGCGGCCGCCGGACTGGTCAAATTCGACATGCTGGGCCTGGGCATGCTGACGGTCCTGCACGCCACGGTGGACCACGTCCGGGCCTTCCACGGGGTGGAGGTGGACCTGGCCGACCTGGAGCAGGAACCCGAGGTGTACGACATGCTCTGCCGGGCCGACTCGGTCGGGATCTTCCAGGTCGAGAGCCGGGCCCAGATGGCCACCCTGCCCCGCTTGAAGCCCCGGACGTTCTACGACCTGGTGGTGGAGGTGGCTCTCATCCGGCCCGGTCCCATCCAGGGCGGGTCGGTCCACCCCTACATCCGGCGCCGCAACGGGGTCGAGCCGGTCACCTACCTGCACCCACTGCTGGAGAAGAGCCTGGCCAAGACCCTCGGTGTGCCCCTCTTCCAGGAGCAGCTCATGCAGATGGCCATCGACGTGGCCGGCTTCAGCGCGGCCGAGTCGGACCGGCTGCGCCAGGCCATGGGTTCCAAGCGCAGCGTGGAGAAGATGGCCGCCCTGCGGTCCCGGCTCTACGCCGGCATGGCGCAGCGGGGCATCACCGGGCAGGTGGCCGACGCCATCTGGGACAAGCTGGTGGCCTTCGCCAACTTCGGTTTTCCCGAGAGCCACTCGGTGAGCTTCGCCTACCTCGTCTATTCGTCGGCGTGGCTCAAGCACCACTACCCGTCGGCATTCTGCGCCGGCCTGCTCGACGGCCAGCCCATGGGCTTCTGGTCGCCGCAGACCATCGTCTCCGACTCCCGCCGCCACGGCGTCGAGGTGCGCCGGCCCGATGTCAACGCCAGCCGGGCCGGGTCCCTCCTCGAGCCGTCGGCGTCGAGCGCGGGCGGGGCCGCGGTGCGCCTCGGCCTGTCCTACGTGCGGACCATCGGCGAGGATATGGCCGAACGGATCGCGGCCGGTCGCCCCTACCGGGACATGGAGGACGTGGTGGCCCGGGCCGGGCTCACCCGAGCCCAGGCCGAGGCCCTGGCCACCGCCGGGGCCTTCGAATGCTTCGGGCTGTCCCGCCGGGCCGCCCTGTGGAGTGCCGGGGCGGTGGCCGCCGCCGGGGGCGGGGGCTCTGGCCCGATCGGCTCGGATCCCCGCCCCCGGCCGGCCCGCCCCCGGCC
>JAKBAX010000157.1 GCA_021808785.1 Actinomycetes bacterium | reverse complement strand
GACGCCCAGGGCCCGACTGGCCAGGGGCCGGCGGCCCCGGACTGCTCCCCCGCAGGGAAGCGGTCAGGCTCCGGAGAGCGCCATGGACGCCCGATCATGCCGGGGCGCCCTCGTCGAACTGGAGGACCACCTTCACATCTGTGGGCTGGCGGGTGTAAGCCTCGTGCCACCGATCCAGTGGGACCGAGCGGCTGATCAGCCGGCCGAGCCACTGCTGGTCGGCCCCGGCCAGTGCCTCGGCGCCCGCTTCGTAGTGCCGGCGGTTGGCATTGACCGACCCGAAGACCACGTCGTTCTCGAGGACCAGTCGCCGGTTGAGCATGCCGACATCGACGGAGATGTCCCGCCCCCCGGAGGAGACGCCGGTCAGGCAGACGATGCCATTGGCCCCGGCGTGGTCCATCACGTCGAAGATGAGGGGCCCCACCCCGGTGCACTCGATGACGACGTCGGGCTCAACGCCGATGTCGGCCACGGCTCCGTGGTGATAGTGGGCCCCCAGGGCAGATACCAGATCCGGCTTGAGGCCCTCCGTCACCTGGTCGAGCACGTGCACCTCGAGCCCCCGCTGCACGCCGAGCAGGGCGGCCAGGAGCCCGATGGGGCCGGCCCCGGTGACCAGCACGGTCTGGGGCTTCCATTCGGACCGGCGGCCGATGCGCTCGATGTGATCCCACGCCTTGGCGACCACAGTGGTGGGCTCGAGCAGCACGCCCAGGTTGCCGAGGGCGGCGTCCACTTTCACCAGGAAGTCGGGGGTGATCCGGTAGCGCTCCCGGGCGTATCCGTGGTGCTCCTTGATGCCCCACTCCGTGTACCGGCCGTTGCGGCACATGTCCCACTCGCCGATGGCGCAGTTGGGGCAGGGGACCGGGTCGGGACGGCGGACGATGGCCACCACCAGGTCACCCGGCGCCACGCCGGCGCCGTCGGGCGCTTCGAGCACCTGGCCGAGCGACTCGTGTCCGATGGCGAGGCGGTCCTCGCCCGGCGGAGCCCAGCCGTACTCGCCGCTGATGATCTCCAGGTCGGTGCCGCACACCCCCACCGCCCGGGTCTGGACCAGCACCGGCCCGTCGGACTCGGGGGGTTCGCGAAGCTCGGTCAGATCCACCGAGTCCTTCTGGAGGGGTACCACCGTTACCGCACGCATACAGGCAAGGTAGTCACCCGGTCCGCCGACCTGGGGTATACGGGGCGGGCTGTGCCGGTCGGGTCCGCTGTGATGGCAAGCTGGGAGGGTGCTGCGCGCCGGGCGGCTCCTGGTCGCCAACCCGCTCCTGCCGGACCCGAACTTCGACCGAACGGTCGTGCTCCTCCTGGCCCACAACGAGGACGGGGCGCTGGGCCTGGTGCTCAACCGGCCCTCGCAGATGGATGTGGCCGAGCCCCTGCCCCAGTGGGAGCACCTGGCCGCCGAACCGGCGGTCCTGTTCCTCGGTGGGCCGGTCCAGCACGAGGCGGTGATCTGCCTGGCCCGCAACGCCCCCTCCGGAGAGTCGACCGTGGCGGGTGAATCGGCCATGGCGGGCGGCGGCGACGGGGCCGAGGAGGGCTGGAAGGAGGTGGCGCCCGGCATCGGCACCGTGGATCTGGATGGCGACCCCGACGGGGTCGTTGGCCGGGTTCGCCAGCTGCGGATGTTCGCCGGCTACGCCGGCTGGTCGGCGGGCCAGCTGGAGGCCGAGATCAAAGCCGGGGCCTGGTGGCTCGTCGATGCCGAGACTGGCGACGCGTTCACCCTCGACCCCGGCCGGCTGTGGAAGCAGGTGCTGCGCCGCCAGCCATATCCCCTGGCCTTCGTGTCCTGGTACCCGGACGACCCCACCCACCAGTGAGGGGCCGCCGGGCGCCTGGAGGCTCAGGCGCGCGGTGGGCGGGCGGCGGCCCGACGGCGGGCCCGCTCGGACTGGTCCAGGATCACCTTGCGCAGCCGGACGACCGACGGGGTGACCTCCACGCACTCGTCCTCGCGGATGAATTCGAGGGCCTGCTCTAGTGAGAGCTGGAGCGGGGGGACCAGGCGGATCGTCTCATCGGACGCCGCGGCCCGCATGTTGGTCAGCTTCTTCTCCTTGGTCGGATTGACGTCCATGTCCTCGGACCGGGCGTTCTCCCCGACGATCATCCCCTCGTAGACCTCGATGCCTGGTCCGATGAAGAGGGCACCTCGCTCCTGCAGGTTGGTCAGGGCATAGGAAGTGGTGGGGCCGCGCCGGTCGGCGACCAGCGACCCGTTGGGCCGGGTGCGCAGCTCCCCGTGCCAGGGCTCGTAGCCCTCGAAGACGTGGTGCAGCTGGCCGGTGCCACGGGTCTCGGTCAGGAACTCGGTGCGGAAGCCGATGAGGCCCCGGGACGGCACCAGCCAGTCCATGCGCACCCAGCCGGTCCCATGGTTGACCATGTCCTCCATGCGGCCCTTGCGCAGCGAGAGCAGCTGGGTGACCACCCCCATGAAGTCCTCGGGTACGTCCACGCTGACCCGCTCCATGGGCTCGTGCAGCCGGCCGTCGATCTCGCGGGTCAGCACCTGTGGTTTGCCCACGGTCAGCTCGAAGCCTTCCCGGCGCATGATCTCCACCAGAACCGCCAGGGCCAGCTCGCCCCGACCCTGTACCTCCCAGGTGTCGGGCCGGTCGGTGGCCAGTACCCGGATGCTGACGTTGCCGATGAGCTCGGCGTCCAGGCGGCTCTTGATGAGCCGGGCGGTCAGCTTGTTGCCGGGCGGCAGGGGGCCCGACGCCTTGCCGGCGAGGGGAGATGTGTTGACCCCCAGGGTCATGCCGATGCTGGGCTCGTCGATGGTGATGACCGGCAGCGGCCGGGGGTCGTCGGGATCAGCGAGTGTGTCGCCGATCATGATCTCGGGAATTCCGGCCACCGCGATGATGTCGCCCGGCCCGGCCCCCTCGGCCGGGGCGTCGACCCGGTCGAGCGCCTCGGTGACGTACACCTCGGAGAGCCGGACCCGCTCCACCGTCGAATCGTGGCGGCACCAGGCGACGGACTGGCCCTTGCGTACCCAACCGTTCCGGATCCGGCACAGGGCCAGGCGACCCACGTAAGGAGAGGCGTCCAGGTTGGTCACCAAGGCCTGGAAAGGATGGCCCTCCTCGTAGGTGGGCGGCGGGATGCGCTCGACCAGGAGGTCGAGCAGGACCTTGAGATCGGGGGCATCGGCTACATCCTCGGGGGCCATGGCGGCCTGTCCGGCCCGGGCGTTGCAGTAGACGATCGGGAACTCGATCTGCGATTCGTCGGCCCCGAGGTCGAGGAACAGCTCGTAGACGTCGTCGAGGACCTCGGCGGGCCGGGCGTCGGGCCGGTCGATCTTGTTGACCACGCATATCACCGGCAGGCGGGCCTCGAGCGTCTTGCGCAGCACGAAGCGGGTCTGCGGAAGGGGTCCCTCGCTGGCGTCGACGAGTAGCAGCACGCCGTCGACCATGGTCAGGCCCCGCTCCACCTCGCCGCCGAAGTCGGCGTGGCCGGGCGTGTCCACGATGTTGACGGTCAGGTCGCCATAGCGGACCGCGGTGTTCTTGGCCAGGATGGTGATGCCCTTCTCCCGCTCCAGGTCCATGGAGTCCATGACCCGGTCGGCCACCTCCTGATTGGCGCGGAAGGCTCCGGACTGGCGGAGCATGGCGTCGACCAGCGTCGTTTTGCCGTGGTCGACGTGGGCCACGATGGCCACGTTGCGGATGTCGGTTCTGTGCTGCATGGGGGGATCCGGTCCAGCCTACCGCCACGGCGGGCAGGCATCGTTCGGCGGCCCGCCCCACCCCGCCGGTCAGTAACTACGCTCTGCCCTGCATGGAACCGGCACAGGTGGCGGCCCTCGGGGGGTGGTTGGGCGAGCGGCTCGGTACCGGGGTCCGGGTCATGGACGTCACCCCGCTGTCGGTCGGATTCTCGGCCCAGACCATCATGCTCGAAACCTCGGTCGGCAAGCTGGTGCTGCGACTCGAGTCCCCCGACCCGGCGGTGTACCCGCAGCAGGCACCCGGCTTTGATGTCGAGGTGGACATCCAGTACCGGTTGATGTCGGCCCTGGCCGCTGGCACCAACATTCCGCTCGCCTCGCTCATCGGCTACGAGCCGGCCCCCGACGTCATGGGGGCCCCCTTTTTCGTCATGGAATTCGTCGATGGCGTCGTTCCCCTGGTGTCGCCGACCTACGCCGCGGAGGGCTTTTTCTTCAACGCCGTGCCGGACGAGCGGCGGCGGATGGTCGAGGGCGGCCTCGGCGTGCTGGCCGGCCTGCACACCCTCGACTGGCAGAAACACGACCTCGGCTGGCTCCTGCCCGAAGGTGAGGAGCCCACCATCTTGCGCCAGCTCGGCATCTGGCGGGACTACACCATCCGGGAGCTGGCCGGCCGGGAGCTGCCGCTCGTCACCGACGCCTACGACTGGCTCGAGGCCCATGCACCCGCCCACGACCCGGCGTCGGTCACGATCAACTGGGGCGACCCCCGCCTCGGCAACATGATCTGGCGGGACTTCGAATGCGTCTGCGTCACCGACTTCGAAGCGGCGTCGATCGCCCCGTTCGGGATGGACCTGGGCTGGTGGCTCATGTTCGACCGGTGGTCGCACGAGCAGTCGGGCGCCCCTCGTCGGCTGGAGGGCGAACCGACCCGTGAGGAGCAGGCCGCCATCTACTTCGCTCGCAGCGGGCGGAGCCCGATCGACACCCACTGGTACGAGACCTTTGCCGCGGCCCGCTACTGCTCGATCGTGGTCAGGGTCATGAACCGCACCGTGGAGCGGGGCCTCATGCCGGCCGACAACGTCTATTGGCGGGAGAACCAGTCGACCGCCTGCTTGGAGGATCTCCTCTCATGAGCACTGCCGGCCACCCCGACGACGAGTTCCACCCGCCCACCTCGAACGACCCTTACTGGACCGAGACGTGCTGGTTCACCTTCGCCGTGCCGGAGCGGCGACTGTCCGGCCAGCTGTACCCGTTCTTCCGGACCAACCAGAAGGTGTGCGCGGCCGCCGCCTACGTATGGGACGAGTCGGGCGACCAGCCGTGGAATGTGCGCTATGCCAAGAACTTCTGGCACCTGCCCATTCCGGACCAGCCGCTTTCTGACATCACCCTCGCCAATGGAATCCATTACCGCTGTACCGCCCCGCAACAGAGCTACGAGCTCACCTACGACGATCCCGACGGCGACGACCTCCACATCTCGCTCACCTACGAGGCGGTGGCCCGCCCCAACTACCTCGGTGAGAGCCACCTGGATCAGCCCGGCCGTTACCGGGGCAGAATCGTCTTGCAGGGGGAGGAGATCCCGGTCGACGCCTACGGATTCCGGGACCGGTCCTGGGGGCCGCGACCCCAGTTCGGCGAGGGATACGGTGCGGGCGGCTACAGCTACGCCACGGCCGGCCCCGGACACGGCTTCCACACCATCACCATGGACCTCGGCCAGGGATACCAGTCGATCCACGGCTACCACATGCGCGATGGCGAATGGTCCAAGGTGGCCGACGCCATGCGGACGGTCGCCGAGCGCGACGCCCATGGGTTCCCGCGGCGGGTCGAGATCTCCGGTACCGATGAGCGCGGCCGTTCGTTCGAAGCCTCCGGGCGGTGCCTGAACCACATCGCGCTGCATCTGAACCCGAACCTCTTTACCGTCAACTCCCTCACCGAGTGGGACCTCGACGGTGTCACCTGCTTCGGCGAGGACCACGACAATTGGAGCGCCCCCGGCGCCCGACGCTTCTTCCGGGCCCACGCCGGCGCCTAGCTCATCGCCGGCGCCTAGCTCATCGCCGGCGCCGGCGGTGGTCCTCCATACGCCGACGGATCAGGGCCCGGCGATCCTGAAGCTCCCGGTAGGTCATGGAGCTGACCTCGTTCGACACCCCGAGCTGGGCCCGGAAGGCGTCGAGATCCACCGCCCGCTCCCGGGGATCGACGCCTACTTCCAAGGCGATTCGCTCCCCGTAGCGCTGGGTGAAGTACATGGCCACGCGGGTGATCTCCTGGAACAGGTCGATGTCGGGGGCGAGGGTGGCGAGAGCCCCGTCGATGAAGAGGAGATCCTTGACGTAGAGCATCAACACCTTGGGGAACCGGGCCCCGTAGGCCAGGAGCTTCTTGATGACGTCGCGGATCTCGGCCAGCAGCTCGTCGGGTGACATCTGGGTGGGATCTCTCACCGGCTGGTCTATCCCGAGGTCGTTGATCACCGCGTCGAGGTCCGTATCGGCCGGCAGGGCGCCCAGGTCGCGCAGCGCGGCCAGCTGCATCTTCGGGTCGTTGATGGTGCCGCCCATCAGCATGCGCAGGAAGGCATGGCGCCGGCTCTCGTCCAGGCGGCCGGTGATCCCGTAGTCCAGCAGGGCCACCCGGCCGTCGGTCTGGACGAACAGGTTTCCGCCGTGCAGGTCGCCGTGGAAGACCCCGTGGATGATGGCTCCCTCGAGAAACGAGATCATAAGGGCCCGCACCACCTCGGTAGTGTCGATGCCCGCCTCCTGCATGCCGGCCACGTCATCGAAGGAGAAGCCGCTGAGGCGCTCCATGACCAGGACCCTCCTGGTGACCAGCTGCGGGTGGGGCCGGGGTACCACCACCGACCTCTGTTCGGTGGCGGCGAACACGGCGGCCACATCCAGCATGTTGTCCGCTTCCAGGCGGAAGTCCAGCTCCTCCACGATGGTCTCGGCGAACAGCTCCACCAGGGCCGGCGGGTTGGCCAGGGCCGACACGGGGATGCGGCCGATCAGGAAGGGGGCGATCCAGCTCATGGCGGCCAGGTCGCGCGCCACGGTGGTGGCCACCGTCGGGCGCTGCACCTTGACCACCACCTGCTCCCCGCTCCGCAGGGTGGCGGCATGCACCTGGGCGATGGACGCGGCGGCCAGCGGCTCCCGGTCGAACGAGGAGAAGACCTGCTCCAGTGTGGCGCCCAGGTCCTGCTCCACCACCGTCCGCACGGTATCGAAGGTCTCGGGCGGCACCCGGTCACGGAGGAGCCGGAACTCCTGGACCAGTTCGGGCGGGAACAGGCCCTCGCCGGAGGAGAGGATCTGGCCCAGCTTGATGTAGGTCGGCCCGAGCGTCTGGAAGGCGTGCCGCAGCCGTTTGGACAGACCGGCGCGCGACATCTCGGGCCGGTCCTGGCGGCGGGCCGTCCGTCGATCCACCAGGTACCAGCCGGCCAGAGCCCGACCCAGGTGGGTGGCGACGGTGAGCACGCGCCGCCCCGGAGGCAATCGGCGTCGGCGCAGCAGTCCCGGGACCTGGGCCTGGGTGGCCCGCCGACGGTCATCCGCCCGGCGCCGCCAGATCAGGGCGGCCGGCTCGACCAGCCAAGGCGGTTCGGCGCTGAAAGCGCCGACCGCCAGGTCCGCGGGCGAGACGGTCGGCATCGGCGCAACCTACCCGACCCCACCCCGCTACGGGCAGGCGGATCGGGGGCTCGGGCAGGCCGATCGGGGAGCTCGGGGCCGCGTGGAGCGGGTGGGTGGCCGCGTGGAGCGGGTGGGTGGCCGCGTGGAGCGGGTGGGTGGCCGCGTGGAGCGGGTGGGTGGCCGGGCGGCGGCCCGGTACGGTGTTGCCCCATGACGGCTGACACCTTCCGGGCCTTCGTGGCCAGCAAGACCGAAGACGGCTACGAGCGGAGGGTGCGGGAGATGACCACCGCCGACCTGCCCGACGGGGCCCTGGTCGACGTGGAGTGGTCCAGCGTCAACTACAAGGACGCTCTCGCCTCCACGCCCGATGGCAAGGTGGCCCGCATCTCCCCCCTCATCCCGGGGATCGACCTGGCCGGGACTCTGGCCGACGACGCCGGTCATCTGTCGGCCGGCACGGCGGTGCTGGCCCACGGCTACGACATCGGGGTGTCGCGCCACGGTGGCTTCGCCGCCCGGGCCCGGGTCCCCGAGGAGTGGCTGGTGCCCATCCCGATCGGCCTGGACGCCCGGGAGGCCATGGTGATCGGCACCGCCGGCTACACCGCCGCCCTCTCGGTCATGGCCCTGCAGGACCACGGCGTCACCCCCGAGGACGGCCAGATTCTGGTGACCGGCGCCACCGGCGGTGTCGGCAGCACAGCTGTCAACATACTGGCGGGGCTGGGCTACGAGGTCGTGGCCAGCACCGGCAAGGCGGATAGCTACGAGTACCTGCGGTCGCTCGGGGCGGTGGACATCGTCGACCGCAGCACGCTGGGGGAGTCGGTCGGACGTCCGCTCGACTCGATGCTCTGGGCCGGGGCGGTGGACTGCGTCGGGGGCGTGACCCTGGCCAATGTCCTGGCCAGGATCCGTTACGGCGGGGCGGTGGCCGCCAGCGGTCTGACCGGTGGGGCCCCGGTCCCCACCACCGTGATGCCGTTCATCCTGCGGGGCGTGGCCCTGCTCGGGATCGACTCGGTGCAGACGCCTGTCGAACGGCGGCGGGAGGTGTGGGGTCGGCTGGCCGGCGAGATGAAGCCGGGGGGCCTGGACACCATCGGCACCACCGTCCAGCTCGACGAGCTGGACGGCGTGCTGACGTCCATCCTGCAAGGCGGGGTGACCGGCCGCTACGTGGTGAACAGCGCCGGGTAGGGCCCTGGCGGGGCCGGCTCAGGACCCGGCGGGACGCAACCGGTTCCGGTCGGTGTGGACCACCACGTCGCTCGAGCGGGCGTGCTCGATCCTGGTGGTCTCGTCGTAGGACCACGACCCGTCCTCGTGCACGGTGATGTCCACCTCGTAGCTGCTGGTCCGGGCGTTGCGGGCCAGGAACGGGTTGGACAGGATGCCGAAGATCTCCGACCCGCAGTCCGCCTTCATCGTGTACTTACGGGAGTCGGCGGCGGTCTCCCCGCCGGCCAGGACGGTGGAGCCGCGGGGGACCATGAAGCAGCGCATCACCACGCCGTCGGCGCCATCCCAGAGCCAATAGCCGACTTCGGTGTGGAACGGATTGTCCTCGTCGCCGCGCCACGCGGCGGTGCGGTAGTCGAGGCCGTAGAGGCTCTGAGTGCCGTTGTCCACCGGTCCGAAGGGCTTCATGCTGGTCTTCTCGCGGAAGGGTGTCTCCACGATCCGGCCCTGCTCGTTGTTGAAGGCCACGTCGATGCCCTCGTCCCCCTCCCACTCGCCGATCAGCGGTGCGAGGGGACCCCATGCGTCGAATTCGCTCATCGGCCGAACATAGCGGACCGCGGCGACGGGGCTCTTTCCAAGCCTGGGCGGCTATTTCGGAGGGGACTCCAAGCCCGGACTGACCCTGGTCTGCGGCACGGGTCGGAGGATACAGATCGACCGGCGACGGCCGGTCGATCCGCACTACCGAAAGGACCATCAAAATGTCCGCACTGGACCGCATCCGCGCCAAACCCAAGCTCTGGGCCACGGCCGCCATCCTCACCGGCGGAGTGGCCGCCGGAACCATCATCGGCGCGACCGCCACCGCCACCGCCAGCGCATCCACCAACCCGTCCGCCACCGTCACCAGCGCCTCGTCGTCTTCGAGCTCCACCGGCCAGACGATGGCCGCGGCCCAGACGCTGGCCGCGAACCAGACCCCGGCGAGCGGTCAGGCCTCGACGACGGCCAATGGATGCTCCGGCGGTCTCTCCGACAGCGGGACGGTCACCGCCGTGGGCGCCAGTTCGGTGACCATCGACGGCAAGACCTACGCGGTGACGTCGAGCAGCGACATCGACAAGAACGGCGAGGCCACCCTGTCGGATCTGAAGGTCGGTGACAAGGTGACCTTCAGCACGGTGTCCGCGGCCTCCACCCCTACCATCGACAAGCTGCACGCCGGCAACGAGTCC
>JAKBAX010000156.1 GCA_021808785.1 Actinomycetes bacterium | reverse complement strand
CCTGGCTGTCGTGGCCGCCCCGGCCCAACCGGAGCAGGAGGTCGGGCCGCCACACCTGACCGTCGTCGCGGACCCCGGCCTCAGCCCGGCCCAGCGGCGCCGCCGGGCCCGGGCCGTCCTCTTCGCGGGTATCGCCGGCGCCACCCTGGTCGGGCTGGCCCTCGTCTACCTCCACGTGGTGCTGGCCCAGCGCCAGTTCGCCATCGACCGCCTGGACAAGCAGGTGCAGCAGGCCCAGGCCAGCTACCAGCAGAACCGGCTCCAGGTGGCCCAGCTCGGGTCGCCCGACCACATCATCTCCATGGCCGAGGGCCAGCTGGGCATGACCCAGCCGACCAAGGTGGCCTACCTCGCCCCGACCCCCGGTTCGGCCGCGGCGTCGGCGGTCACGGGCACCGGATCGTCGACCTCCGGCGGGTCCCGGTCGTCAGCGAGAACTGCGCCGGCCGGTGACGCCGACTGGCCCCAGATCAAGTCCGAACTGGCGGGCCTGCCGTGACCGGTCGGCCCCCGTCAGGGGGCCGGGGTCGCTACCGGCCGGTGCACGCCGCGCCCCGTCGCGGTCTCGGTGCCAGAGGCCGGACCCGGGCGTTCAAGATGCTGCTCATGACGACGGTGGCCTTCACCGTGATATGCGTCAAGCTGGTTTCCATCCAGGGGGTCAACTCGGCCTCGTACCTGGCGACCGGGGGATCGGAGTGGGAGCAGACCATCACGCTGCCCGGTGAGCGGGGTGCCATCCTGGACCGAAACGGCAACGAGCTGGCCATGTCGATGCCCCAGACGACCATCTACGCCGACCCGGCACAGGTCACCGACCCGGCCCGCGAGTCGGCCCAGCTGGCCCCGATCCTCGGGATCGCGGCGTCCACGCTGCAGCCGGAGATGACCGGTCGGACCACCTTCGTCTACCTGGCCCGGGCCATCCCTGACGGGCCGGCCAAGCGGGTGGCGGCCCTGCACCTGGCCGGGGTGTACAGCCTGAGCGAGCCGAGGCGCTTCTACCCGGCCGGCTCGCTGGCCGGTCCGCTCATCGGCCAGGTAGGCATCGACGGTACCGGGCTGTCGGGGCTCGAGTACGAGTACAACGCCCTTCTGACCGGCCGCACCGGCAAGGAGACGGAGCAGATCGACCCGCAGGGCCAGCTGGTGCCGGGCGGGGTGCAGGACTACCAGGCGCCGGTGGCCGGTCAGGACCTGGTGCTCAGCCTGGACGAGCCGCTCCAGTACCAGGCCGAGCAGGCGCTGGCCCAGGCCCTGGTGGCGGCCAACGCCAAGCGGGGGATCGCCCTGCTGATGGACACCCAGACAGGTGAGATCCTGGCCGATGCCGAGCTGTCGATGCCGACCGCCGGCAGCAACCAGCCACAGGCCGTCCCGATCAGCATCCCGAGCCCCTCGGGCCGCGGGGTCCAGGCCCAGCCGGTCGAGTCGCCGACGGCCACGTCGCTCACCGACGTCTACGAGCCGGGCTCCGTCAACAAGCTGATCACGATCTCGGCCGCCCTGCAGCAGCACGTGATCGTGCCGTCCAACGTGTTCACCATCCCGAACTCCTACTCGGTGGCCGGCACGGTGTTCCACGACGCCGAGCCGCACGCCACCGAGCACTGGACGGTCACCGACATCCTGGCCAACTCCTCCAACATCGGGACCATCCAGATCTCGCAGAGGCTCGGTCGTACGCAGCTGATGAAGTACATCTCCGCCTACGGGCTGGGGGCCGAGAGCCCGATCCAGTTCCCCGGGGAGTCGGCCGGGCTCCTCCCGAGCTACTGGTCGGGCACGTCCATCGCCGACGTGCCGATCGGGCAGGGCATCGCGGTGACCGCGGTGCAGATGCTGGCCGCCTACAACACGGTGGCGAACGGAGGGGTCTATGTGCCGCCCCGGCTGGTGGACGCCACCATCGACGGGCAGGGCCACGAGCACCCCGTGCCCACCGGTCCCTCCCGCCGGATCGTCTCCACCCGGGTGGCCAACGAGATGACGACCATGCTCGACGAGGTGGTGCGGGTCGGCACCGGTACCGCCGCCAACCTGGATCCCTACACGGTGGCGGGCAAGACCGGCACCGCCCTGGTCCCCTCGCCGCAGGGGGGATACGAGCCCGGGCACTACGTGGCCAGCTTCGCCGGGTTCGCGCCGGCGGAGAAGCCGCAGCTCACGGCCATGATCGTGGTCGACGACACCGCCGACTACGGGGCGGCCGCCTCGGCGCCGACCTTCGCCAAGATCATGCGGGCCGCCCTGCAGGAGATGGACATCCGCCCGATGCCCAAAGAGCCCCCGGCCCCCGGCGTGCCACTGGCCACGACCGCATCGGCCACAGGGGCAGGAGAGGTGGCCGGTACCCCGCTGCCCGGACTCGGCGCGCCGGCATCGGTACCGTCGAGTTCCACGCCGCCCACCCCTACCCCCACGAGCGGACCGGTCTCTTCGACCAACCCCGCTTCGCCTACCGGCCCGACGTCCACCTCGTCGTCGGTACCGGCGGTGACGACCCCGGCCACCACCGGTGCCAGCCGGTCCCGATCCAGCCCCTCGACCGGCTGACGCGGTGCAGCTCGACGGGTTGATTGCGGAGGCCAACCTGGCGGAGCTCGGGCTCCTGGTGCAGACGGTCGGCGACCTCTCCTCCGAGGTCGGGTCGGTGACCATGGATTCCCGGCAGGTCCGGCGGGCCAGCCTGTTCGCCTGCGTGCCGGGCCGGACGGCCGACGGTCACCTCTTCGCCGGCGCGGCCCTCGCCGAGGGGGCCGCCGCCCTGCTCTGTGAGCGCCCCCTCGACGTGGCGGCCCCCCAGGTGGTGGTCCGTTCGGTACGGCGAGCCCTGGGCCCGGTGTGCGACGCGGTCTACGGCCACCCCTCCCGGGACCTGTTGATCGCCGCGGTCACCGGGACCAACGGCAAGACCACCACGTGCGCCTTCCTCCGTTCGGTGTTCGAGGTGAATGGATGGCCGGCCCGTACGGTCGGTACCCTGACCTCCCACCGCACCACCCCCGAGGCCCCGGAACTGCATGCCCTTCTTGCCGAGTGGCGCCGCGACGGAGGCCGGGCGGTGGCCATGGAGGTTTCCTCACACGCCTTGGACCAGCACCGCACCGACGCCGTTCATTTCTCCGCAGCAGTGTTCACCAACCTGAGCCCCGAGCACCTCGACTACCACGCCACCATGGAGGACTACTTCGAGGCCAAGGCCAGCTTGTTCGCCTCGGGGCGGGCCGGCGTGGCCGTGGTCAACGCCGACGACCGGTGGGGGGCCCGGCTGGCCGAGCGGGTGGGCCGGGCCGGCGACCCGGTGGTGACCTACCGCCACGCGGACGCCGAGGGCCTGGCGCTGGCACCGTCGGGGTCGACCTTCCGTTGGCGGGGGCGGCCGGTCGGGCTGAGGGTAGGTGGGGATTTCAACGTCACCAACGCTCTGGCCGCGGCCACTGCGGCAGAGGCCATGGGCGCCGACCTCGACGCCATCGTCGAGGGCCTGGGCCGGGTCGACTCCGTCGAGGGACGGTTCCAACTCGTCGATGCCGGTCAGCCCTTCACCGTCATCGTGGACTACGCCCACACCCCCGACGGGCTGGCCAAGATCCTCGACGCGGCCCGGCGGATCTGCGCCGGCCGACTGGTCGCGGTGTTCGGCGCGGGCGGAGACCGGGACCGGGAGAAGCGCCCTTTGATGGGGCAGGTGGCGGCCGAGCGGGCCGATCTGGTCCTGGTGACCTCGGACAACCCCCGCGGCGAGGACCCTGATTCGATCATCGTCGAGGTGGTCGGGGGGGCGACCGGTGCCACCAACGTGCGCGCCGACCCCGACCGGGCGTCGGCCATCACCACCGCCCTGGCCACCGCGGCGCCCGGGGACGTGGTGGTGATTGCCGGGAAAGGCCACGAGAAGGGCCAGGAGATCGGCGGCCGGGTGCTGCCTTTCGACGACGTCGAGGTGGCGACCGCGGCGCTGCACCGGATCATCGAGTCCCGTCAGGCGGGTGGCCGGTGAAGAATCTGCTCGTCGCGGGCGGCGTGGCCATGGTCATCGCCCTGCTGGCCACCCCTCTCCTGATCAACTGGCTCCGGATGCGGGGCATCGGCCAGCAGATACGAGAGGACGGCCCGGAGCGCCATCAGAGCAAGGCCGGTACCCCCACCATGGGTGGGGTGACCCTGATCGGGGCGGCCGTGGTCGGGTGGGTGGCGTCTCACATCGACGCCCCCTTCACCACCCGGGGCCTGGTCGCCATGGTCACCGTCTGCGCGGCGGCGGCCATCGGTCTGGTCGACGATTGGATCAAGGTGCACCGACAGCGCAGCCTGGGTCTCAACGCCCGGGCCAAGGCGGCGGCCCAGGTGGTGGTGGCGGGCGCCTTCGCCATCGTCTCGGTCACCTGGTTGAAGGTGGACACCCACCTGTCGTTCACGCGCTACAACTCGACCGGGATCGACCTGGGCAAAGTGGGCTGGGTCATCTTCGCCGTGGTGGTCATCGTGGGCTTCAGCAACGCCGTCAACCTGACCGACGGCCTCGACGGCCTGGCTGCGGGCTCCTCGACCTTCGCCTTCGCCGCCTTCGCGGTGATCGGCTACTACCAGGTGAAGCACCAGGGCCTCTACGGCAACCCGACGCCGCTCGACGAGGCGCTCATGGCCACCGCCCTGATCGGGGCCTGCGCCGGTTTCCTGTGGTTCAACGCGGCACCGGCCCACATCTTCATGGGGGACACGGGATCGCTCGGCATCGGGACCGGCATCGCCACCTTGGCCCTGCTGGAGAACGTGGACCTGCTGCTCCCGATCATCGGCGGCCTGTTCGTCTTGGAAACGGTGTCGGTGATCCTGCAGGTTGCCAGCTTCCGCCTGTTCCGCCGACGGGTGTTCCGGATGGCGCCCATCCACCACCATTTCGAGCTGCTCGGATGGCCCGAGACCACGGTCATCATCCGCTTCTGGATCCTGGCCGGGCTCTTCACCGCCTTGGCCCTCGGATCGTTCTACGCCGACTTCCTCTCCCACGGGGGGACCGGTTGAGCCGGGGGCGGGTGGCCGTCATCGGGTACGGCGTCACGGGTCGGGCGGTGGCCGGGTGGTTGAAGCGGCGAGGCGACGACGTGGTCGTCCTCGACGACCACCCCGACGAGGCGATGGTCGCCCTGGGGCGGGGAGCCGGCGTGGAAGTGTGGCCCACCTCAGCCGGTGACGAGGGCCTACGCGACCAGCTGGACGGGGTGCGAATGGTGGTCCCCAGCCCCGGTGTGCCGGTCGGCCACCGAGTCCTCCGGCTGGCCGTGGCGGAGGCGATACCGGTGCGGTCCGAGATCGAGCTGGCCTCGTCGGTGTGCGAGGCGAGCGTCAACACCCGGCTCATCGCCGTTACCGGGACCAATGGCAAGACCACCGTGACCACGTTGGTTGCGGCCATCCTCGAGGCCTCGGGCCTCCGGGCGGTCGCGGCCGGCAACATCGGATTGCCCCTGATCGAGGCGGTACAGGCCGACCACCAGTTCGTGGTCGCCGAAGTCTCGTCCTTCCAGCTGCACTTCACCGACCGGTTCCGCCCGGCGGTCAGCTGTTGGCTCAATCTGGCTCCCGACCATCTGGACTGGCACCCGGACATGGACCACTACGCATCGGCCAAGGCCCGCATCTGGGCGAACCAGGGGTCCGGAGACCGCCTGGTGTTCAATGCCGACGATCCGCTGGTGAGGGCCCAGGCCGAGGCGGCGCCGCCCGCAGTAGCCCGCATCGGGTTCTCCACCGAGGGGCCGGCCCTTTTCTCCGTATCCGGATCGCATCTGTCCGGCCCGGGTTCCGAGCCGTTCATGCCCCTCGCCGAACTACCCCGGCGGCTGCCCCACGACGTGGCCAACTCCCTCGCCGCGGCAGCCGTCGCCATGTCGGCGGGGGCCACCCCCGAAGCGTGCCGAGCCGCACTGGCGAGCACCGGACCCCTCCCGCACCGGGTCGCGCTGGTCGCCCGGGCCGGGGGCGTCGACTGGTACGACGACTCCAAGGCCACGACTCCGGCCTCGGTGATGGCCGCGGTGGCCGGCTTCGCGTCGGTCGTCCTGATCGCGGGTGGCCGCAACAAGGGCCTGGATCTGTCGATCCTGGCTACCGCGGTTCCACCTGTGCGGGCGGTCGTCTCCATCGGGGAGGCCGCGGCCGAGGTGCAACGGGTCTTCGCCGGGGTGGTGCCCACCACCGTCGCCCGGTCGATGGACGAGGCCGTCGAGCAGGCCGCCGGGCTGGCCCGGTCGGGCGACTCGGTCCTTTTGTCACCCGGGTGCGCCAGCTTCGACTGGTACCGCTCCTACGCGGCGCGAGGTGACGACTACGCCCGCATTGTCAGAGACCGATCCGAGCAGGGGGTTCCTCATGCCGACCACTGACCTGCGACCCGCCCGCCGGGCCGCGACGACGAGGACCCGGACCGGGCCGGTTCGACAGGGCCGGCGCCCGTCGGCCCGTTTGCCGGTACCGCCGGGAACCGACCCCGGGGGGCGCGCCGCCGGCCCGACCGCCCGATCCGGCCGCCCGGCCCACCGACCGGCGGGCGTCAAGGGGGGCAGCTACTACCTGCTCGTGGTGCTTACCGTGGTGCTGTGCCTGATCGGCGTGGTCATGGTGCTCTCGGCGTCGTCGATCGTGAGCCTCAGCTCCTATGGCACGCCGTGGCACTACTTCGTGCGGCAGTGGATCTGGCTTCTCGTCGGTACCGGAGGTTTCGTGCTGGCCCTCAGGGTGGATCACGAGCGCTGGCGCCGACCGTCGCGCCTCATCATGTACGCCACGATGTTCCTCCTCTTCGCCGTGCTGGTGCCCGGTGTCGGGGTGCGGGCCTACGGGGCGTCGCGATGGCTCGGCACCTCGTCGGTGCAGATCCAACCGTCCGAGGTGGCCAAGCTGGCCCTGGTGCTCTTCGCCGCCGACGTGCTCGACCGGCGGGCCGGCCGGGGTCGCTGGATGTACCAGGCCGGGCCGGTACTGGCCGTGCTGGTCCTCCTGGTCGGCCTGGTGATGGCCCAGCCGGACATGGGGACCACGTTGGTGCTGGTGCTCATCGCGGTCGGGATGCTCTTCACCGCCGGCCTGCCGGCGCGCAACATGGCCGCCCTCGGTGGGGCCGGTGTGGTCGTGCTGGCCATCATGGCCAAGGCCGCGCCGTACCGCTGGCGTCGCATCATGTCGTTCACCCATCCCCTGAAAGATGCCCAGAACAGCGGGTACCAGGCGGCGCAGGGCCTCTACGCCCTCAGCCACGGCCACCTGTTCGGCGACGGCATCGGGTCCAGCATCGCCAGCTACGGGTACCTGCCCAACGCCCAGACCGACTACATCTTCGCCATCATCGGCGAGGAGACCGGTCTGGTCGGCGGGGTGTTCATCTGCGGGCTGTTCCTCACCTTGATGCTGGTCGGCGTGCGGATCGCGTGCCGGGCTCCTTCCCGCTTCGCCGCCCTGGTGGCGGCCGGGATCACTTCCTGGCTGGTGGGCCAGGCGGTGATCAACATCGGTGCGGTGGTCGGTGTCCTCCCCGTCACCGGGGTGCCGCTCCCGTTCATCTCTTTCGGCGGCTCGGCACTGGTGATCTCCCTCTTCGGTGCCGGGCTGCTCGCCAACATCGCCAAGCAGTCCTGAGAAGCGGTGGTGAATCGACCACCGCGGCCGGTGTGGGCCGTCATCGCCGGCGGAGGTACCGGTGGCCACGTGGTGCCGGCCCTGGCCATCGGCCGGGCCCTGGTCGAGCGCGGTCATGAGCCGTCGTCGATCCGTTTCGTCGGATCGGCGCGCGGTATCGAGACGACGATGGTGCCGGCGGCCGGTTTCGAGCTGACCCGGCTGCCGGGGCGGGGCATCGCCCGGCGCCTCAACACGGCCAACGTCGGTGCCGTCTTCGGCCTGCTGGCCGCCGTGGTCCAGGCGGTGCTCCTGATCCGCCGCCTCCGCCCGTCGGTCACGGTGGCGGTGGGAGGCTACGCCAGCGTCCCCGCCGCGCTGGCCTCGGCCCTGTGGCGGGTACCGGTGGTGGTGGCCGAGCAGAACGCGGTGCCGGGGCTGGCCAACCGGCTGGCCGGGCGCTTCGCCGTGGCCTCGGCCGTGTCGTTCGAGGGCACCCCCCTCCCGAGGGCGGTGCTGACCGGCAATCCGGTGCGCAGAGAGGTGGTCGAGGCGGATCGCAGCCCATCCGGGCGCCGGGCGGCCCGCCAGGAGCTGGGTCTGGCGGCCGACGCCCGCGTGGTACTGGTGGCGGGCGGCTCGCTCGGTGCCCGCCGGATCAATGACGCGGTGGTGGAGTTGGCCTCCCTTTGGGCCGACCGGGCCGGCGTGTGCATCTACCACGTGGTGGGCCGCCGGGACTTCGAGCAGCTGGCGGCCCGCCGGCCGGCCCCGGTTGCGGGGGGCCTCGACTACCGGCAGGTGGCCTTCGAGGAGCGCATGGCCCTGGCCCTGGCCGCCGCCGACGTGACCGTCCAGCGGGCCGGCGCCAGCACCGTGGCCGAGCTGACGGTGGCCGGCGTGGCGGCCATCCTGGTGCCTCTACCCGGGGCCCCGGGCGACCACCAGACGGCCAACGCCCGGCGCTTGGCCGACGAGGGAGCGGCGGTCCTGGTGCCCGACGGCGAGCTGGCCCCGGAGCGGCTGGGTGGCGAGCTCGATCGCCTGCTCGGATCCCCCGGCACGCTCGAGCGGATGGCGGCCTCGGCCCGGCGTCTGGGCCACCCCGATGCCGCCGGACGGGTCGCTCTGCTGATCGAATCCGTGGTGGCGACCAGTGCCGGCTGAGGCTCCCTCCCGTCCCGACCTGGCCCGCTCCCGCCGGGTCCACGTGATCGGCGCCGGCGGCTCCGGTATGAGCGCCATCGCCTCGGTCCTGGCCGCTATGGGCCACCGGGTCAGCGGGAGCGACGCGGTGGACTCGGCGGCGCTGGCCGCCCTGGCCGGCCAGGGGGTCGTGGTGGCGGTGGGCAGTGCGCCCGATCTGGTGGGGGAGGCGGAGGTGGTGGTGCGGTCCACCGCGGTGCCCGACGACGACCCGGACGTGCTGACCGCCCGGGCCGCCGGGCGGACGGTGTGGCGCCGGGCCGACGTGCTGGGCGCGCTCTGCCGGCTCGGGCGGACCATCGCGGTGTCGGGCACCCACGGCAAGACCACCACGTCGTCGATGCTGGCCGTCACCCTCCAGGAGCTGGGCTGGCATCCCTCGATGATCATCGGCGGCCAGATCGCCGGGGTCGGGCCGGGCGCCCGCTGGGATCGGGCCGGGGAGTGGTTCGTGGTGGAGGCCGACGAGAGCGACGGGACCTTCGTGGAGCTGGGGGCCGAGGCGGTGGTCGTCACCAGCGTGGAGCCCGACCATCTGGAGTTCTACGGGGGGCTGGCCGGCCTGGAGGCCGCCTTCGAACGCTTCGTGGGCGACGCCGCGGGGCCGGTCGTGGTGTGCGCCGACGACCCGGGAGCCCGGCGCCTGGCCGGGATGCGGGCCGGCGGCGACGTGGTCACATACGGCCTGTCGGCCGGCGCCGACGTGGTCGTCTCGGAGGTGCAGCTGGCCCGCTACCGGGCCCGCTTCGAACTGAGGGCGGCACCGAACGCGGGCGGCTTCGAGGGCCCGGTCGAGCTGGCCGTGCCGGGTCTGCACAACGTGCGCAATGCCACCGCGGCGTTGACCATGGCGGTGGCGCTCGGCGCGGACTGGGCCGACGCGGCCCGGGCGGTGGGCCGCTACCGGGGAGTGGCCCGGCGCTTCGAGCGGCGGGGCGAGCAGGCGGGGGTCACCTTCGTGGATGGCTACGACCATCTCCCCACCGAGGTGGCCGCCGCCGTGGCCACCGCCCGCAGCGGTGGG
>JAKBAX010000155.1 GCA_021808785.1 Actinomycetes bacterium | reverse complement strand
GCGACACCGGCTATGTGGCCCCACCGGCGTTCCAGTACCGGCCGTTCGAGGGTGGCCTGGCTCTGAAGCGCCTGGCCCCGGCCCGGCGCTGAGCCCGGCCCCGGCCCGCAGCTGAGCCCGGCCCCGCCCGGCGCATCCCGGCCCCGGCCCGGCCCGGCGGGTTAACTGGTGGCGTGGACCAGACCCCTCCCCGCCCCGATGCCAGCACGGGCGCCTTCCAGGCCGACGGCCCCTTCACCGCCGGAGGCAGCGCCTTCCCGCCCATCGGGGACTACGCCTTCCTGTCGGACTGCGAGACCACCTGCCTGATCGCCCCATCGGGGGCGGTCGAGTGGATGTGCCTGCCCCGGCCGGACTCGCCGAGCGTGTTCGCCGCCCTGTTGGACCGCAGCGCCGGCAGCTTCCGGGTCGGTCCCTATGACGAGATGGTGCCGGCGGCCCGGCGCTACCTGCCCGGCAGCTTGATGATGGAGACCACCTGGCAGACCCGTACCGGGTGGATGATCGTCCGTGACGCCCTGGTCATGGGGCCCTGGCACAACATCGACGACCGGTCCAAGACCCACCGGCGCTCGCCGACCGATACCGACGCCGAGCACTGCCTGCTGCGCACCGTCAAGTGCGTCAGCGGGACGGTCGAGCTGTCGATGGCCTGCGACCCGGTGTTCGACTACGGGCGCGAGGAGCCGGTGTGGGAATACCAGGGCGAAGGGTACGGCGAGCTGACCGCCACCCACGAGGGCACCGGGGTGACGCTGCGGGTCACGACCGACCTGCGGCCCGGGGTGGAGCGGCGCAGCCTGAACGCCCGGACGCGCATGGTCGAGGGGGACGAGCACTTCGTGGCCCTGTCCTGGTCGATCCTGCCGGCGCCGATGACATTCGAGGACGCCGCGGCCCGGATGGCCCGCACGTCCGAGCACTGGCGCCAATGGATCACCGAGGGCGACTTTCCCGATCACCGTTGGCGGAGCTATCTGCAGCGCAGCGCGCTGACCTTGAAGGGCCTCACCTACGCACCCACCGGCGCCCTGCTCGCGGCGGCCACCACCAGCCTCCCCGAGACGCCCCACGGCGAGCGCAACTGGGACTACCGCTACGCGTGGGTTCGGGACTCGACCTTTGCCCTGTGGGGTCTGTACACCCTGGGCTTCGACCGGGAGGCCGACGACTTCTTCTACTTCATCGGCGACGCCTGCCGGCAGGCGGAGCTGCAGATCATGTACGGGGTGGGGGGCGAGACGGACCTGACGGAGTCCACTCTGACCCACCTGTCGGGCTACGAGGGGGCCAGCCCGGTGCGGATCGGCAATGGTGCCTACAACCAGAAGCAGCACGACGTGTGGGGGGCGGTGCTCGACTCGGTGCTGCTGCACGCCCGGTCCCGGAGCCGGCTGCAGGAGTCCATGTGGCCGTTCCTCATGAGGCAGGTGGAGACGGCGGCCGACCACTGGGAGGAACCGGACCGGGGCATCTGGGAGGTGCGCGGCGACCCGCAGCACTTCACCAGCAGCAAGATGATGTGCTGGGTGGCCCTCGACCGGGGGGCCCGGCTGGCCCGCATGTACGAGAAGCCCGAGTATGCGGACAAATGGCAGGCCGTCGCCGATCAGATCCACGAGGACATCTGCACCCGTGGTGTTGATGAGCGGGGGATATTCGTGCAGTACTACGGCAGCAGGAACCTCGACGCCTCGTTACTGCTGATGCCCCTGCTGCGGTTCCTGCCGCCCGACGACCCGCGCATCCGGGCGACCGTGATCGCCATCGCCGACGAGCTCACCGAGGACGGGCTGGTGCTGCGCTACCGGACCGAGGAGACCGTTGACGGTCTCTCCGGGCACGAGGGCACGTTCACCATCTGCTCCTTCTGGCTGGTGTCGGCGCTGGTCGAGATCGGTGAGATCGACCGGGGCCGGCGCCTTTGTGAGCGCCTCCTGTCACTGGCCAGCCCCCTCGAGCTCTACGCCGAGGAGCTCGATCCGAAGACCGGCCGCCACCTGGGCAACTTCCCCCAGGCGTTCACCCACCTGGCGCTGGTCAATGCGGTGATGCACGTGGTGCGGGCCGAGCAGGCCCAGGAGCAGGTCGCGGTCAACGTGCACGGCAACCCGGTCGCCATCACGGCCAACGGTCACCCCGAGGCCGACCAGCCCGAGGATCCCGCTACAGCCAGCTGACCCGGGCGCCGGCCAGCTCCCGCGGTGCGGCACCCTCCGGCGGGCGGCCGAGCTCCCCCGAGCGCACCCGCGCCAGCAGGTCCCGGACCACATCGGTGATCTGCGGGGCGGTCCGGGCCATCGCCGCGGCGTCGCCCGGTGCGGCCGACCCGGCCGGCAGCTCGGCGCCCGCCAGCAGGCCGGGCAGGTCCTCCAACTGCTGCTGGAGCCAGGTCAAAGGGTCGGCCGACAGCCCCGGCTCGTACCGGCGGCGGCCCGGTTCCCAGGCGCGGAAGCGGGGATGGTGGTGGGTGCGGTCGTGGCTGCCGGCCTCCCCGGCGACCGTTTCGAGCAGGTCGGCCCGCCACACCGGCCGGTCGATGACTATGGGCTGGGCCGCGTACACCGAGCCGGTCAACGGGGGCCGCTCCAGCAGTCGGACCTCCAGGCGCACGCCGTGCTCGGCGCCCTCCTGGCCCGGCGCCGGGTCGGGGTCGATGAAGAACAGATCGCCGGCCACCACTCCGATCCGCTCGAATCCCCACGCGTAGAGCATGGTCGCGACGGTAGTAGTAAGTAGTCGTGCGGATCCTCGTGACCAACGACGACGGCATCGACTCCGAGGGGCTGCTCGCCCTGACCCGGGCGGTGGCCGAGCACGGGGAGGTGACGGTGATCGCCCCCGACAGGGAATTCTCCGGGGCGTCCGCCTCGCTCGGCGTGCTCAACGAGATGCGCCCCGAGGTGCACCGCCGCCACGTGGAAGGAGCGTCGGCCGCCTGGTCGGTCGGCGGTCCGCCCGCCCTGTGCGTCCTCTTCGCCGGCCTCGGGGTGTTCGGTCCGCCGTTCGACCTGGTGGTGGCCGGCATCAACCCGGGGGTCAACGTGGGCCGGTCGGTGTACCACTCGGGGACGGTGGGGGCCGCCCTCACCGCCCGGTCGCGCGGGGTGCCGGCGGTGGCCGTCAGCCAGGCCGTCCAGGGCTTCGGGATCGAAGGTCAGGGCTGGGACGAGATGCTGAAGGGCATGCACTGGGATGCCGCCGCGACGGTGGCCGCCTCGGTCGCCGGCGCCCTGGCCGGCCGGGGGGTACCGGCGCCGGTCCTGGTCAATCTCAACGTGCCGAACGCGCCGGTTTCGGAAATGGACGGCTGGGCCCGCACGTCCATCGGCCGGGTGCCGCCGCGCGTCATCGCCGAAGCCCGCCTGGATCCCCACGAGGGCCGGCCGGGCAGCTACAAGGTCGTTATGGAGTGGGGCGACATGGTGTCACTGCCGGAGGGCACCGACGGGGGATCGGTGGAGCGCAACCGGGTGTCGTTGACGCTCCTCAGCCACCTGACCGATGTCGACACCGCCCCCGACTACTCCGCCGAGGAGGCCGCGTACCCGGCGGTGGCGGCCGCCCTCGACGCCCTCTTCGCCGCCCCCTGATCGGTCAGCCAACCGGCCGCTCCGGCCACCAGGAGCCCGGTGGCCACGGCCAGCGCGGTGCTGCGCACCCCGAAGGCGGTGACCAGTACCGCGGCCAGCGGGGTGGTCGCCAGCCCGGCCACTCCGTTGGTCATGGCCGCGGTGGCCATGACCCGCCCGTGGCTGTCGGGTGGGGTGGAACGCTGGAGGAGGGTGTAGAACGGCGGCAGGAACAGCGCCGTCAGCATGCCCCAGAAGAAGATTCCGATCGCCGCGGCGGGCAGCGACGCGCTGGCCAGGTACACGACGACCGCGCCGGCCGAGGCCAGTACCGAGACGGCCTGGGCCCGCACCGACACGACCCGGTCGCCGAGGCGGGGCAGGAGGAGCGTGGTCACGATCAGGCCCACCCCGAAGATGGTCTGCAGCCAGCCGAAGGTGGCCCCCGAGCGGTGGAGCACGTCGCGCACATAAAGCGGCTCCATCACCATCGAGGCCCCCCAGGAGCAGAAGAGGGCCAGGCCGAGGAGCAGGGTGCGCCGCACCGTCACGATGCGCCACGCCAGCCGCAGGCCGGCCAGCAGGTCGGTTGGCGTGGCGGTGGCCGGGTCAGGGGTGACCGGGGGCCTCAGGCGGAGGGGCAGGGTCGTGATCACCCCGACCACGAAGGTGGACGCGTCGACCACGAAGGCGGCCCGGATGCTCCAGAGCGATATGGCCACCGAGGCCACCAGGGGGCCGATCACGAGGGCCAACTGGGTGGTCAGGCCGAGAAGGGAGTTGGCGAGGAGGAGATCCTCGTCATCGGCCAGGCGGGGGGGCAGGCTGCTGGCCGCCGGGCGACCGAAGGCGCTCACCGTCCCCGCCAGCAGGACCATCACGACGAGCGTCCCGTAGCTCTGCGCCCACACCATGCCGAGGGCGGCGCCCACGCCGACCACGTCGGCGGCGATCATGACCGCCTTCGGGCCGAAGCGGTCGATGGGCCAGCCACTCATGAGGCTGAACACGGCGCCCGGCGAGCTCCACATGACGCTGACCAGCGCGATCTGATCCGGGCTGGAATGGAAACGGTAGGCGGCGTAGCCCCAGAAAGCGATCAGCGATGCCCAGCTGCCGATCTCGTTGAGCGCGCTACCCGCGAAGAGAAGAGCCAGGCGGGGCTGGCGGAGCAGGCGCATGATGCGACGCTAACCATGGCCGTCGCCACGGGGTGGCCATTTTTCCCCTAGGAAGCGAGCGAGGCGGACGCGATCTGGCGCCGTTGCGAGTCGACGATGACGACGGTGCGCAGCTGGCGGGGGTTCGGCCCGGGTGGCCCCAGCCAGTCGCCCCGGCGGGCCACGACCTCGATGCGACCGATCTCGGTCGCGGTGCCGGACCCGTCCACCACGACCACCTCCATGGTCCCCGACTCCGGCAGGTTGCGTACCGAGATGTCGATGGCCTCGACCCGCCCGGTGTAGATCGCCACCGCCCCCACCGTGACCCCTGACGCGGTCAACGCGATGGTGGCCGACGGTCGTTCGGGGTGGCCGGCCGCCTGCTCGAGCTCGGGGCCGAGAGTCGTCCCGACGACGAGGAGGGCGGCCGTCGCGATGGTCACCGCCATCCGGAAGCGGCGGCGGGCGCTGCGGGCCGGGGCCCGGTCGCCGGGCCAGGACGGTTCCATCAGGTAGCCGGATGCCGCCTCGGTGGGTGGCCAGCCCTCCTGGGCCCAGCCCTCCTGGGCCCACCCTTCCTGGGCCCACCCTCCCTGGGCCCCTGCTTCCGGTGCCCAGGGTTCGCTGGCCCACCCGGCCGGCCCACCCAGGTCGAGCAGCTCGGCCGCCGAGCACTGCATCGAGGTGACCGTTTCCCGGCACCCGTCGCAGCGGATGAGGTGCGCGGCCACCTCGGATCTGGTGGCCGGATCGAGGATGTCCAGCGCGAAACCGGGCGCTGAATCGGCCACCTCGGGGACGGTCAGATTGCGCACAGTGCCCCCGATGTTACGACCGGCGGTCCGGAATCGCCCGCCGCTACGTAGTAGGCACATGGAACCGCTGACCGCCGCCGGCCGGGTGCTGGTGGCTGGTCTGCTCGGGTGGATGGCATGGATACACCTGCACCTGTGGTCCGCCGGCTACCGCCACATCCACACCATCGGCCCGCTGTTCCTGGCCGGTGCCGTTGCCGCGGCGGCCATGGCAGTGGTGGTGGTCGTGATCCCATCGCGGATCCTGGTGCCGGCGGTACTGGCGGCGGTGGGACTGGCCGGCGGCACGCTGGTGGGCCTGGCCGTCAGCGTCAACGGCGGCCTGTTCGGTTTCCGGGACTCCATGAGGGCTCCCTTCGCCCGGGAGAGCGTCCTGGCCGAGTCGCTGGTACTGGCGGGCGGGCTGGCCCTCGTGGCGTGGCAGCTCAGTGGCCGGCGGCGACCGCTCCGGCCGGGCAGCCGGTCCGATCGGGTCCGAAGAGGGAGAGCTGGAGGCTGACCGGTCCCGGCCGGTCGACCCGGACGTCCATCCAGTCCTGGTACCGGGAGACGCAGCCGGCCCCGGCCGCGACGTACCAGTCCGGGCTCCAGCGCACCCTGACCGTGACCTGGCCCGCGCCCCGGGCATCCAGCTCGATCCGGGTCCCTACCGTCGAGACCAGGCGGGCCGGGCCGGAGACGATCCCCGGTGCGCCGAGGACCGAGTAGAGGCGCCACTGGGGGGACTGCCACACGAGATGCAGGCCCGGTACCCGCCCGGATCCGATCAGCCGGCCCTCGGCCTGCCCGGCCATGTCGAGCGGGGTGGCCGGCAGGGCCACGAAGCGCACCGCGTTGTCCAGCAACCACGCCCGGTAGGACCGAGGGTTGAGGTCTCCGGGGTGGTAGAAGATCGGGTTGTCCGCCTCGTCGAGCTGGCGTTCCCAGCCCCGGGCGAGGGGCATGACGGGTGCCACCCAGGCCGCTTCCCAGTGCCACTCGGTCGGCACGACCTCCACCCGGCCGGCGGGGCCCCTGGTGCCCTGCGCCGACAGGACCCGGTCCAGCGGCGTGAAGAAGGACCGGTGGGTGGCGGGGCTGGCCGGGGCCGCCGTCATGGCCCCCCAGGCCGGGCCCCACTGGGACAGGGCGAGGGGCAGGGCGGCTACCGGGACCAGAAGGGGGAGCCGGGTCCAGGCCAGGGCGATGGCCAGCGGGAGAGCCACCATGTCCTCCAGGCGGCCGATGTTGCCTCCGAGTGCGCTCGGCACCGCCACCGATACCGTCGCCGCGACCATGTAGAGGGCCACGCCGATCGACAGCGCCCGTCTCTCGCGCCCGGCCAGGGCGCCGATGGCGGCTGCCACCACGATCTCCCACGCCCAGTCCAGCACCGGGTAGGGCATGGGGCCGTCCCCGGGAAACAGCAGGAAGGACCCGAGTATGGGGACGCCGCAGACCGCGGCCATGGCCAGCCCCCACCCCGCCGCCGGGTCGCGGTCGAGGATCCGCTCGGCCGCCCAGGCCGCCCCCGCCAGGGCCAGAAACGCCCCGGTCAGTGGGCTGGTGAGGGTGCAGCCCAGGGCCAGGATGAGCGCCGCGACCCGCCGTTTTGCGAGCAGGGCCCACATGGCGGCCATCCCGAACGCCTCTCCGGTGAGAAAGGTGAGCTGGCCGATCGAGGCGGCTACGAGGGTGCCGGCGGCGAAGACGTAGGCCGCCGCCGGGCCGCCCGGCCCGAGTCGGGCGCGGGCCAGTCGGTCGAAGGCCAGGGCGGCCACCGCGGCCGACACCACGGTGACCGTGAGTATCCCGACAGCCGACGCCAGGGTCGGGTACAGGACGCTGTAGTCCAGGGTCCAATGGCCGCCGTACCACCTGAAGTCCCACAGCGAGAAGCCCTGGTGGCGGAGGCTGTCCACCCGGTACACCTGCGCCGGGGTGTCCACCCCGTCCCAACCGAGGAGGTGGCCGAGAGCGACCAGCGCGGCGGCCAGCAGGGCGGCAGCCAACAGAAGCTCAGCCGCAGGAGGGGGTGCTTGCCGTCTTGCGGAACAGGAGGCCCTCGACCGGTGCGTACGGCCTGGGTCGAAGCCCCTCGTCGAAGGTAGTGACGAAGCGCAGTGCCGGGTCGTCGCTCAAGAACAGGTCGACCATGGTCACCTGGTCGGTGACCGCCCGCGACCAGGCCGATCCGGTCGCCCCCAGGTGCTTGGCGGGGATGATCTCGAGTACGTAGGACCCCACCGCCATGGTGTCGACGCTGGGGGCCAGCGCGGCACAGGGAGTGGCCCGCTCCAACCGGCTGACCAGGTTGCGCCAGTCGACGACCGTCGGGTCGCTGACGGGGCCGGTCGGCGTGGCGTAGGCCAGATCGGCGGGTAGGTACCGGCGGGCCACTGCCAGCTGCTCCGTCTGGTCGACCACGACCAGATCCCCCGGGGCCAGGTAGGGGGACGCGGCGGCCGCGACGGCGGCCATGTTGTCCTTGGCGTAGCGGCTGTTCGGGTTCGGGAGCAGGGTGCCGACCAGGGACCACAGGGTCAGCGCCGAGCACACCCCGGCCAGCACCACCCGGCCTCGCAGAGTGGTGGCCAGCATCCCGGCCGTGGCGAGGAGGTAGGGGGCCACGATGACGGCCAGATAGCGGGCCGTCCACGACGGCTCGATCATGGCTCCCACGAACCCGACCACGGTGGTGCTCAGGGCGATGGCGGCGAGCACCCCGGCTGGTTGGCGCAGCCGGGGGTCGACCCGGTCGCGGCACAGCCAGGCGCCGGCGGCCAGGGCGGGCACGGCGAGGAAGCCGAGGGTGCCCCCGAGCACGGTGGCCGGATCGGCGAAGAAGTCCCCGATGCCGGGCTGGACCGCCCAGGGGGCCGCCGTGTGCCGGGCCTGGTAGATGAAGGAGGGAACCCAGGGCAGCCACAGCACGAAGACGGCCACCCCCGACCAGATCACCCACTTCATCCGGGTCCGGTCCCGCGCCACCCACGCCCGCCACAGCAGGATCAAGGCGGTGGCCCCGGTCAGGTACAGCGACCAGTCGTGGGTGTACATGAGGGCGGTGTAGGCGACCACGGCCGCGACCACGTCCGCCGGCCGGCGGTCGCGGTAGGCCCGCCAGGCGAAGGTCACGGCGACGAGGGCCAGGACCACGACCAGCGTGTACATGCGGGTCTCGGTCGAGTACCAGTTGAGGAACGGGTTGGTGGCGAGGAGGGCGGCCGCGGCCAGCCCGGCCCGGCGCCCGAAGAGCTCCCGGCCGGCCCAGAAGCCGAGGGGGACGGCCAGTAACGAGATGGTGAGGGGGAGCAGGTGGGTGGCCACCTCGGAGCGGCCGAAGATCCTCATCCAGAAGTGCAGCAGCACGTAGAAGAGCGGCGGGGAGCCGTCCTGGCGCAGGAGGCGGGGCAGCTGCGCCAGCGGATGGGCGGAGATGCCGATGGTGATGCCCTCGTCGATCCAGTAGGCCCGACCCAGGTTCGGGGCCCGCAGCAGGAGCGACAGCAGGGCAAGGGCTCCGAGGAGGGCTCGGTCGTCCTGGAGAAGCCGAGGACGGCGGTATCCGGCTATCCGGGGCAACCACTCGGTGGCGGCCGCCGGAGCCGCCGTCACCGCACCGCCGTCCCCGTAGGGTTCGGGTGGCACCCAAAGAGGCTAGTGCGCCAGTACCGTCGAATAGGTGTCGTCAAGGGCACCGATATGGGTACCGAAAGAAGTGATATGTGGCGGTCGGCTGTCATCTTGATCCGTGGGGCCCTGCCGGCGGTGGTCGTCGCCACCCTTATACCCCTCGCCCTCTTCTATGCCGCGCTGAGCGCCGGTTCGATGGTGTGGGCCATCGGAGTGTCGGTGCTCTACGCCTACGGGGTCGCGGCCTACCAGCATTTCCGCCACCATCGGGTGTCGGGCATGCTGCTGGTGACGGTGTTCATGGCGACGGTGCGGGCGGTGACGGCACTGCTGTCGGGTCATCCCGAGCTCTACTTCGCCATCCCGGTGGTGGAGACGGCCGGGTTCGGGCTCATGTTCCTGGCCACGATGTTCAGCGCCGAACCCCTGGTGGTCAAGCTGGCCCGCGACCTGGTGCCGGGCGCCGCCGCCGGTCTGGCCGCCCGGCGGTCGCTCGTGCGCGCGCTCTCGGTCGTGTGGACCGTGGTGTACCTGGGCAGCGGCGCCACGACCCTGCTGCTGCTCATCACCACCCCCATGCGGGTATTCCTCGGCGCCCACACGGTGTCCGGCTGGCTGTGGACCGGCAGTGGCGCGGTCGCCTCGGTGCTCATATGCCGGGCCCGGGCCGCCGGGGTGCTGGCGGCGGCCTGCGCGGCGGCGACGGCGCCGGTGCGCCGGCCCGGC
>JAKBAX010000154.1 GCA_021808785.1 Actinomycetes bacterium | reverse complement strand
CGAGTGGTATCCCACCGGAGTCAAGGTCACCGACGCCGAACTGGCTGCCCTGCCCTTACGCCCACACCACTTTCACGGCGACTGGAACTACACCCTCGCCGCTCAACCAAACCCGCGGTGAGCCCTAAGCCCCACGGCGGCTAATGCGAGTGCCCTGTGGTTGCCGTAGGAGACGTCAGTGAAGATGTGCAGCACCAAGCCAGCCAGAACTCCGCTTACCCGTATGGCGGTGATTGGTGTCGTCGCAGTGAGCGGAGTTGGATGCAGCACTTCGAACTCGCATCGCCCGCCGGTCACCAGCTCAACCCCTGTCACGACATCCGGTGCCCCCGATGGGACGTCCTCAACGAGTGAGAAGTCGGCACCGACGCCGCCCCAGACAACAACTAGTTCGCTGAGTCCACCGACGACCTCTGTCACCGCGGTTACAGAGGTTCGCAGTTGCTCGTCTGCCAACTTGACCCTGAGTTGGAGCTTCGTCGGAGGGGGAGGTGGACGTAACGAGTATGGGATCGTTTTGACCAACCGCGCCGCCACATGCTCGGTGGCCGGTTACCCCGGCGTGTCGTTCCTGGGTCCAGGCTTCGCCCAGATAGGCTCGCCTGCGACTCGGACTCCAACCGCACCTGCGACCCTGTTGTCGTTGCCGCCTGGTCAAAGTGTCAATGCGACAGTCATAGTGTCACCGAACAAGTGCGTCAATCCGCCGACTTCCGTTATGGTGCGAGTCTTTCCACCGGATCAGACCACGCCGCTCTACGCTAAGGCGAGCGTACTGGTGTGTAGCCCGGAGGTGACAGCGCTGGTACCGGGTGCTCATCCAGGATTTGCTCCATGAAGCTGAAGCTGCTGATACGACTGAGCACTGCGGTCCTCTCAGTCCTAGTGGTCGCCTCCGAGCTTGGCGGTCACGCCGCTACTAGCATGAGCGTAGCTGCGAGAGTCAGTTCCGCAGCTGAGACGACGCGAGATTGTTCATACGCGCCAACCCAGCAGGGCTACCTGCAAGTGGCGGCTAACGGCCAAGTCTTCAGTTTCGGAAACGTGGCCCCAGCGGGCACGCTCATGACCAGTCACCTGAACAAACCCATCGTGTCGTCGGCAGCCAACGCAGACGGAAGAGGAGAATGGCTAGTCGGCAGCGATGGCGGAGTATTTACGGTGGGCGATGCCGGATTCTACGGTTCGACCGGCGGCATCAACCTTGTCCAGCCGATTGTGGGGATGGCGGCCACGCCTGACGGTGGGGGGTATTGGCTGGTGGCATCCGATGGTGGGGTGTTCTCCTTCGGCGACGCCGACTTTCATGGGTCGCTCGGCGGAATACACCTTGCGAAACCGATTGTCGGGATGGCGGCCACGCCTGACGGCAGGGGGTATTGGCTGGTGGCATCCGATGGTGGGGTATTCGCCTTCGGCGACGCCCACTTTTACGGATCGACCGGTGGCCTCAACCTGACCGCGCCAATCATCGGGTTAGCCCCAGTGCCGGATGGATCGGGCTACTGGCTCAGCGGAGCCGACGGCGGCATCTTCAACTATGGCACCGCATCATTCCAAGGAAGCACGGCCAGCGGCTGGCTACCAACACCCATCGTCTCTGTCACTGCGCCAACCCGCCTCGGGCCACCCCAATCCGTGCCCGTAACCAACCCAGGTACCGGTCCGACCGTCCTGCAAGGCCTCGACTACTACTACGCCGGAGCGCAAGAATACAGCTTCGCTGGTATCGCAGGCGCCTCAATCCAGATGTGTGCCGCACCACAACCAGGAGCCATCTCGGGCGAGCACAGCCTCACCGAACTGGCCGTCTACGAGACCGCTGACTCTGCCGCCAACTTCATCGAGGTTGGCATCGACGAAGAACCCAACGTCTATCAATCAACCGGACCCCACCTCTTCGTATCCCGCTGGACTAACGGCACCTTCTATCGCTGCGCCGATCCAATGCACCCGAGTCAGGCCCTTCAAGAGTGCAGTTTCACTCCAACCGTAAACACTCAGGGTGCCAACAGTGCTATCCCTCAGGGTGTGATCTTGTCCTACTCCGTCGATCAACAGGACAACAACTGGAACGTGTACGTGGACGGCGAACTGATTGGGTACTTTCCAGACAGCCTCTGGAACGGCAGCTTCATACGAATCCAACAACTGAAAGTCTACGGGGAAGTTGCCGTCCCTCCCGGAACGCCAAGCCTCGCAATGGGCAACGGGTTGTCGGGAACTCTCGCAGCCGCCGACCACACAACCGGTCTGGAACTTCTCGGCGGTCGGAACCTCGCAGCTCAGTTCCAATACCCGTTTGAAAGCCAGGCCGACGAGTACGCAGTCGCTGCAACAACGACGAACTTGGCATACGGAGGACCGGACACCGAGCCCTGAGAGACTATCTCGTTAACTAACTAAGAAGGATCGCCAGGGACCGGCTTCTTGCAAATCTTTCCGGAGCAGCGGTTGCCCAGAGGGAGGGCATAAGCAAGGCACGAGTAAGCCAGCTACTCGCACAGGCCAAGGAGGAAGTCCCCTCGAACCCGATCGTAGAGAGGCTCTACAGGGCGGGTTCGGGTTCCATCCCGTCTACTGCTTCGCTGATGCCACCGGCGAGACGCTGGCCGTGCGCCTGCGGCCGGGTAACGCCGGGGCCAACAACGTCGGTGACCTCGTCGGCGTGCTCGACGCGGCGATCGCCGGTCTGCCCGAGCAGATCGCGGCCGGCCATCATGTCGGTGACGACCCGGCGCTGGTGGCCCGGGCGGTCCAGGTGCGCTCCGACTCGGCCGCCAGCCGCACCTTCGCTTAGCTGTGGTCACCGGCCCGGTCAAGTAACAGTTTCTGGGTGGCGTCCCGGTGTGGGGGCGCGCGGGTGTTTTGGTTGTCGTGGGAGGGAGGGCTGTCAAGAGGATCGTCGGGAAATCTCGGGGTCCCCGCTTGCGGGGTGGGATTTGTCGTCGCAGCCTCTTGAGGGCCCGGTTGGTTGTCGCCAGCCGATGATGGGGTTATGGAGGGATGACGCCTCGGTTGGCGACAGTGGGTGTGAGTGTCGGGGCAGGCCTGGATTGGGGCGTCATTCCTCCATGGTCGCCGGGGGTTTTGGTTGTGGCTGGGTCTCCTCGCTGGTCGGCTGTTCGGTCGGTCCGTGGAGCGCGCCCGGGCTTAGCTGGGTGCTCGAGCACCGGAGGTCCGGTGTCGGCGACTTGATGGTCGATGGGGTGTCGTCCCGACGGAAAGGTGCGCGGCCGCGACATTCTTTGGGGGTCGTACGCCCATTCCCCCGGGGAAGGGGCGGCGCCTGACAGCGAAGTGGTTGGTGCTGGCCGCACGGTCATCAATGTGGAGTGGGCTACGACACGGGACCGATGACATGAGAAGCTTCAGGCCGCCCGGGTCGAGACGGTGGTCGTGGTGGTGGTGTCCCAGCCGGCTAGGACATCCTCGCCGGCGTTACGCAGGATGTGATGCGATTTGCGGGCCAGTTTGCGAGCCACTGACAGCGTGGCCCGATGGGCGCCCAAGCGAGCCCGGGCCTGGGAGTAGTAGGCGTGGTCGGGGCTGGCCGCCCGCGACGCGTTCTTGCCGGCTTCATACAGCGCCCAGCGCAGAGCTCCCGGCCCTTGGCGGGCCAGGTGCCCCGCGGCGCGGTGATCATCTGAGGAGTAGACGGTGATGTCCAGTCCGGCGTAGCGGACCGCGTCGTCAGAAGTACTGAACCGGCGGGCGTCGCCCATCTCTGCCCAGATGAACACCGCGGTCAACGCTCCGACACCGAACAGCTCCCGGGACAGCGCCGCGCACGCCGGCTGGCGGCGGGCGATGCCGAAATGACCGCCATCCCGGCCACCCCACCCAGCCCAAGCCGCCTCCGACGATTCCCAGGATTCTCTAGAGGCGGCAGCCTGGGCAGTCCTGGCCGAGATGAAGGCCGAACAAGAGGATACGACCCAACTCTTCGACCGCTATCGGTTGCGTCTGAAGGCGCTTGATGCCGAAAGGCAGCGTCTGATGCAAGCTCATTACGCTGAAGCAGTACCGCTTGACCTGTTGAAGTCCGAACAACAACGAATCACCGACGAGATGACCTACCTGAAGTCAGCCCTGGCTGCGTCAAGAGCTACCAGCGACCAGCTGGAAGCGACCGTCCGGGAGGCTACAACCAGAGCCAGGAACTGCTCCGGGGCCTACAAGGAGTCTGGTCCTAGAGGACGACGCCTGATGAACCAAGCCTTCTGGAAGAAGGTCTGGGTCACCGAAGACGGGGTGGTGGCTTGGGAGTTCAACGAGCCGTTTGCCACGCTCCTGAGAGCACACAAGGTGCCTGAGCCGATCCTTGTCGAGGAGTACGAGCCCAGCGAGGTGGACAATCAGTACGAAGCGGATAGAGAGCCTGGCACTTACTACAGGAGAAGCCCCGGCCGTTGGGCCGGGGCTTCCATAGTGCCGTGTTCGAAAGAGAACACTTTGGCGGAGAGGGTGGGATTTGAACCCACGGTGACTTGCGCCACACACGATTTCCAATCTCGTCCGGGGGTCTTTCCGGCCCTGGCCAGAAGGGTAAAAGTGCTGGTCACGGGCTTGTGGCGGTCCGCTGGCGTTCGCCCCTGTCAGCCCGCGTGCGTCGGTTTGGTCGTCAACTTGGTCGTCAAAATCAGCCCGGCGACTGGTCGGGGGTGATGACCGGTACGTCGACCCCGGGCGTCCTGCGCAGCTTGAGGTCGGTGGAGACGAGGGATGCCCCCTCGAGCCGGCGGGTCAGCACCACGTACAACGCGTCGTGGATGGTGAGGTTGTTGCGAAGCGTCCAGGCTTCGGTGAGCAGCGGGGCAACAGAGACGGTGTTCAGCGGCCAGTCCGCCAGGACGTCGACGAGGGCAGTTGCCTGCTCGTCGTCGATCACGCCGGCGAGGACGTCCCGACGGAGCACCTTGGCTACCTCCAGGTGGAAGTGCTCGACCGTCCAGAGCTCGGGCTCGTCGCCGTCCTCGCCGCGTACCAGCTCGCCAAGAGCACGTCCGTCAACGGTGCGTTCGAGAATGTCCACGCCCGCGGAGGCGTCAAGGACGTAGCGGGCCGGCACCCGTCAGTCGCTGGAGCGTTCCTCGGCCAGAACCTCGGAGGCCGGCCGGTCCCGGTCGATCAATGGCAGCCGTTCCCAGCGGGCCCACCATTCTCTGGACGACTCACCCGAGGAAGGCGTGGAGCCTCCACTCAGGGCGGGGTCGCTCGCGTCGACATGGCGGATCGACATGGGGTTATCGTACCGGCCGGCGCGGGCGTCCTCGTGTGCGCCCGATCCGTCGTTATGCGCGCTCGCCGACCCCGGCGGAACTCTGTTGACCCGAGCGCAGATGCGGAGATCGGCGTGCTCGACGGTCCTTCTTGCCAGCGGTGAACGGGGGCCAGGACACGCGGTGGGAGTCTTTTGCCGATACAAAGACGCGACCGTCGTCGGCGATTACAGCGAATCGCCCTCCGGGTTGAAGATTGCCGATCGCTGTGGCGGTGAAGCTAGTTGGATCTGGGCGTCCCGGACCCTTCCATGCGATGTTTGCAGCGACCGCCACATCGGGATCCTTCTCGGACACAACGGCAATCGACCAATAGCTGACGCGGTAAAGGACCGCGGCGACGTAGACCGGGTTGGGTACGTCGTCGTGGCCGGTAGTGACCGCTTTGCCGATCCGTCGAAGTCGGACGGCCAGGATGCCCCCGATTAAGACAGCGGTCACTACGCCTATGGCCAGTCCACCGGCTATCCCCTGCCTGGCACCGAGAAGGGTTCCGAAGGCCCCCAATCCGAGCGCGAGCAGGAGGACTGAACTAGGCCGGGCCCCTCCCCAGCGAACACGCCGCATTTGTTCGCTTGTCGGAGCCGCTGCGTAGCCGGGGGTCCTCTGCAGTTCAACGTCCGCCGCGGCCGCTCGTTCGGAAAATGTGGCGGTTCTCGGAGTACGGGTGAGTCCGTAGCGTTCACAGAAGGTCTGGTCGGCGTCGGTTGGCTGTGGGGCGTTGTCCAGTAGGCGGAGGGCGCCTCGGATGCCGACCCATCTCGGGGCGGAGTCGGCTGCTGAGACTAGATATTGAAGAAGCTTCCGCTGGGGCTCTATGAAGTGGGCGGTAAGACCAGGAGCGTCATCGGCTGGCATCTCGATAGCTTCCAGCGATTCGAGCACCGTACCGAGATGGGTGGACAGGTCCCTCAGGAGGGTCCTGCCGCCGCCAGGTCCGAGGAGCCTTGGAAGTCGGGGCCGCTTTGGAGGGTCAGCAGCTTCGACCTCCTGCACCTGCTGCAGATAGGTAAGCCGGTCCACCGGGCACATTGTTTCAGGATGTCCTGGGTGGCGGGCGCATCTTCGCCGGTTAACAGAACTACGGGAATCTCGAAGTCCTCCGTGGTGCCGGCGGTCCGGGCGCATAGCAATCCATCCCGAGCGGCCCCAACTCGATGTGCTCGATGCCCCAGGGGTGAAATATCCGGCGTTCGGAGTGAGTTGGGCGAAGGCCGCATTCATCACGGCACGGAGCCGAGAGCGAGGAGGGTCAAGGGACGGCCCGCAGGGCCGAGCGAGGACACGGAGCGAAGCGGAGGCTCGCAGCGGCCCTGAGGCTCCGGTCATTGATCGCCAGCTGAGAATGGGAGTTGCCAGCCGGCTTGCCGGCTGGCCTGGTCAGCGCCTCGACCCGACGCAGCCGGCCGATGAGAGCGGAACCTCCGGGTTCTTGTTCTTTGTAAGGGGAGTCCTCACACGCCCCCATCGATTGGCGGCCGGTGCCGCAGGTGCCGGCCGCCCGAGGGTCGTTCTGGATACAGACACCGTGCCCATCGTGGGAGCCGATGACCTCGAGCACGGCGTTCGTCATCGACTGGGATGCTGCGAGCGATCCGAGTTGCAAATAGGACCAAGAGGACCGAGATTTTTGCACGTTGACAGCGTGCGGGTGCGCCCGCGATAGGGCCTCCGACCTGCGGTTTCGCGCCGCGGAGCGAATGTAGAAGTCTCTGGCCGAGGTACGTTCTTGTCAACGATTTTGTCAACGCCCGGGGCCGACCATCATCGGCGTGGACACCGATCCGATCCCCGCCGACCTCCTCGCCGAAGCCCTCGAACGGGCTGCCAGTCCCGGCTGGGAGCGCTTCTCCGAGATGCTGGCCCACACCGGCGGCTGTACCCGCCCCGTCCGGCTCACTGGGACTGCAAGAAGAGCGGACGCCGACACCGGCGAACTCGCACTCGTCTACGACAGCGCCACCGAACCCGACGGCGTACTCCTGAAGGCCTGCCAGTCACGACGGGCCACCCGGTGTCCGGCGTGCGCAGCGACCTACCGCTCCGATGCCCGGGCCCTCGTCCTGGCCGGACTGATCGGCGGGAAGGGAGTCAGCGAGGAGGTCATCGACCACCCTCTCGTCTTCGCCACCCTCACCGCCCCCAGCTTCGGAGCCGTTCACACGACGGGCACCTGCCACCAGCTGCCGATCATCTGCCGAGAAGGCCACACCCATCGCTGCGGCGTCGAACACGAGCCCGCTGATCCGATCCTGGGCCTGCCGCTCTGCACCGAGAGCTACGACTACGACGGCGCCATCATCTGGAACAACCGGGTGACCGAACTGTGGCGACGTACGACTATCGCAACGAGACGCCAGTTGGCCGGCCGAGTGGGCATCCCGGTCCGTACCTTCGACCGCCATAACCGGCTCGCCTACCTCAAGGTCGTCGAGTTCCAAGTGCGCGGCCTCATCCACGTCCACGCATTGCTCCGTCTCGAAGGCGACGGCGCCTGCGATGGCCCCACCTTGGCCACTGCCGTCCTCGCTGCGGTCGCCAGAACGTCGGCCCCGAATCCGCTCGCCGGTGGCCCGATTCGCTGGGGTCCTCGATGCCAGGTTGATGTGGTCGCCGCTGAAGGCCGTCAGCGACTGGCTGGTTACCTGGCCAAGTACACGACCAAGTCAATCGACGCCGGCGGTCTGCTCGACCACCGGCTGAACAGAGAGGAGCTGGCCCGGCTCGACGTCGGCGAACACTTACATCGACTCGTCAAGACGTGCTGGGACCTTGGCGCCGATCCGAGGCTCGCGGAATGCAGGCTCCGAGAGTGGGCTCACACCCTCGGCTTCCGGGGCCACTGGCTGACCAAGAACCCGAACTGGTCGACCAACCTGACGGCACTCCGCCGGGCCCGTCACGAGTACCAGCTGCAGAAGGCGGAAACCGACGGCGTCACCATCGCCGAATGGTCCTACGCCGGGACCGGCCACCGCACCGAAGGCGACGCCTGGCTGGCCCAGTCGGTCGCCCGCGACCGGTGGCTCAACCGGCGCATCGCCTGGGAGGAGCGGTGAAGTCCGAGAAGCTCCTCCTCACGCCGGCGGAAGTCGCCGAGCTTTTGTCGGTCAGCCGGACCACGGTCTACGAGTTGCTCAACCGAGGCCTGCTCCCGTCGATCAAGCTCGGCTCCTGCCGGCGCATCCCGATTGACGGCGTCCGGCAGCTCATCGACCAGCTGGCGGCCCGCCATGAATAGCCGTCACGTCCCCAGAGTAGATTTCACGTCATCTGAGGTTGGGAGGGCTGATGGGCGGCGATGAAGCGAAGCGAACGAGATCTCGTCGCGGTCATGGCGAGGGAACGATCAGCAAGCGCCGGGACGGCCGCTGGGAGGCGAGAGTCGACCTCGGCTGGATGGACGGCAAGCGCGTCCGCCGGACGTTCTACGGGTCGACCCGCAACGAGGTCGCAGCAACGCTCAGGAAGGCCCTCGAGTTGGTCAGCGGCCAAGCCGAGCTGCCCGACGCCCAGATCCGGGTCGGAGAGTTCCTGGACCGGTGGCTCGACGGGGTGATCAAACCCACCCGCCAGCGTTCCACCTGGGCCGGCTACGAAGTCAACGTCCGCAAGCACATCAAGCCCAAGCTCGGCCACGTCAGGCTGGCCAAGCTCACGCCGGCTCAGGTCCAGGCCCTCATCAACTCCACACTCGACGAGGGGTACTCGCCCCGGACCGTCCAGTACGTCCACGCCACGCTGCGGGCCGCCCTGTCGATTGCGGTGAAGTGGGGTCTCGTCGTCCGCAACGTGGCCGTGCCGGTCAACACCGTGACCGTCGATCGGGAGCCGGTCCGACCCTTCACCGCCGACGAAGCCCAACAGGTCCTCCGGGCGGCTGGTACTCACCGCCTCGCCGCCTTCTTCACTGTGGCGATGGCAGTCGGCCTCCGTCCGAGCGAGGCCCTCGCCCTGACCTGGAGCGACCTCGACCTGGCCGCCGGCAACGTCAATGTGCGAAGGGCTCTCGACCGCCGAAGGGCCGGCGACTTCGAGTTCAAGGCGACCAAGTCCAGGCGCAGCCGCCGCACGATCCCGTTGCCGAGCGTCTGCGTCCAGGCCCTCCTCGAGCACCGGCGCCGGCAAGCCCAGGAGCGGCTCTCAGCCGGCGAGAAATGGACCGACCACGATCTGGTCTTCACCACCAGGACCGGCGGCCCCCTCGACCGCACCCAGGTCTCCCGACAGTTCGCCCGCCTCCTTGAGAAGGCCGGCGTCGAGCACCGCCGCCTCTACGACTGCCGCCACACCGCCGCCAGCCTCCTCCTCGCCCAGGGCATCGCACCGCGCATCGTCATGGAGACTCTCGGCCACTCGTCTTACGCCCTGACGATGGAGACGTACACCCACGTGATGCCCGAGGTCATGCGTGACGCCGCCGACGCCATGGACCGGGCGCTGCAACCTAAATCCACAGAAGGCCAACAGACTGCCTGAGCACTTTGGTCGTCAACTTGGTCGTCAAACCCGGTTCCGACACGAAGCCGGCTGGTCAGCGGGAGGGCCTCGTAACCCGCTGACCAGCACTTTTCCGAGCGGAGAGGGTGGGATTTGAACCCACGGACCCGTGAAGGTCACACGATTTCCAATCGTGCCGATTCGGCCGCTCTC
>JAKBAX010000153.1 GCA_021808785.1 Actinomycetes bacterium | reverse complement strand
CACCGGAGCCCGGCGCGACGTGGCCAGCTGCTCGAGCCGCTCGTCCGCTTCGATCTCGAACAGGGGCCGGTCGTACCAGTCTTCAAAGCTGGTGTCGCCGAGGTTGACGGGGTCAACCGGTGTCGTGGTGCGATGTCTGGTGCTCACGGTGTGTTCCTCCGCTGACAATTTCGGAGCCGCACGAGCGAACCCCTTTTTCCGCCCGGACCTCAAATCTCGACCCGGCTCGTGTACCGGTTGGATGCTCGCCCGCCGGGCCAGGTCATCCTCAGTTCGAGCGTGACTTCGCCCATCCCCGCCTCCTTCGGCAGGGCATGGGCGATGCGGCCCACCCGCACGCAGCGGTCGGCTCCGACGTCGCCCTCGAAGCGCCATGCCCGCCGCCCGCCGGGCCACGCCAGCGAGGCGTCGATGACGGCCCCGTCGATCGGGATCCGCAGGTCGCTGACCGCGTGCAGGTCGAGGCTCAGCTTCTCACCGGGCCGGTAGGACGGGGCCGGGCGATCGGCCACCACGATGACCGGGGCGCAGGCCCGGGCCACCACGTCATAGGCCGCCTTGGGCACCCGTTCGTGATCGAGCAGGGACCACGTGACGGCCGGCTGGGCGTCGGCCAGCATGAACACGCAGAAGCCGCCGGTCGGCCGGTACTTGAGCCGGCGGAGGGTCTCGATGTGGTGGCGCAACACGATTGACTGGTAGCTCTGGGTGGCCTGCCGCCAGGCGTCGAAGGACCGGTAGCGGTCAGGCGGCACCCGCTGGTCGAAGATCTCCTTCTGCAGGCAGTGCCGGGCGCCCAGCGCCGCCCAGTCCAGGTCCGGCCAGCGCTCGGGAGCCATGAAGCCGGCCGTCTCGGGGACGGCCTGGGCTCCGAACTCGCTCACGAAACGGGCCAGGACGGGGAAGCGCCCCATCATGGCCGGGAAGTCCCGTTCCGCCCCGTGGTACCAGCCGAAGTAGAAGTGGCTGTCGGTGCCCCCTATCGGGTGGGGGACCACCCCCGAATGGGCCACCACGCTCCTCGAGTCGTCGGCCCGTTCCAGGGCCCGGCGGATGGAGCGGTCCAGGCCGGTCTTGTTCCATGTGGGCAGCAGCTGGGCGGCAACGACCCGGGCCACAGTCGAAGGTGCCGTCGAGGTGCCGGGTGCCAGGTCGAGAGCCATCGGCTCGTTGTGCCCGCACCACACCGCCACCGAGGGGTGGTGGCCGAGCAGGTCCACCGCCTGGGCGGCCTGGCGGACGGCCTGGCGGCGCACGTGGCCGTAGCCCCATTGCAACGGCAGGTCCTGCCAGATGAGCATCCCCGACCGGTCGGCCTCATCGTAGAGCTCGGGCCGGGTGATGTGGGCGTGCACGCGGACCAGGTCCAGACCGGCGTCGGCGGCCAGGCGGATGTCGTGGCGCAGGTCCTCGGAGGTGGCGGCGGCCAGGTCGCGGCGGGTGGGGCCCAGGTTGGCCCCTTTCAAGAACAGCCGCTCGCCATTGACGGTGGCGATGAAGTTGCGCAGCCGGATGCGACGCAGGCCGGTCACCACCGACCGCTCGTCGCTCGGGCGCCCGCCGTCGGAGACCCGCACCTCCACCCGGTAGAGGGGCTGGCCGCCGAGGGCCCGGGGCCACCAGAGGTCGGGGCGTTCGACGGCCACCCGCCAGCGCACCGTGTTGGACCCCGCCGACAGGTTCTGGTCCTGGACGTGGGCGGCGACCAGTGCGTCACCGCCGTCGGGGAACACGACCGTCTCCATCTGCGCCGGGCCGGGTGCGGGGCGGTCGAGCACGGCCTGCAACTCGATCACCGCCCGCTCCTCGCTGGCCTCGGGGCAGAGCACCTTGAGCGAGACGATCCGCACCGGGCCGGTGCGCTCGATGCGCACGGGCCGCCAGATGCCGCCGGGGTTCCACTCCGGGTCGATGCAGTCCCAGTGCTGGAACACCCCGGTCAGATTGCGCTTGGCCCGCCGATCCGAGGGCGGGTTGCAGGCCACCTCCACGGCGAGAACGTGCTCCCGGCCGGCCGCCAGCGCATCGGTCACCTCGAAGGAATGAGGAAAAAAGTAGCCCTCGGTGTCGCCCAGGTAGTCGCCGTCGAGCCACACGTCGCCCTGGTAGAAGATCCCGTCGAAGACCACGAAGGCCCGGGTACCGGGACCGTCGTCGGTAGCGGCTGGACCCTCCGCCTCGAAGCGGTGGCGGTAGAGCACCGGCCCGTCGCTGTGCTCGAGACCGCTCACCGACCGCCAGTGGCCCGGCACCGCTTGGACGGCCCAGCCCGAGTCGTCCAGATCCGGCTCGGCCAAGCGGCGGCGTAGATCGTCGTGCGACTCGGTCACCCGCCAGAGGCCACCGAGGTCCATCCGGGGGAAGCTAGTCGTCCCAGGTGGCGGCGGCACCCGGGACGGCGGGCCCGGCCCGTGCTCAGAGGCCGCCGGTGCCCCCGGTGCCCCCGGTGCCGCCGCCCGAGCCCCCGGAGGGGGCCGTTGCGCCCGACGTTCCCCCGGTGCCCCCCGGTGACCCGCCGACCGAGCCGATGCCGGCGGTCCCACCGGTCCCACCGGTCTCGCCGGTCGAGGCGGTCCCGCCGGTCGAGGCGGTGCTTCCCGGCCAGCCGGTCAGGCCACCCGATCCGCCGGTGTAGCCCCCGGTCAGGTAGGTGCCCGATCCGCCGGTCCCGCCCGAGCCACCCGAGGGGAAGGTGTAGGAGAGGAAGCCGTTGGCGTCGGCAGCGCGGTTCGAGGCGCCGACCGGGGTGTTGGATCCGTTGCCCACCGGGACCGCTCCCGGCAGGTTGGACGTGGTGTCGGAGCCGAGGCCGGCTCGAACGGTGGTGCCTCCGGGAACCACGCCGAGGGCGATCAGGCCGAGGCCGACGAGTGTCCCGACGGCCACGCCCATTGGCCGTACGGCCCGGTCCTCGAGCCAGGTGCCGAGTGGGGCCAGCATGGTGGCGTTCTCGGCCCCGCCGGCCGACCACCGGGCTGCGGTGACCTGTTCCAGGTTGGCCGGAGCACCCATGGCCAGGGGCCGGAGTACCTCACCCAGATGGTCGGGAACCGGGCGCTGGACCTGGGCGAAGCGCCCGGCCAGGCCGCGACCGCCGCGGGCGATCAGCTGGTCAGCCAAGCCCGGCGACACGCTGAGCACGGTGGCGATGTGATCGCGGTCGAAGTTCTCCACCTCGTGGAGCCAGACCGCAGCCCGCCAGCGCTCGGGCAGGCTGCGGAAGGCGGCGTCGGCCAGGACCGCGTCGGGGCCGGCCGCCTGGGCCCGGCGGCTGGCGGCCGGTGTGGCGGTGCGGTCGTAGGAGCGGCCGAGGGTGGCCCGGTAGACGCTGGAGAGCACGACCGGGCGGAACTCCTCGCCGGCGCGCCGGCCCAGCCGGCTGCTGCGGAGCGCCGTCACGAAACCGTCGCCGAAGGCCAGCACCGCGCTGTCGCGGTCCGGACCCACCGCCTGGGCCAGGCGCCAGGCCGGGGCGCTGTGGCGGCGGTAGAGCTCGCCGAACGACTCGGCCTCACCCTTGGCCGCCCGACGGACCAGGTCGGACTCGGTGCTCATGGCCGCGGGAGCGGCGATAGTGGCGGCAGCTGCGACCGAGCTCATGGGGACCTCTGTGGCGCGTATGGATGTGCCGGGGGTCCGGACCGCCGGTACACCCCCTGATGTGTTTTTACCGAAGAGGCCGCGAATCCTCCCATGGTCGGCCGGATTTGCCACGGAACCGCCGACTAAAACCGACATTATGCGCTTATCGGATCGGTACGCGAGGTCGACCCCCGATCGGGGGTGGGGTTCATAGGTGGAGAGGGGCGGTAGCGTTGCGACCATGAGTTCGCGTGCGGCCACTTTGGGCCAGCTGAGGGAAAGTGGCTGGGAGTCGGTCCCGGTCAAGGAGGAGGTGCGGCGCAACGCCATCCGTCGCATCGCCGAGGGCCGCCCGCTCGTCGAGCAGGTGCTCGGCTACGACGACACGGTCCTGCCCCAACTGGAGAACGCCCTGTTGGCCGGCCACGACGTGATCTTCCTCGGGGAGCGGGGCCAGGCCAAGACCCGGATCATCCGGAGCCTGACCGGGTTGCTGGACGAGTGGATCCCTGTCGTGGCCGGCTCGGAGATCCTCGACGACCCGTACCAACCGGTGTCGCGCCACGCCCGGGACCTGATCGAGCACAAGGGGGACGACACCCCTATCACCTGGGCGCACCGCGACGAGCGCTACGGCGAGAAGCTGGCCACCCCCGATACCTCCATCGCCGACCTGATCGGGGAAGTGGACCCCATCAAGGTGGCCGAGGGCCGGTACCTCTCCGACGAGCTGACCCTGCACTACGGGTTGGTGCCCCGGACCAATCGGGGCATCTTCGCCATCAACGAGTTGCCCGACCTCTCCGAGCGCATCCAGGTCGGCCTGCTCAATGTGCTGGAGGAGCGTGACATCCAGGTGCGGGGCTACAAGATCCGCCTCCCGCTCGACGTCATGCTGGTCGCCTCGGCCAACCCCGAGGACTACACCAACCGGGGCCGGATCATCACCCCCCTGAAGGACCGCTTCGGGGCCCAGATCCGCACCCACTACCCGCTCGACGTGGCCACGGAGATCGCCGTCATCGACCAGGAGGCGTCGGTCGTCCGCCCGGAGGGGGTGCGGGTGGAGGTACCGAGGTTCATGGCCGAGATCGTGGCCACTCTGTCTCAGCTGGCCCGCCAGAGCCCCCACATCAACCAGCGGTCGGGCGTCTCGGTGCGGCTCAGCGTGGCCAACTACGAGACCATCGTGGCCAGCGCGGTACGCCGGGCCCTCCGCCTGCGCGAGCCGGAGGCGGTGCCGCGCATCACCGACCTCGAGTCCCTCCCGGCCTCCACGGCCGGCAAGGTCGAGGTGGAGACGATCGACGAGGGCCGCGACGGCCACGTCATCGAGCGGCTGGTCCAGCAGTCGGTGCTCACCGTGTTCAAGTCGACGGTGCCGGGCGAGAAGCTGCGGGCCGCGTCGGGTGACTTCGACACCGGCGAAGTGCTTCATGCCGGCGACGATGTCCGGGCGACCCAGCTGGTCGCGTCGCTCGAGAAGTTCCCCGGTCTGCGGGAAGTGATCGCCTCCCTGCCCGGCCTGGAAGGCAGCGAATCTCCCGGGGCGCTGGCCGCCGCGGCCGAGTTCATCCTGGAGGGCCTGCACCTGAGCAAGCGTCTCAACAAAGACGCCGCGGGCACCCGGTCGACCTACCGGGCCCGCTAGGCGCCCGCGGGTCATGCCCCACTTCAGCTACTCCCGGTGGGACGGCACCCAGGTCGGGTTCGACTTCGACGCGGACGACGTGTTCTCGGAGCTGACCGACGAGCTGCTCTTCCACGGTGACCTCAATCAGGCGCTGCAACGCCTGCTCCAGCGGGGCTTCACCGATCGCAACGGCGAGCGCATCGCCGGCCTGCGGGACATGCTCGAGCGTCTCCGGGAGCGACGCCGGGAGATGCTCCAGCGCCATGACCTGGGCGGCCCCTACGAGGAGATGGCCGAGCGGCTGCGGGAGATCCTCGATCAGGAGCGCCAAGGCATCGACACCTTGGAGCAGGAGGCCCGCCAATCGGGGGACCAGCGGCGTCAGGAGATCACCTCTGAGGTCGCCACCGAGCGGCGGATGGCCCTCGACCTCCTGCCCCCCGACCTGGCCGGCCAGGTCCAGTCGTTGCAGGAGTACGAATGGACGAGCAGCGAGGCCCGCCAGGCCTTCGACGACCTGATGGAGCAGCTGCGCTCGCAGCTCATGCAGAGCTACTTCAACCAGATGTCGTCGGCCATGTCGGACATGTCGCCGGAGTCCACGCAGCGCATGAAGGACATGTTCAACGAGCTCAACCGGATGCTCGAGACCCGGGCTGTGGGCGGCGACACGGAGCGCATGTTCCAGGAGTTCATGGACCAGTTCGGGGACATGTTCCCCGGTAACCCGCAGAGCCTGGACGAGTTGCTCGAGCAGATGGCCCAACAGATGGCCGCCATGCAGCAGCTGCTCAACTCGATGAGCCCGGAGCAGAGGGCTCAGCTCCAACAGCTCGCCGACTCGCTCCTCGAGGACATGGACCTGCGCTGGCAGGTGGAGCGGCTGGGCGGCAACCTGCGCTCGCTGTTCCCCCAGATGGGGTGGGAGCAGTCCTACGACTTCAGCGGTCAGGACCCGCTCGGGTTCGCGGAGGCGGCCGCTGTCATGAACCAGCTGGGCGACATGGACCGTCTGGAGCAGATGATGTCGACCGCTTCCAACCCGGGGGCCCTGGCCGAGGTCGACATCGACCGGGCGAGAGAGCTCCTCGGTGAGGATGCGGCCCGGTCGCTCGAGCAGCTGGCCAAGATGGCCCGCCAACTCCAGGAGGCCGGCCTGATGGACCAGAAGGAGGGTCGGCTCGAGCTCACCCCCAAGGGGCTGCGCAAGATCGGCCAGAACGCCCTGTCCGACCTCTTCTCCCGGCTGATCAAGGAGCGGATGGGCAAGCACGTGGCCGACCAGGCCGGTATCGGCCACGAACGCAACTTCGAGACCAAACCCTACGAGTGGGGCGACCCGTTCAACCTGTCGATCGAGCGCACGGTGCGCAACGCGGTCGGCCGCACCGGCTCGGGCACGCCCGTGCGCCTCTCGCCCGACGATTTCGAGGTGGAGCGCACCGAGACGCTGACTTCCACGTCGACGGTCCTGGCCGTGGACCTGTCGCTGTCCATGCCGATGCGGGGCAACTTCCTGGCGGCCAAGAAGGTGGCCATGGCCCTGCATTCCCTAATCACCAGCCAGTTCCCCCGCGACTACCTGGGGCTGGTCGGCTTCGGCGAGCTGGCCCGGGAGCTCAAGCCGGAGCAGCTGCCCGAGGTCTCGTGGGACTACACCTACGGGACCAACATGCAGCACGCCCTGATGCTCTCCCGGCGGATGCTGGCCCGCCACCAGGGGACCAAGCAGATCATCTTGATCACCGACGGCGAGCCGACCGCTCATGTTCTGCCGGGGGGCGAGCCGTTCTTCAACTATCCGCCCGCCCCCGAGACGGTGCGGATGACCCTCGATGAGGTGGTCCGGGCCACCCGCGAACGGATCACCATCAACACCTTCATGCTCGATGCCACCGGCTACCTGCGCACCTTCGTGGAGAAGCTGACGCAGCTCAACCGGGGCCGGGCCTTCTACACGACGCCCGAGACCCTGGGCGACTACGTCCTGGTGGACTTCCTGGAACAGAAGCGGGCCCGGCGCCGACCGGCGTAGCCGGCATTGCTACGTTGAGATCCCAATGCATGTGATCGTCGTCGGCTGCGGCCGCGTGGGTAGCGAGTTGGCCGACCGTCTCCAGCGCGAGGGCCACAGCGTGGTCGTCATAGACAAGAACGCCACCGCCTTCCGCCGGCTCCCCGAGCCGTGGGAGGGAACGAAGGTGGTCGGCTTCGGCTTCGACCGCGACGACCTGCGCCGGGCCGGCGTGGACCGGGCCGGCGCGGTCGCTGCGGTGACCAGCGGGGACAACACGAACATCTTGACGGCGCGCATCGCCCGCGAGACCTTCGAGGTCGAGCACGTGGTAGCCCGTATATACGACCCCCGTCGGGCGGCCATCTACCAGCGGCTGGGGATCCCGACCGTCGCCACCGTGAGCTGGACCGTCGATCAGGTCGCCCGGCGGCTCATCCCGGGGCAGGTGGGCTCGTCCTGGACCGACCCCACCGGGAGCGTCAACCTGGTGGAGTTCCCCCTACCGGGGTCACTGTGCGGGCGCCCGTTGTCCGAGGTCACCGAGAGTGAGCGGTTCCGGCCGGTGATGGTCACCCGCGGTGGCCAGGCCAAGTTGGTCGGTCCCGGCGTAGTGGGTCAGGAGGGCGACATCGTGCACTTCGCCGTACGCACCGACGCGCTGGGCGAGATCGCCGCCAAGCTGGCCCGCTCCACCGGACCCGGTCCGGGCGGTCCGGGTGGTCCGGGTGGTCCGGGGGGTCCGGGGACGGGTCTGGGTGGTCCGGGCGGTCCGGGTGGTCCGGGGGGTCCGGATGGTGCGGGTGGTCCGGGGACGGGATCGGCTTCTGGTGGTGGGCCGGTCGGCTCCGGACACCGCGACGGGGCCCGGACCGGGAAGCCCCGATGAAGGTCTCCATCGCCGGGGGCGGGGTGGTGGGCCGGTCCATCGCCCGGGACCTGGTCGGCAATGGCCACGAGGTGCTGATCGTCGAGCAGGACCAGGCCGTGGTCCGCCGCCAGACCGACGTCGATCCCGATCCCCATGTGGACGCCGACCGGCTGGGAACCGAGGGTCTCGGGATCAACTGGTTCGCCGGGGACGCCTGCGAGGTGAGCACCCTGCACGAGGCCGGTTTCGGCCAGGCCGACGTGGTGGTGGCGGCCACCGGCGACGACGAGGACAATCTGGTGGTGTCGTTGCTCTCCAAGCAGGAGTTCGCCGTCCCGCGGGTCATTGCCAGGGTCAACCATCCCAAGAACGAGTGGTTGTTCAACGAGTCGTGGGGTGTCGACGTGGCCGTCTCCACCCCCCACCTGATCACCGCCTTGGTGGAGGAGGCCCTGTCGGTCGGCACCCTGGTGCGGCTACTGCACTTCGCCGAGGGCAAGGCCGGACTGGTCGAGGTCACCTTGGCCGAGGACTCGCCAGCGGTGTCTCGGCCCATCTCCCAACTGGGCATGCCGCGTGACTCCAGCGTGGTGGCCATCGTGCGCAACCGGCGGGTCGTCGTTCCGCGAGGCGACACCGTGCTCGACCCCGCTGACGAGGTGATCGTGCTGGTCACCGAGGATTCGGAGGACGGGGTGCGCCACATTCTGGTGGGCTGACCGGGTCGTCGGGGCCGGTTCGGGCACCGCGCCGGTGTGCCGGTTGAGCGGGCCAAGTAGCCGCTTTATCTGTACATTTCTGGCATATCTGTACCTTGTGCTGCCTCAACGGGTGCTGAAGGTACAGATTTCACGACCGGGTACAGATTTCGGCCCGCCCAGGCCCGCCTCGGCGCCATGACCGGTGGGGCACGGATAGCAGATTCCTCCAGAAAAGTCGGGGACCCCCTTGATTATCCCGGCCCGAGGGACCAATATCACATGCATGTAGTTACAAGGGTGGAACCGAGCCGGAGCCGCCCCCAGCATGGAAAATCACCGACTTGAGGGGAGCACCGGTGAGCGATCTGATTCAACTGTTACTTCGTACCCCGGACCGAACCTGGCAGAGGCAGGCCAACTGCATGGGTGTCGACCCGGACCTGTTCTTCCCCGAGCGGGGAGCCTCCACCCGGGAGGCCAAGGAGGTCTGCCGGGGCTGCGTAGTCCAGGAGGACTGCCTGGAGTACGCCCTCGCCAACGGTGAGAAGTTCGGGATCTGGGGCGGTTTGAGCGAGCGCGAGCGTCGCAAGATCCGCCGCCGGCGAGCCCTGGAACGCCGCGGCATCATCGCCGCCAGCTGAGGCGAACTCCGCAGCCCATCTCGGGATCACCTCCGAAAGCACCGGAGGTGATTTCAGAGACTTCCCCCGTCGAGGCCCGCCCTTTCCAGGCGGGCCTCGATCGTTGCTCCCGGGTCGAGGCCCAGCTCGGGCCACCGGTGTGGCGCCTCGGCGGCCAAGACCCCGGCGGGAAGGAGGCCGACCAGCTCGGCCCGGTCGATGCCCACCAGCCCCGGCCGGCGCGCTCGGGCGTCATCCCCGCCGCCGCTCCTGCCTCTGCTCCTGAGCCCGACGGGCGGCTCCGGAGCGACCCGGTCCAGAGGGGCCCGGTCCAGAGCGACCGGGTCCAGAGGGGCCCGGTCCAGAGGGGCCGGGTCCAGAGCGACCGGGTCCAGAGGGGCCCGGTCCAGAGGGGCCCGGTCCAGAGCGGCGGCCACGGAGTCGTGGAGGCGCCCCGGCCCGATCTGCCAGGGATCGGTCAGATTGACCGAGACCTGCACCCGTTCGCCACCGCCGACGGCCAGCCCGAGAGCCCGCACTCCGGGGCCGCGAACCTGCCGGGCGACTTGGCGGGCCACGTCGAGGGGGGCGCCGGGTGTCAGCCACAA
>JAKBAX010000152.1 GCA_021808785.1 Actinomycetes bacterium | reverse complement strand
AGCAACGGGGCGAGGACCCCGCCCCGGGCGCCGGGGTCGGGTAGGGGTGCAGAGGCAGTGTCGGTGAGGGTCACGGTTCGATGAGGGTCACGGTTCGATGAGGGTCACGGTTCGATGAGGGTCACGCTTCGGTGGGGGTCACGGTTCGGAGTCGGGAAGGGGGTCTCGCCGGTCAGTCGGTCGGCTCTGGCCATTGAACCGGTTCTGGGCGCTCGACATGCCCTCGGTCAGGATGCACTCGACGGCGTCGGCCGCCACTTGGATGCTCACATCGAGCTCGGCCCGGGCCTGACGGCCGGGGGACCGCAACACGTGCTCGGCACCCCGTTCCTTGCCGCCGGGCGGCTTGCCGATGCCGATCCGGACCCGGCTGAAACCGTCGGAGTGGAGGTGGGCGTTGATGGACCGCAACCCATTGTGGCCGGCCAGACCGCCCCCGGCCTTGACCCGTACCGCGCCGAGGGGCAGGTCCAGCTCGTCGTGCACCACCACCAGGTGGGACAGGTCCTCGATGCCGTAGCGGCGCACGAGGGGGGCCACGGCCCGCCCCGAGTCGTTCATGTAGGTCTGGGGGAAGGCCAGGGCCAAGCGGAGGGGACCAACCCGCACCTCGGCCACCAACGCCTGTTCCCTGGTCCGCTTCAAGGTGCCGTCGTGGCGGGCCGCCAGCAGCGCGATGACATCGGCCCCGACGTTGTGCCGGCTGCCGGCGAATTCCTGGCCCGGGTTGCCGAGACCGACCGCCAGGAGGTCCCAGGGAGTGCCGGTGCGGGCCGGGCGATCCTGGCCCCGGATCCCCCGGCTGGTTCGACCGAGCAGTTAGGCCTCTCCCCCGCCACCCTCGACCGCCCCGCCGGTCGCCTCGCCGTCGCCGGCGTGGCCCTTCGCGCCGGCCGTTTCGGCCTCGGCCTCCCTACCCTCGACCACCGCCGCCTCGGCCACCTCGGCCGCGACCCGCGAGATGGCCCCGATGACGACGATCTCCTCCGCGGCCACCTCGGTGGTGACCCCCGAGGGCAGCTTCAGGTCGCCGACCCGGATGGCCTCGCCGACGGTGAGAGCGCTGATGTCCACCTCGATGGAACCCGGGATGCGGCCCGGATTGGCCTTGACCGTCAGGGCGGTCAGCGGCTGCTCGACCAGGCCCTGCTCCATCTCGACCGCCTTGGCCTCGCCCCTCAGCACGATCGGCACCTCGGCGGTGATGACCTCGTCACGGCCCACGATCTGGAAGTCGACGTGCACGACGGTGTGGCGAACCGGGTGGCGCTGGAGGACCCGGGCCAGGGTCAGGTGGGTGTCGGAGCCGATGTGCAGTTCGAGCAACTGATTGGTCCCGGACTCGCCCGACAGGGCGTGGCGCAGGTCCCGCCCGTCCACCGATATGGACATGGCCTCCACGCCGTGCCCGTAGACGACACCCGGGATCCGCCCTGCGGTCCGCAGACGGCGGGACTCGCTCGAACCGGTCGTCCGGCCCGGTTCGGCTACCAGGGTGATCTCTGCCATCGCTCGTGCGCTCCTACTTCTACTTCAAATGGGACCGAGCCAGTCTAGCCGCAGCGGGTGGACGCGTCGGGAGCCGGCACATCGACGGACGCTCAGACGATCAGGTCTGGTTCTCTCCGCCGAAGATCTGAGAAACCGAGCGGTCGCTGAACACCGCGTCGATACAGTCGGCCACGACCTGGGCGATGGACACCACCTCGATCTTGTCGATCTGCTTCTCGGGCGGCAGGGGCAGGGTGTCGGTCACCACCACCCGGGCGATGCCGGAGTTCTTCAGCCGGTCGACGGCGGGGTCGGAGAGGACCGCGTGGGTGCACATGGCCCACACCTCGGTGGCCCCCTTGTCGAGGAGGATGTCCGCGGCCGCGCAGATGGTACCGGCGGTGTCGATCATGTCGTCGATCAGCACGCACATCCGCCCGGCCACCTCCCCCATCACATCGAGGGCCTGCACCTGGTTGACGACGTCTTTCGGGCGGCGCTTGTACACGGCGGCCACGTCGACGTCGGAGCCGGCGTAGCGGGCGGCCTGCTCGGCCACCTTGGTCCGGCCGGTGTCTGGGGCGACCATCACGAAATCGCCGCTCGGGGCATGCTCGCGCAGGTAGTCGGTGAGCAGGGGTACCGCGGTCAGATGATCGACGGGTCCGTCGAAGAAGCCCTGGATCTGGCCCGAGTGCAGGTCGATCGACATGATCCGGTCGGCCCCGGCCGCCTTGAAGAAGTCCGAGACCATACGGGCCGTGATGGGCTCGCGCTCTTTGGACTTGCGGTCCTGGCGGGAGTAGCCGTAGTACGGGCAGACGGCGGTGATGCGCTTGGCCGACGCCCGCTTGGCCGCGTCGATCATGATCCACTGCTCCATGAGCGAGTCGTTGACCGACCGCCCGGCCGACCAGCCGTGGGACTGCATGACGAACACATCTGCGCCGCGCACCGACTCGGCGAAGCGGGGACGCATCTCGCCGTTGGCGAAGTCGACCAGCTTCGGATCGGCCAGGTCCACGCCCAGGTGGTCGGCCACCTCACGAGCGAGCACCGGGTGTGTCCGGCCGGTCATGACATGGAGCTTCCGCTTGGGGGTCAACACGATGGAGGCGCTCCGTCCGCTCTCTTCGTCAGTGGTCAAAATGGCCCCCGCTCCAATCGTCGATCTGGTCGCCCCAACGGTCCTCACTCTACCGGCCCCCGTCCTCCCCCGAATCCGGGCCCGGTCGCCGCGGCCGGCTCGACCCGGGTGCCGGGGGCCAGGTAGGCCCACGGCCCGACCCGGGCGGCCGCGCCCACCTGGGCGTTGCGGCCCACGGTGGCGCTGACCACCGCCCCGGCGCCGATGCGGCAGTCGGCGAGCTGTGTGTAGGGCCCGAGCTCGGCGCCGGACTCGACGACCGTCCGGCCCTGCAGCTGGGTGCCCGGATAGAGGACCACATCGGCGGCCAGCTCGACCGTCGAGTCCACGTAGGTGGCCTCGGGGTCGATCATGGTGACGCCGCGGCGCATCCACCGCTCGTTGATCCGGGCCCGCAGCTCGGCCTCGGCGACCGAGAGCTGATGGCGGTCGTTGACCCCGGCCGCCTCCATGCTGTCCTCGACCACCATCGAGACCACCGGGTAACCGGCGTCGTGGAGGACGGCGATCACGTCGGTGAGGTAGTACTCGCCCTGCGAATTGTCCGGGGTCAGCCGGCGCAGGGCCGGGGCCAGGACCGAGCGGCGGAACACGTAGATGGAGGTGTTGACCTCCTCGATGGCCCGCTCCTCGTCGTCGGCGTCGGCGTGCTCGACGATGCGCGCCACCTGCCCGTTGCGATCCCGGGCCACCCGCCCGTATCCGGCCGGCTGAGCCAGACGGGCGGTGAGCACGGTGGCCGCCGCCTCGGCCCCGCGGTGGGTCCGCACCAGCGCCGCGAGGGTCGGGGGACGCAGCAGCGGCGTGTCGCCGGGCAGGATGATGATGTCGTCGTCGTCGGTGTCGTCGTCGGGGAAGACGGTCAGGGCCACCGACACCGCATCTCCCGTACCGCGCTGGACCCGTTGCTCCACGAAGTCGATGGGCAAGCCGGCGGGCGGCTGCTCACCCACCGCCTTGGTGACCCTCGACGCACCGTGACCGACGACGAGCACCGCCCGGTCCAGCTCGAGCTCGGCGAGGGCGTGGAGGACGTGCAGGATCATGGGCCGGCCGCACAGCCGGTGCAGAGGCTTGGGGCGCTCCGAGCGCATCCTGGTGCCCTCCCCGGCGGCAAGAACGACGGCCGACAGCTTGGACTCGGCGGGCATGCCTTCTGTTTAGCAATGCCGGGCGGCCAGAAGTGACAGCCCCGGACGCGCCGACGCCCTAGTTTGGGGGTTGCCGCTGTGGCGGGTAGTTCAATGGCAGAACGACGGCCTTTGGAGCCGTATGTTGGAGGTTCGAGTCCTCCCCCGCCAGCCCCGACGAGGTCACATCCCTCGGCCATCATGGGCGCCATGCCCGACTCGCTGCCGATGGACCGTGCCGTCGGGGGGCTCGGGCGCTCCGTAGTGGTCGGGCCGGGGCAGCGGCCGCCCGCACCGTGGTCGGGCTGCGACCGTCGGCCGGTCGACCGGATCGACCCGGAACTGGCCGCCGACCTGCACCAGGCGTGGCGGGAACGCCGCCCCCTGGTAATCGAGCTGGCGCCCGACCTCGGACTCGACGATCCGGTCGTCGGTCCGCCCGAGCCCGCCCCGGCGGCACAACCCTGGGAGTGGCCGGTCGATCTCGAACTGCCCGGTGAGCGCCTCCACCACGCCCTGTGGGCCAACTCGGTCGACGCCCGGGACCCGGACCGGGTCCGCTGGCGGTGGGCCGACGAGGCCGTTCGGGCCGGGGCCCGGCCCGATCCCGGCGCTACAGCTGACGTGATCCTGGCCGACGGCCGGCCCGCTTTCTGCGACGGCGGACCCATCGAGATCGGACTGAGCGGTCCGGGCCGCCCGGACGTCCTGCACCGGGTGTCGATCGAGCACCGGTCGCTCGAGCCTCTCGGCTCCGCCGGGGACGGGGCCGCCCCGTTGGCACCGGACCAGAGGGCCGCCGTGGACGAGGCCCGGGCCGGGGCCCGGATCCTGGCCCCGGCCGGGTCGGGCAAGACCCGGGTGCTCACCGAACGGGCCCGGGCCATGGTCGGTTCCTGGCGCCTGCCTCCGGCCGGGATGGCCCTGATCGCCTACAACGTGCGGGCCGCCGCAGAGATGCGCGACCGGTTGGGGGACGTGCCCGGTCTGCGCATCCGTACCCTCAACGCGCTGGGCCTCCGGTTGAGCGGGCGGTCGACCACCATCGACGAGCCGGAGGTGCGACGCATCCTGGGCCGCCTCGTCTCGTTTCCCCGCCGGGCCGAGACCGATCCCGCCGCACCGTGGATCGAAGGGCTGAGCCGGGTGCGGCTGTCCCTGACCGACCCCGCCCAGGTGGAGGACGAGCTGGACGACGTGTCCGACCTGGATCGGGTGGCGCGTGCCTACCGGGCAGAGCTGGCCGACCGGGACGTGGTCGACTTCGACGAACAGGTCATCGCGGCCATCGGACGATTGCTGCGCGATCCGGCGTTCCGGGCCCGTAGCCAGCGTTTCGCCCGGATCCTGCTCGTCGATGAGTTCCAGGATCTGACCCCGGCCCACCTACTTCTCATCCGGCTCCTCAGCGGACCGGCCGGGTCCGTGTTCGCAGTGGGCGACGACGACCAGACCATCTACGGATACGCCGGGGCCACCCCCCGCTGGCTGGTCGACTACGAGCGCTGGTTTCCGGGGTCGGCGGTGCACACCCTGGAGGTCAATTATCGCTGCCCACCCGGGGTCGTCTCCGCCGCGTCCAACGTGCTCAGCCGCAACGCGGTCCGGGTGGCCAAGTCGGTCCGTCCCCGCGACGGCGCCACCGGGCAGTTGGACGTGTGCCCCGCCGGGCCCGGCCCGGCCGCCCGCACCGCCGACCGCGTCGAGGCCCTCCTCGCCGACGGGGCGGCGGCCCGTGACGTGGCCGTGCTCAGCCGGGTCAACGCCTCACTCGTCCCGGTCCATGTCCTGCTCGGGCACCGTGGGGTGGCGGTGGACACCGCCGGCGACCGCCGGTTCCTCCAGCGCAGCGGGGTCCGCGGCGCGCTGGCCTGGCTGGAGGTGGCGTCCGCCGCCGCGACCCACCTGCCCGGGCCCGCCCTGCGCGACGCCGCCCGCCGGCCCAAGCGGGGCATGGGCAACGGCCTGCTCGACCTACTCGGGCGGCCCCGGACGCTCGAGTCACTGGACGGGCTGGCGGCCTGGCTCGAGGGCAAGGGCAGCGGGCGCGACGCCGACAAGGTCGAGCAGTTCGGGCGCGACGTGGCCCTGGTGCGGCGGGCCGCCGGGCGGGGCACGGCCGCCATCTTGCAGGTGGTGCGCCACCAGGTCGGCGGCGGCGGCCTCGATGCCAGCGCTTCGGCCCTCGACAGGTGGAGCCACGGGGCCATCGCGGCCCACACCGACGATCTCGACGCCCTGGCCGAGCTGGCCGCCCTCGAGCCGGACCCGCAGCGCTTCCCGGCCTGGCTGGCCGAGCGCCTGGGGGCCCCACCTGCGCCCGGCGGGGTGACTCTGGCGTCCATCCACGCCGTCAAGGGCCGGGAATGGCCTCACGTGGTCGTGCATCACGTGACCGACGGCCTGATGCCGCACCGGCTGTCGGTCGACACCGAGGAGGAGCGCCGCATCTTCCACGTGGGACTCACTAGGGGACGCCAGACGGTGACCCTCGTGCCCGGCCCCGAGCCCTCCCCGTTCGTGGCCGAGATGGAGGCCCCGGGGCGACCCGGCTCGCCACCTCGTACCCGGGCCCACCCAGGTCCCGCCGGCCCCTCCCGACGAGGCCCGTCAGCGTCACCGGACGACCGCCCGGCCCGCAGGGGAGGTCCAGGCGCCGACGCCGGGGCCTCAGGCGCTCCCCTGGAGCTGATGGCGGCAACCGCCGGCGCCGTCTTCACCCTCGGCGGCCAGGAGCACGAGGTGGTGGGTGCAGTCGAGAGCGGGGCGCGGTGCCTGGTCGGCGGGGGCCCGGCCCAGACGGTGGTCCGCTACGGGACCGCGGTATCCATTGCCGGGCGCCGGGCCATGGTGGCCCACCCGGCGGCCGAGCGGGCGTGGGAGGCGTTGCGCAACTGGCGCAGTGGGAAGGCCCGGGCGCTCAATATCCCGGCCTACGTCGTCTTCGACGACGCCACCCTCCGCCTGGTCGCCGCCCATCTGCCGGTGAGCGAGGCCGGCCTTCTCGCCCTCAAGGGGATCGGGCCGGTCAAGCTGGAGGCCTACGGCTCGGACCTGCTCGCTCTGGCCGAGGAGCACCGCATCGACGCCCGCTTCTGAGACTAAAGTGGCCTTTATGTCTCAAAGGCGGGAGATCGGGCCGGGCTCTCTGCTCTGGCACTACGCCGGCGATCACCGGATGGCCTTCACCGGGCTGTCGGCCGGCTTGCTGCAGTTGATGCACCCGGCCATCGGCGCCGGGGTGGCCGGGCACTCGGATTTCTTCAACGATCCTTGGGACCGGATCATCCGGTCGGTACCGCAGATCATGGGTGTCATCTACGACCCCGATCCCGAGGCCGTGGGCCGCCGGGTACGGGACCGCCACCGCCACATCAACGGCCGGGACGACCGGGGCCGGCCGTACCTGGCCCTGGCCCCAGACACCTTCTGGTGGGCCCACGCCACCTTCCAGCACGCGGTGGAGCAGTTGGCCGACCGCTTCGACGCCCACCGGTTACGACCCGACGAGCGGGAGGAGTTGTACCGCGACGGCGTCGAGTGGTACCGCCGCTACGGGGTCTCCATGCGACCGGTGCCACCCGATCGGGCCGCTTTCGGCCACGTTTGGGACCGCGTCGTGGCCGAGGATCTGGAGCTCAATCGGGCCGCCGAGCGGGCCATCGACCTGGCCCTGCACCCTCGGGGCAACGTCAAGTTCCTGCCCGGGTGGACCCGCCCGCTGCAACCGTTCGTCGTGACACCGGTGCTCCGCCTGTGCGCCATCGGTGGCCTTCCGGCCCCGGTGCGCAGGCGCTTCGCCATCCCGTGGCGCCCCGACGAGGAGGTCCAGTACCGCATGCTGCAGCTAGCTATCCGGGAGCTGTGCCGGAACCTGCCCGCCCGGCTGCGCTACGGGCCCACCGCCACCCACGGCTACCAGGCCCGGCGCCGGCTCGAGCGCGACGCCCAGCTCCTGGTCGAGAACGGGGCGGCGTGACCGGCGCGGCGGACATCCCGTGAGGCGCCGCGCCGTAGTCGACCTCGACGTCGTGCTGTGCGGGCTCTCGACCGCGATCGACCCGGAGGAGCCGCGGACATCCGACCGGATTCGTGACGCGCTGCTCGACGCTACCGGCGCCCTCCTGGCCGAGCAGGGGGTCGGCGGTTGGTCGGTCGAGGACGTAGCCGGGCGGGCCGGGGTGGGCCGGGCCACCGTCTACCGCCGCTTCGCCGGCCGGGAGGAGCTGGTGACCGAGGCCATCCGGCGAGACGCCCGGCGCTTCTTCGCCGCCATCACCGAGTCGGTGGCGTCGGTGCCCGGCCTGGAGGACAAGGTCGTGGCCGGCTTCGCCACCGGGGTGGGCCTGGCCCGCCGGTCGGCGCTCGGCACGCTCTTGGCCCGGGACCCGGCGGCCGCCCTGGCCCTGCTGTCGTCGGTCCCCCTGTTGACCCTGGCCACCCGGGCCCTGACGGAGCGTTACGAGGCCCTGGTCGGGCCTCCGACCGATCCCGATTGGACGGCGCGCGTCGAGGCAGTGGCGGAGGCCCTGATCCGGCTGGGATTGTCCTTCGTGGTGGCGCCCGGACCGGTGGGCGACGATCTCCAGGCAGCCCAACGGCGCATGGAGGCGGTGGTCAGGCCGCTCCTGTCGGGGGGAAGCGCACCTCGACCGTGATCTCCTCGGCACCGCGCACCAGGCCGATGGTCATGGTCTCGGCGTCGGGATGAGCCTCGACGGCGGCCACCAGCCCGTCGACGCTGACCACCTCGGCCCCACCGGCCCGGACGATCAGATCCCCGGCCCGCACGCCGGCTGCCCCGGCCGGCCCGTCGGCGTCTACCTGGCGGATCAGGAGACCGTCGCGAGGCTCGAGCCCCACTGCGGCCCGCAGGCGCTGGGCCACCGGGGGCGGGACGAGGGCCAATCCGAGGCGGCGCCGGCTGGGGGCCTCCCCGCGAGCGAGCGCATCGACCCGGTCGGCCAGCGCCTGGTCGGCGGGGATGGCCAGGTAGAGGCCGTCTTCCGGACGGTGGGTGTTGATCCCCACCAGGCGGCCTCCGGCATCGACCACAGGTCCGCCTGAGGAGCCGCGCCCCACCAGGGCGGTGTGCTCGAACCCGTTCTCGATCAGGCGGCCCCGGGGCCCCCGGAAGGCCACGTCCACCGCCGAGATACGGCCCACGGTGACCCGGCCCGTGCCCCGGGCCCGGCCCGGCCCCACGGCCAGGACGACCTGGCCCAGCCGGGCGGTGGACGGCTCCCACGGCACCGGCGTGGTGCCTGCGGTGTCGGCCTCGACCACCGCCAGGTCACCTTCGACGTCGGCCGCCCGGACCTGACCGGTCATCGAACGGCCCCCGGCGAAGCTTACGGTCACGGTCCCGCCCCGCAGGTTGTGGGCGCTGGTCACGACCAGGCCGTCGCGCACCACCACGCCCGCTCCCCGACCGCCGTCACGACCGATACGGACCGCCCCCGGCCCGGTCACCGCGGCCACCCGGGCCACCACGGCCTCCCATTCGTCAACTGCTGCCATCGACCCATCTCCCGGTCTCGACTAGCACGTCACTTGCAACTTGCAAGTTAGAGGTACTGCAAGAAGAATGCAAAAGGAAGGTGCCAAACTGGCCGCTCATGAGTACTCCGCGCTCTTCCCTCTCGGATGCCCTGGTCCGAATCGGTGACCGCTGGTCCCTGCTGGTGGTGGACGCCCTGGCGTCGGGCCCGCAGCGCTTTGCCGGACTGCAGGACGCGGTGGCCGGCATATCGACCAACATTCTCACCGCCAGGCTGCGCCGACTGGAGGCGGAGGGCCTGTTGCTGGCCGTTCCCTATTCCCGCCGGCCGCTGCGCTTCGCCTACGAACTGACCGACGCCGGACGGGACCTGGGCGGGGCGGTGCGGATGCTGACCCACTGGAGCGCCCGCCATGATGGACTGCCCTTCGCCGGCACCCCCTCCCCGGCCGCGGGCACCCCGGCCCACGCCCTGTGCGGCACGCCGATGGAAGCGGTGTGGTGGTGCCCGACCTGCCAGGTGCCCGGCGGTGCCGACGGCGACGAAGCGGTGTGGGTGTAAGACAGGTGTAAGACCGTGTAAGACTGAGAACACCAACCGGAAAGCCTCCATCAAACCCTGGCCGAATCAGTTCCCGTCAGGGTCGTAGTTCTAGAGGGTGATTGCAGCTTGGTTGCCGGTGCCGACGGTGCTGGGTGCCGACAGTGCTGGACGGTTTCTGATTGCCGAGGCAGGTCATGGAATACCCTGTCTGTAGTGTTGGTCTGCGCCGTTGTGGCCGG
>JAKBAX010000151.1 GCA_021808785.1 Actinomycetes bacterium | reverse complement strand
GAGCGGTCGGAGCACTCGTCCGGCGACGACCCAGCCGAGAGCGAGCGAGACCACCACCATGACGGCCAGCGCGACGATGGAGACCACCAGGAGTCGATGGAGGTCTGCCTGCTGGGCGTCCCGCGCGGCCGTCGCGGCGAGTCGCAGCGGTTGTGAAGGGTGGGCCCGCCACCGCTGCTGTTCCCGCTCGGGAAGGTGCGGTCGACCAGGAGGTAGGTGAGCCCGAGCAGTGCGGCGCCGCAGGCGAGGAAGAGGGCGCCGTAGAGCAGGGTGAGGCGTCCGCGGACCGTGGTGCGCGGGTGGCGGAGCCGCCGCGCTGCGGAGAGGGGCATCACCTTGATCGGCACAGCGGGACTCAGCCGATCCGGTAGCCGACGGGGGGCACGGTCTCGATGATCGGTGGGTCGCCGAGCTTGGCCCGCAGCCGGCTGATGGTCATTCTGACGGTGTTGGTGAAGGGGTTGGCCGCCTCGTCCCACACGCCTTCGAGGAGCTGCTCGGTGAGGGTCACCGGCGTGTTCTCCTTCGTGCGTTCTGGCAAGGAACACGTCGAGTGTCACGCCGGTGGCCCACCCAAGCGGTGGACCCTTCCGTCAGTCAGCTACACCACGAGAGGGGGCAGGATCCGGCAGGAGGACGACATTTGAGCACTGCGAGCGAGTCGCTCGGATCGCCGTGAAGGAGCTCGCGATTCAATGATCCGGCGACCGCGCCGCAAATCAACTGCGGAGTCGCCGACTCAGAGCAGGTGTGGCAGCGGGCACACACAAGCGCTGCGTGGGTTGGAGTCGTGACCGCGGGAGTGGCGCAGTCGACAGGGGAGTTCCTCTTCGGCCTAGCCGACTCGATCTGCTCTTGCATCCAATGTGATGCCGGGCGCCGGGCAGAGGGAACGACACGGAACGCGCGGAGGGTAGGACGCGGACCGCGTCGATGCGTCTCCTCTGCCAGACCGGAGGCTCTGGTGGATTGAGGATCGGGTCAGGTGAGGTACCGCAAGATTGCGGGAGCGACGAGACGGACGATCTCGTCGGGGCTCGCCTGGTCGAGTGGCGGGAGGCGTAGGACGTGGCGGAGCATGGCGATGCCGACGAGTTGCGCGGCGATGAGCGACGCTCGGAGTCGGACGTCGCCGTTGCCGGGGTGGCGTTGCTCGATCACGTCGAGAAGCGCGTCGGAGAGGAATCCGCGCAGCATGCTGGCGGCTTTGTCGCTGGAGACGGCGGAGCGGACGAGGGCGAGGATGGTGTTGCGGCTGTGCTCGCTGTCGACGATCTGCAGGTAGCGCCGCACGAGCAGGTCCGCAGCCTGCTTGGCCGGTAATGAGACGACGTCGGCGAAGACAGCGGGGAGGGGTTCGGGGAGGCCGATGGCGGCGACGAACAGCCCTTCTTTGGTGCCGAAGTAGTGGATGAGCAGGGCGGGGTCGACGCTGGCGTCGGAGGAGATGGCTCGCAGCGACGTGGCGTCGTAGCCGTGGGTGGCGAAGCAACGTCGGGCCGCGCCGAGGATGACCTCGCGGGTCTCGGGCGTTCCTGGTCTGCGGCCGGTTCTGCTCATCGGGCGCGAGGGTGGGCCACCGCGTCGCGGATCGGAGCAGTGCCGGAGGTGACGATGGCGACGAACGCCTCCTCGAGGCTCGCAGGGACGACAGTGATCTGCGCCGAGACGTCTTCGGCCGTCAGGAGTGCTGCCACCGGCCGTGGCTCGGTGCTGATCCGGAGGGAGGCGCCGTGGAGTTGCACGGCGAAGCCGCGGCGCTCGAGGAGCGGGAAGGCTCGTTGCCATTGCTCGGTGCGCACCTCGGTGACCGTTCGCCCCGAGATGATGTCCTCTGCCGTCCCCTTCGCAGCAACGGCCCCGTCGACCATGATGACCAGGCGGTCGCATTGTTCGGCTTCTTCCATGTTGTGAGTAGTGACGAGCACCCCTGCTCCTCGTTCGGCATCCGCGCGGATCTGCTCCCACAGGCGGGCGCTGGCCAGCGGCCCGACGCCCGACGTCGGCTCGTCGAGCACCAACAGCTCGGGTTGGTGCGCGAGAGCGACGGCGAAGGCGACCTGTCGCTGGACCCCGAGCGGCAGCGTCCCGACCAACGTCTCTTGCCACGACGAGACGTGGTCGGGGAGCGCGAGGTCCGCCTGGTGGAATGCGGCAGCGGCGAAGCGCCAGTTCTCCTCGACGGTGAGGTCGTCGTAGAGGCCGAGCGATTGGGGGACGTAGCCGACCCGGGCCCGCGTCGAGCGCGACGGCGGGGCGTCGAAGAGCAAGATGCGGCCGGCGGATGGTCGTACCAGGCCGAGGAGGAGACGGATGAGGGTGGTCTTGCCGGCGCCGTTGGCGCCGAGCAATCCCACCACCTCACCCGCCTCGACGGCGAGGTCTACCGCGTTGACGGCGGTGAAAGCCCCGAAACGCCTGGTGGCTGACCGGGCCTCGGCGAGCGAGGTCACCGGGAAACCTCTGCGGCAGCGAGCTCGGCTACCACGACCGCGTCCTCGAAGTCTGCGGAGACGCCCTCGACCCCATCGGGCAGGGTCTCGTTGGGAACCCATACCCTCCACATGGCACCGCGGCGCCACGAACGGTCCGTCGGCCTTGATCGCCCGGTGGTCGCCCCGAGCGTGCCGGGGATCGAGGTGAGGATGGCATCGGGTGACCCGGCCGCCAGGGCGCGACCCGACGAGAGCAGCGCGATGGTCGTGGCGCGGGCGGCTTCGTTGACGTAGGTGGTGGCGACCGCGACTGCCACCCCACCCGCGGCGGCCTGGGAGATGAGTCGCCACAGGTCGACTCTGCTGAGCGGGTCGACGCCGGTGGTCGGCTCGTCGAGGACCAGCAGCTTGGGGTTGTGCACGAGCGCCATGGCCACCGCCAGCTTGCGCTGCATGCCGCCCGAGAGCTGGCCCCCAAGGCGACGTCGCGCCCCTTGCAGTCCGGTCTGCTCCAACAGCATGTTCATGCGCGCATCCCGTTCGCCGGGCGCCATCCGAAAGGCCTGGGCCGTGAATAGCAGGTTCTCTTCGACGGTGAGGTCGCCGTAGTGTCCGGCGGTGGCCGGGACGTAGCCGATCTCTGTCTTGGCCGGTCGGCGGACCAGGCCGTCCGCCGGGTTGATCAAGCCGACCAGTGCGGCCAGCGCGGTCGACTTGCCGGCGCCGTCACCGCCGACCACGGCGCTCACCCGGCCCGGCTCCACCGCCAAGCTGACCGCGTCGAGCGCTGTCTGCCGGCCGTAACGGACCGTGACCGCGTCCAGCCCGAAGGTCATGCCGCCACCCGCTGGTCGCTGTGCCCCTTGGCCGGGCTGGGTGCGAGGTCACGGCGGAACCGGACGATGGCCAGGCCGAGGACGACGACGGCCAGGACAGCCAGCAGAACGATCGGCTCGAGGAGAGAGCCGATCGGCGCTCCTTTGAGCATGACGCCTCGGCTGATATCGATGAAGTAGGTGAGCGGGAGGATGTAGGAGATCCAGCGCACGCCGACCGCCATCGAGCTGACCGGGAAGATCAGCCCGGAGAGCAGCACCTGGGGCAGGATCAGCAAGAAGGCCAGCTGGATGGCCTGCCCCTGGTTCTGCGACAGGGTGGACACCAAGACGCCCATGCCGAGCGTCACCAGCAGGAACAGGGCGGCGCCGAGGAGGAACGTGCCGACGTTGCCGACAAAGGGCACACCGAAGAGGCCCATCCCGACCAACACCACCAGCGTCAGGTCGCAGGCGGCGACCGCCAGGTAGAGGGCGATCTTGCCGGCGATCACCTGAAACGCCCGCAACGGCATCACCGCCAACTGTTCGAGGGTGCCGGCCTGGCGTTCGCGAACGACGCCGAGGCTGGTGATCATCGTGCCGATGAAGACCAAGATCAACCCGGCCAGTCCGGGCACCATCACCCACGACGTCTTGAGGCTGGGGTTGAACAAGATGCGCACCTGCATGGCGTGCCCGCCTGCCCCAGCGGACGGCGCCAGCTTGGCCAGGGCAGCCTCCGCGGTCTGCACCGAGAACAGCTGGGAGCCGTCCATCAGCACCAGCGCTCCGCCCGGTCCCGTGACGACCCCCACCACCGCCGTCCCATGGCGCAACTCAGATGTGGCGAACGACTCGCTACGGGAGGGATCGACCGATACCACGTGGAGCGGCGCGTGAAGGCTCGAAGCCATGGTGCCCGCGTCGGGTCCGACCACCACCGTCGAGATGTCGTGGACCTCGAAGTTGGCGGCGTAGCCGAACACCACCAGGAGCAGCACCGGCAAGACCAGCATCATCACCAGGGTGCGGCGGTCCCGCCGGAGCTGGCGGAACTCCTTCGCCACCATCGCCCACATGGGCCCACCTCCAGAATTCAACGATCGTTGAACTCTATGATCGTTGACTTCCAGGTGTCAATCCGGCGTCGGCGGGCGTCACCCGACGAGACGAACCTCGGTCGCCATGTCGGCGCGACGGCCGCAGACGTTGACCACACGCTCAAGGTCGATATCGCGAAGAGAGTGATCAAGGCTTTCGGCATCTCGGACCCCGCTACGACCCGCTGAGCGGCGAGGGGGCGCGTCTCCACGGCGGGCGGTTCAACCCGCCGGGAAGCTTCCGGGTCCTCTACATCTGCCAGAGCCGCCCGTGCGCGGTCGCGGAGCTGAAGAGGCTCGGCGAACGTCAGGCGATCGGGGTGGAGGGACTGCTCCCGAGGGTCCTCTACCGCTACGAGATCGAGCTTGACCGAGTCCTCGACCTCACCGATGGCGAGGTCCGCGCCCAGGTTGGCCTTGGCGCGGACGTCCTGACCGGTCCCGACTGGACCGCATGTCAGGATCTGGGCGTCGTCGCGCATGCCCTCGGCGCGAACGGCATCAACTCGCCCTCGGCCACCGGTATAGGAGACGTTCTCGCCGTCTTCGTCCAGCACATCGGCCTTGGTCGCCTGGAGCCGCACCTCGCCGAGGAATGGCGCTCGCTGGATCTGCTCGATGGCTGAGCCTCACCCTCTCGACCATGACTCGAGCCAAGCGGCGCCTCACCATCCTCTACGACCCCAACGACGACCGTGACGTCATGTCCCTCAACCCCGGCATCGCCGCCATCACCGATGGTTCGCCCGCCAGCTCCCACCCCCTCGACAGCTCCATCCGGATCCACGAGATCACCCTCGCCGAGCAGGCCTGGTCATGAGCGACGTCATCGAGGTGTCCTACACCGGCGACCTGCTGGCCCACCGGCGCTGTCCCCGGGCGTGGGCCTACGAGAAGCACGTGGGGATGCACCCCTACGAGCAGGTCCATGCCATGGAGGGCCACCTCGTCCACCACGCGATGGAGTGGCTCACCTCCTACTACCAGGAGCACGACCGCACGGCCCACGCTACCCGCGACCAACTGGTCGAGCAGCTCAACCGTTACTTCAAGATCCTCTGGGGCAAGGGCATCCGCACCGCCCCGGTCGGCGGAACACCCCGGGAGTGCCCACGTCGACGTGGGCCTGCCTTCGTCGCTTCGTCCGTTCCTCCGCGACGAGGTGCTCGCCGAAGCACGCGCTTTGTGACCCGCCGGGAGGGGGCCTGGCTAGCCGACATCGCCGAAGCCATCACCGCCGTCGAGCGCTATCTGGAAGCGGGCACCCTGGCCGGAGGTGTCGTCTACGACGCGTGCCGAGCCCGGCTCATCGAGATCGGCGAGGCCGTAAAACGCCAGCATGGTATCCTTACCTGGAGATAGAAGTAAGGAGGCCCAGTGGAAGCAGCTGCACGCATGTCCAGCAAGGGCCAGGTCACGATCCCAAAGGCGGTTCGAGACGCCCTTGGTCTTCACGAAGGGGACGCCCTCGTCTTTCGCCTCGAAGGCCAGCGCGCCGTTCTTGCCCGCACTCCGGACCTTCTCGAACTGGCCGGGAGCGTGCCTGTCCCTGCTGCCAAAAAAGGCGCACCGTGGGACGAGGTGCTCGCTCGTACTCGCCGGGCCCGCTCTGCCGCTCAACGGTGAGGGCTTTCCTCGACACCAACGTCCTGGTCCGTCACCTCACCGGAGACCCGCCAGACCTCGCTGCTCGCGCCACGCAGTTTCTCCGCGACGCTGACGAGCTGCTTCTGGCCGACCTGATCGTGGCGGAGACGGTGTACGTCCTGGAATCTTTCTACGAACTGGCGAGGGCCAGTGTCGCCGAGCTGGCTCGTGCCGTCCTGGCTTTCGGCCCTGTCCGGGTGGTCGACATCGACCTGCTCCTGCGAGCTGTCGAAGTCTACGAGCTCGACCGCCTCGACTTTGCCGAGGCGTACCTTGTTGCCAGCGCCGAGCAGAGTGGTGTCGGGATCGTGGCCTCGTTCGACCGGAGCATTGACCGGGTGCAAACCGTAACTCGGTTCGAGCCTCTAGGAGCACCACGAGCGTAGGTGTGGTTCTGCGTCCGGTCGACGGCCCCCAGCCGTGACGCCCCATGACGAGCACGGGCGGCCCAGTGCCCGCGGGCGGCGGTGCTCTGCCCCGAGGAGTAGCTCGGAGCAATGCTCCCTGCCGGTTCGGAGCGGCCACACCGGGCGGTCCTACGCCTCGTGGGGCGGGTTTCTGCGCTGCCTCCCTGCGAGGGCCCGGTTCCGACCGACCCCCCGCCCGAGCCGGGCCGGGACCTCACCCCGGCCTCGCTACGGCTGACCCTGCACAACCTGGCCCGCGCTGCACGCCCCCCCGCCGAGGACACCACCGCGCCCGACGAAGAGACGGTGCCGGCGTTCCCAGTCGTCGACGACGGGTTCGATCACGACCCAATGGCACGCCTACACTTCGAGACGACCATGGTAGCAGTTCTGCTACCATGGTCGTCGTGAGCGATATCGCGCAGAAGGAGCTCCGGAACAACGTCGGCGAGGTGCTCCGTCGGGCAGAGGCCGGCGAGACCCTCACCGTGACCGTCGCCGGTCGTCCCGTGGCCGAGCTCGGCCCGGTGCACCGCCGCCGCTGGGTTCGCGGTGCCGCACTCGCCGGTATCTGGCGTGCAGAGGCGCCGAGAGGGCTGGACGCCGACCTCGAGCGACTGCCGGCAGGTGTCGTGGACCCCTTCGCTCGGTGAGGGCCCTGCTCGACACGTCGGTGCTCATCGGGGAGCTGCCCCCGCCTCGCGAAGTCGAAGCTGCCATCAGCGTCGTCTCGATCACCGAGCTGCACTTCGGTGTCCTCGTCGCCGACGACGATGACGAGCGGGCGCGCCGCATTGCTCGGCTATCAGCGGTCGAGGCGACGTTCGACCCCCTGCCCGTGAGCGTCGAGGTCGCCCGCTTCTGGGGTCAGCTCGCCGCCGCGGTGGCCCGTCGTGGCGGCAACCCGAGACGCCGCCAGATCGACCTCGCCATCGCGGCTACCGCCCACGTGGAAGGAGTGCCTCTCCTCACCGAGAACGTTGGCGACTTCCAGATCATCCATGACCTCGTCGACGCTCGGCGACTCTCCGACCGGTAGCTTGTAGCAAGCTGCCGTAGTCAACGCGCCTCAATGAGGTGTCTGGCGCCTTGGGCCTCGACCCTCGAAGGGCGTGGTCGTCTGCAACGGCGCGACAGTTCAGAGCCGTCACTCCCTCGGCCGCGGGAAGGCTGACGAGCGCCAGGGCGGCGAAGGTAGGCACACCACATGGTGCCGACCCCGTTGGTGACCTTCACGGCGAACCACGAGTTGAACCGGGCGACGGCGTTGCCGTGCGGGAGCTGTTCGCTCACTTTGACGGGCTGGGCGACGTGGTCGAGCTTCTCCTTGGTGCGGTGGTGGGGTACATAGTCGTAGAGGGAGCGGGCTGGCATGGGTGGTCCTCCTTGGCGGAGCAGAGCGTTGCCCCGAGTCTCGCCGAGGCTGGGCTGCCACGGGCGTGTTTGCCGGCGGCGCCTCGCGCGATTGGTGGCGGCGCGTCGGCAGTGACGCCACCCGACGAGCAGGCTCTGTGAAGATCGGGGCGTTCGGTGACCTACCGACCCCCCTGAGCAGCGAGGACACCGATGGCCGACGCGGAGCAGACCAACCGTGCCGGCGCGGCGGCCGCGGCGCCGGGCGCCGGGCAGGTCGACGCGGGCGGGCACAGCGAAGAGATCACGAGCCTCGAGGGCATCCCGGCCCTCTCCCTCGACGCCATCAGTTCGGTCGCCTACGGCCCCGAGGCGATGCTGGTGGTGCTGGCGAGCGCCGGGGCGGGGGCGCTCGGCAAGATCGAGCCGATCACGGTGGCGATCGTGGTGCTGCTCGTGATCCTCGTCTTCTCCTACCGCCAGGTGATCGCCGCCTACCCCGACGGCGGCGGCTGCTACGCCGTGTCCAAGGCCAACCTCGGGCTCCGGGCAAGCCTGCTCGCTGGGGCGGCCTTGATCGTCGACTACGTGCTCACGGTGGCGGTGTCGATCGCGGCGGGGGTCGCCGCCTTGGTGTCGGCCTTTCCCGCCCTCGGTCCCGACAGCCTTGCCCTCTCCCTCGGGATCCTGGCGGTGCTCACCGCCCTCAACCTGCGGGGTCTCGCCACGAGCGCCCGGGCGCTGCTGCTGCCGACCGCGGTGTTCGTCGTCGGGATCTACGTCGTGATCGTGGCCGGCTTTCTCCGCCAGCACCCCGCGGCGGGGTCGGGGATCCATGTGGCGGCGGTGCCGACGGCGGCGGCGGTCGGGGTGCTCTTGGTCCTGAAGGCCTTCGCCGCAGGGTGCAGCGCCCTGACGGGGGTGGAGGCCATCGCCAACGACGTCCCGGCCTTCCGCCCCCCGAAGGCGCGCCGGGCGATGCGCACCGAGGTGCTCCTCGGCGGATTGCTCGGCACCATGCTGCTCGGGCTGTCGGTGCTCACCGTGCGGTTCCACATCGCCCCCGAGTCCACCCAGACCGTTCTCAGCCAGATCACCGCGGCGTCGGTCGGCCGGGGCGGGCTCTACTACGTGATCGACCTGTCGACGACGGCGATCCTGGCGATCGCCGCCAACACCTCCTTCGGGGGGCTCCCGATGCTCGCCAGCCTCTTGGCCCGCGACAACCTCCTGCCGCATGTCTTCGGACTGCGAGGCGACCGCCCCGTCTACCGCTACGGCGTCATCGCCCTCGCCGTGTTGTCGGGGGCACTCCTCGTGGCGGTCGACGCCAACACCAACGCCCTCATCCCGCTGTTCGCCATCGGGGTGTTCACCGGGTTCACGCTGTCGCAGACCGGCCTCGTCCGCCACTGGCGCCACGAGCGCCCGAGACGGTGGTGGGCCCGGGCAGCCCTCAACGGCCTGGGGGCGGCCATGACGGCGGTCGCCACCGCCATCTTCGTCGTCACGAAGTTCTCGGCCGGCGCCTGGGTCGTGGTGATCGCCATCCCCGCCATTATTCTGCTGTTCACCCGCATCGCCCGCTACTACCGAGACGTCGCCATCGAGCTGGGGCTCGGCCAGACGCCGCCGGTCCCCGCACCCGAGCCGAGCCTTGTCGTCGTGCCGGTCGCCGCTGTCTCCAAGATGACCGCAGCCGCCCTGTCGAGGGCACTGTCGCTCGGCGACGAGGTGGTGGCGTTGAGCGTCCAGTTCGGCGACGAGGCGGCCACATCGCTGCAGGACGAGTGGGACCGCTGGCAGCCCGGCGTCGCGCTCAGCATCCTTCGCTCGCCGTCGCGTTCGATCACCAAGCCCATGCTCGCCTACCTCCGTTCGCCTCAGGTGCAGGCTCGACCGTCGGTCCTCGTCCTCATCCCCGAGGTGGAGCCGAAGAAGTGGCGCCACCGGCTCCTCCAGAACCAGCGCGACATCATCCTCGCCAACGTGCTGCGCCGGCGCTGCGACGTGACCGTCGCCCGGGTCGCCTTCCGGCTCAAGGAGGAATAGGTCGGGGACGAGAGCGTGGTGCGGAGCCCGGCCATGCTGGCGCCACTGGCGGTCGACGCCGATCAGATGGGGGCGCCGAGCGCAAAGCCGAGAACGGGCCGCCCGGCGAAGTCGGTGAACTTGCCCGCAGCGGGCGCGACCGCGAAGCTGCTCAGTCCCGAGGCCCGGTACCACCCCCTCGGCATCGAAGGAGAGACGCTCACAAGACGTCCTCTGGTGGGTTTCCGGGACCGTTCGAAGGCGTGGTGGGCCTCCCGGTTGATGGCATTGCCGCAGGCTACTGGCCACAGTCACCGTTGGTCGTGCGAGACCTTGGATCAGATAACCGGAGCGGTTCCCCCGTCGGTGATGCCGATGCCACGGTCGCGCAGT
>JAKBAX010000150.1 GCA_021808785.1 Actinomycetes bacterium | reverse complement strand
GGGACCGATCGCCTGCGCATCACCGTCCACTCCGACATACCCCTGGGCCGGGGCCTCGGGTCGTCGGCCGCCCTGGCCGTGGCCACCGCGGCGGCGGCTGGGGCGCCGGATGCATTCGGCTGGGGGATTCGCGTCGACGGCCACCCCGAGAACGCCGCGGCGTCGGCCTTCGGCGGCCTGGTGGCGGCTACGTCGGTCGACGGCGCCGCGGTGTGGCGCCATCTGGCCCTCGACCCCGAGCTGGTGTTCGTAGCGGTGATTCCGGACCGGGAGCTGCTCACCGCCGACGCCCGGCGGGTACTCGGCCCGACCGTGGCCCGGGCCGACGCGGTGTTCAACCTGGGTCGGCTGGCCCTGCTGGTGGCCGGTCTGGCCGACCGCCGGCAGCTTCTGGCCGCGGCGGGCGACGACCGCCTGCACCAGGATGCCCGGGCCGCACTCTTTCCCGAGTCGGTCCCCCTTCTGGCCGGTCTGCGCCGGGCCGGCGCCCTCACGTCGTTCTGGTCGGGGGCCGGCTCCACCGTGCTGGCTGTGTGTGAGAGGGCGGCCGCAAGGGCGGTCAGGGACGCCGCAGAGGCCCTGATGGAGGCTCAGCGGGTGCCGGGCCGCGCCGTGCTGTTGGAGGCGGCCAGGGGGGGCATCACCCTCTCCGGGTGATTTGGTCAGTAGCGTGGCTCAGTCCCATGCAACCAGGAGGACCTATATGGCGACCTACGAGGGCTACTGCGTCAAGTGCAAGGAGAAGCGTGAGTTCGACGGTCAGGAGGTGACCCTCGCCAACGGGCGCCCCGCCGCTCAGGGCACTTGCCCGGTCTGCGGCACCAAGATGAACCGGATGCTCGGCTCCAAGAAGTAGTCCCCGGGCCCGGCCGGGCCGGTCGGGAAAGACCCCGCCCGGCCCGGCCCGGCCATCCCGGGCCGCGGCGCTCCTCCGGTCCTTTAGGCTGGTGCTTCGATGCGCTACTGGCTCGAAACCCTGGGCTGCCCGAAGAACCAGGTCGATTCCGACAAGTTGGGCGGCCGGCTCGAGTCAGAGGGATACCAACGGGCCGTCTCCCCCGAGGCGGCCGACCTGGTAGTGGTCAACACGTGCGCCTTCATCGAGGCGGCCCGCCAGGAATCCATAGACACCATCTTGGAACTCGCGGCGGCGAAGGCCGAGGGAGCCCGGCTGGCGGTGACCGGCTGCCTGGCCGAGAGATACGGCACCGAGTTGGCCGATGCCCTCCCCGAGGCGGATGTGGTGGCCGGCTTCGGTGTGCCGGTGACCCTTGGTCGCCGGGACCCCGGACCGGTCCCGTTGCCGTCGTTCGACCTTCTCAACCTGCCCCGGCCCCGCACCGGCGCTCCCTGGGCCTATGTCAAGGTGGCCGAGGGGTGCGACCGCAAGTGCGGTTTCTGCGCCATCCCGTCCTTCCGGGGGTCGCAGCGGTCCCGCTTGCGCGAGGCGGTCCTGGCCGAGGTCGAGGCCCTCGGTGCCGAGGAGGTCGTACTGGTGGCCCAGGACCTGGCTTCCTACGGGCGGGACCTGGGCGACAAGGACCTGATCGGCCTGGTCCGCGAGGTGGCCGGTCGGGTCACCCGGGTCCGGTTGCTCTACCTGTATCCTTCCGATCTCTCCGACGGTCTGATAGACGTGATCGGCGAGACGGGCTGTCCCTACTTCGACCTGTCGCTGCAGCACGTGGCGCGGCCCCATCTCCGCCGGATGCGGCGCTGGGGGGACGGCCGCCGGTTCCTCGAGCGCATCGAACAGATCCGTCGCCGGTGGCCGGAGGCGGCGTTCCGATCCTCGTTCATCGTCGGTTACCCGGGGGAGTCCGAGGAGGACCACGACCTCCTGCTCGAGTTCCTGGAGCAGGCGGAACTCGACTGGGCCGGGCTTTTTCCTTTCTCGCCCGAGGACGGGACCTACGCGGTGACCCTGCCCGACCGGGTGCCCGAGCGGCTGGTGGCCGAGCGGCTGGCCGAGGCGGGTGAGCGCCAGGATGCCATCACCGCCCGTCGCCGCCAAGCCCTGGTCGGTACCAGGGCCCGGGTGCTGATCGACGAGCCGGGCGTGGGCCGGAGCCACCGCGAGGCGCCGGAGATAGATGGCATCATCAAGGTGACAGGGGAGGCACCTGTGAGTAGCTGGGCTGATGTGCTGGTGACATGTGCCGAGGGGCCCGACCTCGAGGCCCGGGTCCTCGCGGGGACGGCCTGATGGGGACGGCCTGATGGCGACCAAGGTGGCGGGCAAGTTCGAGTCCTCGGCGCTCGCCACCCCGGCCAACGCCATCACGGTGGTGCGCCTGCTGGCCACCCCGGTGATGCTCCTGCTCATAGTGCACCTGAAGATCTCCTGGATCGCAGCCGTCGCCTGGCTGGCGGTGGCCAGCACCGACTTCCTGGACGGCTGGGTGGCCCGCCGCCAGGGTGCCACCACGTCGGGGGCCTTCTTGGATCCGCTCGCCGACAAGGTGCTGGTGATCGGGGCGTTGGCCGCGTTGGCCGCCGGGCACCTGTGCTCATGGATACCGGTGCTGCTGATCGCCGGCCGCGAGCTGGTGATCTCGCTGTACCGCTCGGCGGTGGCCCGCCGGGGGATCTCGGTGCCGGCCCGGCCGCTGGCCAAGCTCAAGACCGCCTGTCAAGACGCTGCGGTAGGGTTCATCCTCATGCCGGCCACCGGGCTCCACGACATCTGGGTCGGTCACACCATCCTGTGGATTTCGGTGGGTCTGGCGCTCGTCAGCGGAGCCCAGTACCTCTTCGACAGCCGCCGGCCCCGGGTGCCGCTCGTCCGGGTCGCCCGTGGTACCGACGAGCTACCCGCGGCCTGAACCCCCCTCCGTACCCGAATGCGCTGCGAAGTCCTGGCTGTCGGTACCGAGCTCCTGCTCGGCCAGATCGTCGACACGAACAGCTCCTGGATCGGTGAGCAGCTGGCCGCGGCCGGCATCGACTCCTTGTACCAGACCAAGGTGGGCGACAACCTGGAGCGCATCGTCGGCTGCCTGCGCTTCGCGCTGGCCCGCAGCGACGCGGTCATCTGTTGTGGAGGCCTCGGACCCACCAAGGACGACATCACCCGCGAGGCCATAGCCGAGGTCCTCGGCGTCCCCCTCCAGCTGGATGAGGGGGTGGCGGCCCGCATCGCCGAGATGTTCAGCTCCCGGGGCCGCCAGATGACCGCCAACAACTATCGCCAGGCCGAGGTGCCCGAGGGCGCGACGGTGATACCGCAGGTCCGGGGGACCGCTCCCGGCCTCATCTGTCGCCTCGGGGACAGGACCATCTACGCGGTGCCCGGCGTGCCCCACGAGATGCGGGAGATGATCAGCCGGGCCGTGATCCCCGACCTGGTCTCGCGCTCGGGGGAGCGGGCCACCATCTTCAGCCGTACGTTGCGCACCTGGGGCCTGGCCGAGTCGGCGCTCGACGAGATCCTCGCGCCCCGCCTGGCCGCCCTCGACGAGGCGGTAGCGGCCGGGGGCCGGGCCCCGACCATCGCTTTTCTCGCCAGCGGCATCGAGGGCATCAAGGTCCGCATCACGGCCAAGGCCCCCTCCGAGGAGGAGGCGGCCGCCCTGGTCGAGGTGGAGGAGGACCGGGTCCGGGCCATCCTCGGCCCGGCCGTGTTCGGTGCCGACGCCGTCAACATGGAGGCCGCCCTCGGAGCCCTGCTGCTGGAGCGGGGCCTGACCCTCGGCGTGGCCGAGTCGCTCACCGGCGGGCTGGTCGGCTCCCGCCTGAGCGCGGTGCCGGGGGCCAGCAGCTGGTTCCGCGGCTCTCTGGTCGTCTACGCCTCGGAGGTCAAGCGCCAGCTGCTCGGAGTCTCGCCGGGGCCGGTGGTGAGCGAGTCGGCCGCCCTCGAGATGGCGGTCGGGGCAGCCCGGGTCCTCGGCGCCGACGTGGGCCTGGCCCTGACCGGCGTGGCCGGGCCCGACGAGCAGGACGGCCAGCCGGTCGGGACCGTGTGGGTGGGCGTGGCCGGCGACGCCGTCGGCGGCCCCGCCGCGACGGTGCTGTGGCTGGGCCGCTATGGCGGTGGGGATCGGGAGCAGATCCGTCAGATCGCCAACATCTCGGCGCTCGACCTGCTGCGCCGACGGCTGCTGGACGGCTGATCGCGGCCCCCTGCTTCGTCGCTGTGCTCCCGCCGGCCGCGTTGGTCGAGGCGGCGCCCGCCATCACCACCTCGGCCGCTGGGCCCTCCAGGCGAGGTAGGTTGCCGCCCATGCCTGGCTCGATACTGGGAACACAAGTCCGACGGGTCGAGGATCCCGACCTCCTCGCCGGCCGCGGCACCTATGTGGGCAACCTGCGGGTCCCCGGGCTGCTGAGCGCGGTCTTCGTCCGGTCGCCGCTGGCCCACGCCCGCATCGAGGGCATCGACAAGTCGGAGGCCTTGCAGTACCCGGGGGTGGTCGACGTGCTGACCGCAGACGACCTCGGCGTGGCCCCGTTCCACGGTTTCATGGTGTTGAACGAGGCGTGCGCCCGGCCCCCGCTCGCCACCGAAAAGGTCCGCTTCGTGGGCGAGCCGGTGGCCCTCGTGGTGGCGACCACCGAGGCCCAGGCCATGGACGCGGCCGAGGCGGTGGTGGTGGACTACGACCCGCTGCCCGCCGCGCCCGGCATGAAGGAAGCGGTGGCCGACGGGGCGCCCTTGCAGTTCGAGCAGGTCGGGTCCAACGTGGTGGCCGGCATGGCGGGCGCCGGTGGCGACGGCCTGGCCGGGGCGGCCCACGTCGTACGGGCCCAGCTGGAAAACCAGCGCATCGCCGTCGTGCCCATGGAGGGCGACGCCATCGCCGCCGTGCCCGGCGGCTGCGGGGCCGGCCCGGAGTACGACCGGTACCGGATGACGGTGTACGTCTCCACCCAGATGCCCCACGGCTTCGCCCGCACCGCGTGCCGCATCCTCGGCTACGCGGCCGAGGAGCTGCGGGTGGTCGCTCCCCATGTCGGGGGCGGCTTCGGCGCCAAGGCGGGAGCGGCCGCCGAGCACGTGTGCGTGGTCGCCGCGGCCCGCCACCTCGGCCGCCCGGTCCGCTGGGTCCAGACCCGCTCCGAGAACATGGTGGCCATGCCGCACGGGCGCGGTCAGATGCAGTGGATCGAGATGGGATTCGACACCGACCACCGGCTGACCGGGATGCACTGCCGGGTACTGGGCGATGCCGGTGCCTATGCCGGTTTCGGTGGCGCCCTCGCCATCGGCCCCACCCGGACCATGGCCCAGGGGGTGTACGCCTTCCCCACGATCCGCTACGACGTCGCGGCAGTGGTGACCAACACCACCCCGATGGGAGCCTTCCGGGGGGCGGGCCGGCCCGAGGCGGCGGAGTTCCTGGAGCGGATGATGGACATCGCGGCGGCCGAGCTCGGTGTCGACCCGGTCGAGTTGCGGCGCCGCAACCTGCTCGACCCTTTCGACGGGACCTTCACGACCGTCATGGGCACCCCCTACGACAACGGCGACTACCAGCGGGCCCTCGATGCGGCCCTGGCCGTGGCCGGCTACGACCGGCTCCGGGCCGAGCAGGCCGAACGGCGGGCCACCGGCGACCGGTGGCAGCTCGGGATCGGAGTGGGGGTCTACGTGGAGATCACCGCCGGGGGCGGGGGCGAGGAGTTCGGGGCGGTCGAGATTCACCGCGACGGCACCGCGACCATCCGGGTCGGTACCTCGGCCCACGGTCAGGGTCACGCCACCACCTTCGCCATGATCGTCTCGGACCGGCTCGGCATCGCGATCGAGGACATCCGCTTCGTTCAGTCCGACACGGCGGCGGTGCCCCGCGGCGGAGGCACCGGCGGATCGCGCTCCTTGCAGGTCGGAGGCAGTGCCGTGCTGGCCGCCACTGAGCAGGTGCTGGAGCGGGCCCGCCAGCTGGCCGCCACCGAGTTGGAGGCCAGTGCCGACGACATCGTCGTGCACGACGACGGCCGGCTGGGCGTGGCGGGTGTGCCGTCGAGGACCGTGTCATGGTCCGACCTGGCCCGGGCGGCGGCGGGATCGGGTGACGGGAGCGGCCTGGCCGCCGAGGTCGACTTCAAGGTGGAGGGCGCGACCTTCCCCTTCGGCGCTCACGTCGCGCTCGTCGAGGTGGACACCGAGACGGGCCGGGTCCGGCCCATCCGTCATGTGGCCGTCGACGACTGCGGACGCATCGTCAACCCCCTCCTGGTCGCCGGTCAGCAGCACGGGGGGATCGCCCAGGGCATGTCCCAGGCGTTGTGGGAGGAGGTCGTCTTCGACGAGGGCGGGAACCCCCTCACCGCCAATCTGGCCGACTACGCCATGCCGAGCGCAGCCGAGCTGCCGTCGTTGGAGGCGTCCAACACCGAGACGCCGACCTACCGCAACCCACTCGGGGCCAAGGGGATCGGGGAATCGGGAACCATCGGCTCCACCCCGTCGGTCCACAATGCGGTGGTCGACGCGGTGTCGCATCTCGGTGTGCGCCACATCCCCATGCCCTGCACCCCCGAGCGGGTGTGGCGGGCCATCCGGGAGGCGGCCGAACGGGGCCCGGTCACCCCCTGGTCCGAGCCGCCGGCCCTCTTCGATGCCCTGCCTCTGCCGGGCGCCCCCGGGGCCGAGCGACCCGAGGCTGCCGACGCCGACATCTGACGACTAGAAGCTGACCGGTGTCCAGTTGTGGCCGCCGTCGCGGGTCATGTACAGCGCCGGGATGGGCCCGCTGCTGATGGCCACGCCCTGGCTGGCCGAGGTGAAGCCGACGTAGGTGAAGTCATGGCCCGGTCCGGGCGCGGCGGCGGACAGGCCGGGTGCCTCGGGGATCCAGGTGGCGCCTCCGTCGAAGGAGGCCAGCAGGCCCCGCTGCGCGTCGGCCACCACGATCGTCAGCGGCTGACCCGGGGCGGCGGTGACCGACTGGGGCTGGTGGCCGGGCACCACCGCGACCGGGCTGAACGTGGCCCCGGCGTCGCTCGAACGAAACAGCCAGTCCTCGTTGGTCGGCAGGCCCGGGTCGGGCGCCCCCCACACTCCCTCGGCGCACACCGCGGCCAGGTCATTGGCCGAGGCCGCCGCCAGCACCCCGGTACCGTGCGCCGACGAGCAGGGAGGGGTCCAGGCCGACCACTGGGTGCCGCCGGACAGCTCGGCACCCGAGACCACGGTGCGGTCGGTGCCGACGAGCCAGCCGTCGGTGCCCCATAGCGTCAGCTGCGATGACGGGACGGGCCCGGCCCCGACGGGGGGCTGGAGCGGCGATGGCACCCACTCGTCGGAGGCGACCGGGCTGGTCAGGATCTGCTCCACCGCCTGGCCCTGGCAGCCGGTCGTGCCGCTCGTACAGGTGCCGTAGACCACCATCTGGACATACCCGCCCGACGCTTCGAGGGAAGCGATGGTGGCGCCGGGCAAGGGCAGCGTCGTCTCGGTCCAGGTGGCTCCACCGTCATGGGTCGACCACAGCCGGCTGGGGGCCCCGCCGGCCGACGTGGTGTAGATCCAGCCGTCGCGGGGGTCGGCGAAGCGGAGGGCCAGCCCGAGGCCGGTCCCGGGCTGGCCCGACCCGCAGGATCCGGCGATGGAAGGGGCGTTGACCGCCGACCAGTGATCGCCCCCGTCGGTGGTCCGCGCCAGTACCGCGCAGCTGCCCGAAGTGCCGGCCCGCCCGAGCACCCAGCCGTCGCCCGGCGATACGAAGGTGACCGAGGCGGGGGCGAAACCAGCCGGTACCGGAGCGGACGGGGGCCGCGTGGCGGGCACCGTGGCGGCCGTGGCGGGCGGGATCGTCGGAGCCATGGTCGGTCTCGGCGCCGCCGGGGCGGAGGTCCCCTGCGTGGCGAGCGGCTTGAACGTGACCGGATGGCGGCCGCTGGTGACCAGGACGGCGGCGACCACGGCGGCCGCCGCGGCCACCGCCGCGCCCAGCGCGACGAGAGGTGGCCAGCGGCGACTGGTCCGGCCGAATATGGGCACCGGGCCGGTGGGCGGGAGGAGCGTGTACTCGGCGGTGCGCGGTTCGCTCCCGGTGTCGCGACGGTAGAGATTGTCGTCGTCGGCGGCGGCGCCGTCGGGGGTGGGCAGGCGTCCGGGCCGGGGCCGGAAGGCGTCGGCCTGTTCGTGGAGGGTACGGCGCAGCCGTTGGACCAGCTCGTCGTCGTTCATCGTTCGATCGTCTTCCTGAGGTCGGCCAGGGCCCGGTGGGTCGTCGACTTGACGGTCCCCACCCGACAGCCCAGCGTCTCGGCCACGTCGGCCTCGCTCATGTCCAGGTAGAACCGCATGACCAAGATGGTGCGCCGCCGTGGCGGTAGCCGGTCGAGGGCATCCCACAACTCGACGTCGCCACCTGCCGGGCGCCCTCCCGGTCCGCTCCCGTGGTGGGTACCGGGCCGGCGTGGACCGGCCCAGGTCCCTGAGGTCGCGGCCCCGAGGAGCTCGTCGTCGCCGGGTCGCACCTCCCGCCAGGCCCGTCGGTGCCACGAATAGCAGGCGTTGATCACGCTGCGATGCAGGTAGGCGCCAGGAGAGGCGTCGGGGTCGAGGCGGGCCATGACCCGGATGAAGGTGTCTTGAACCAGGTCCTCGGCCACCACCTGCGAGCCGGTCATCAGGTAGGCCAGGCGGACCAGTCCGTCGCGCTCGGCCCGGTAGATGTCGGTCCAGCTGGGCACGTCACAAGCTAGGCCGCACGGCTCCACTCCCCTCCTACGCCTGCTCCCGGGGAAAGGTTCCCACGTTCCCACGCCTCACGCCGCCACGCATCCACCATCGAACGGGTGTTCGTGTATATGCTCGAAAAAATACGGGAACGACATCCGTGCGATTCACCTGGCCCAGGCCAGGCGGACCGTGCGGGCGGCCACTTCCTGCTTGATCGTCACACCCACTCCTTAGGGTGGGCCCGGACCGAATTGATGCGAGCGAGGAGACAGCACGGTGGAACGAGACAAGGCACTCGAGATGGCCATGGGGCAGATCGAGAAGCAGTTCGGCAAGGGCGCCATCATGAGGATGGGCGAGAGCCTCGACATGCAGATAGAGGCCATTCCCACCGGGGCCCTCGCCCTCGACATCGCCCTCGGCATAGGCGGTCTACCGAGAGGGCGTGTCGTGGAGATCTACGGCCCGGAGTCCTCCGGCAAGTCCACCCTGGCCATGCACGTGGTGGCCGAGGCCCAGCGCAATGGCGGGATCTGCGCCTACGTCGACGCCGAGCACGCCATGGACCCGGTGTACGCCCGGGCCATCGGGGTCAATGTGGACGATCTGCTGATCTCCCAGCCCGACACCGGCGAGCAGGCGCTCGAGATCGCCGACATGCTGATCCGCTCCGGGGCCCTCGACGTGATCGTCATCGACTCCGTCGCTGCCTTGACACCGCGGGCCGAGATCGAGGGCGAAATGGGCGACTCCCATGTCGGCCTGCAGGCCCGGCTCATGTCCCAGGCTCTGCGCAAGCTGACCGCCACGCTCAACCGGTCCAACACCATCGCCATCTTCATCAACCAGCTCCGGGAGAAGATCGGAGTCATGTTCGGTTCACCTGAGACCACACCCGGGGGCCGGGCCCTCAAGTTCTACAGCTCGGTGCGCCTGGACATCCGCCGTATCGAGTCGATCAAGGACGGGGCCGAGGTGGTCGGCAACCGGACCCGGGTCAAAGTGGTGAAGAACAAGTGCCTGGCTGCCGGCAGTACCGTCTTCGATCCGGTGTCGGGTCGAACCCATCGCATCGAGGAAATGGTGGAGGGCGGGGCGGGCACCCATGTCGTGGCCGCCGACAAGCTCGGGAAGCTGCACAGCCGCCCCATCCTCCAGCGTTTCGACCAGGGCGAGGCCGAGGTGATCGGCCTCGGTATGCGGGATGGGACCGCCCTCTGGGTCACCCGTGACCATCAGGTGCTCACCGACTCCGGCTGGCGCCTGGCCGGCGAGCTCTCGGTAGGTGACCGCCTGGCCCGGCCGCGCCGGTTCGCCGGGTTCGGTGACAGGGAGGTCGTGGCCCCGGACCAGGCCCGGATGCTGGGGTACCTGATCGGGGACGGCTATGTGGGTGGCAAGACGCCCATCGCGTTCATCAACACCTCTGAGGAACTCCATGCCGACGTCGCGGCCATCGCCGGCGCCCTGGGCTGCAAGACCACTCGCCGGGGGCGCCAGGGCATCGAGGCGTCTTTCTCCCACCGGATCGGGGAGAAGAACGCCCTCTTGGATTTGGCCCGCTGGGCCGGCATCTATAGTCACCTGGCTCCCACCAAGTCGGTTCCGTCCGCGTTCTTCGACCGCGACGCATCCGAGGAGATGGTGGCCAACCTGATCTTCGGTCTGTTCGAGACGGACGGGTGGGTGGCGGTAGAGCAGGTAGCCGCGCT
>JAKBAX010000149.1 GCA_021808785.1 Actinomycetes bacterium | reverse complement strand
TGCTCGGTCTGGACCACGAGGACCCCGAGGAGGCCGAGGTGATGGAAGCCAAGGAGCGGGAGCTGCTGGGCCGTCACCATGGTTCGGTGCCGCTCGGCGCCTACCATCGGGCCGAAGCCGCCGACGCCGAAGCCGCCGATGCCGAAGCCGCCGACGCCGCCGGAGCCGACGCCGAAGACGCCGACGCCGGCGCCGATCCGATCGCCCCTTCCGCCACTCCTGTGGTCGATCCCGCCGCCGGCCTTGCGGTCGACCGCCCAGCCGACCCCCCGGCCGGCCCGCGAGCCAACGGAGCCGGGGCCGAACGGGACGAGTAGATGATCGCCACGGCCCATCACCTCAGCAGCACCGACATCGTTCTCATCGTCGTGGTGGTGGTGCTGGTGGCCGTCACCGGTTTCCTGGCCATGTCCGAGACGGCCATCACCCGCGTGTCGAAGGTCAAGGCCATGACCCTGGTGGAGGAGCAACGCCGCCGGGCCAAGACGCTGCTCCGCCTGGTGGAACACATCGATCGGGTGCTGCCCGTGATCCTCTTCGCCCTGGAGCTGTGCACCCTCGTGGCCGCCACGCTGGTCGGTGTGGTCGCGGCGCACGCCTTCGGCGGCCTCGGCGTGCTCATCGCCACCGTCTTCGAGGTCGTGGTCATATTCGTGGTGGCCGAGCTAGCTCCGAAGACCTGGGCCGTGCAGCACCCCGACCAGGCTGCTCTCATCGCCTCGCCCCTGATCCGCCTGCTGGTGGCGTTCAAGCCCATCGGCTGGGTCACCCGGGCCCTGATACGGATCACCAACGCCCTGCTGCCAGGCAAGGGGATCAAGGCCGGGCCCTACACCAGCGACCAGATGCTGCGGGCCATAGCCGACGAAGCCGCCGAGGAGGACGTGATCGAGCACGAGGAGCGCACCCTCATCCACTCGATCATCGACTTCGGAGACACGGTCGTACGGGAGGTGATGGTGCCCCGGCCGGACATGGTGGCGGTGGAGTCGTATGCCCGGATCTCCGACGTCATCGATATCGTCATCCCGGCCGGCTTCTCGAGGATCCCGGTGTACTCACAGGGGATCGACGACGTCTCGGGCATCGTCTACGTCAAGGACTTGATGCAGGCGGAGCGCGAGGGGCGCGGCGAGGGGCAGGTATCGGAGGTGATGCGCGACCCCCGGTTCACGCCCGAGAGCAAACGGGTGTCCGAGCTCATGCGGGAGATGCAGGCCGGCAAATTCCATATGGCCATCGTGGTCGACGAGTTCGGCGGCACCGCCGGCCTGGTCACCCTCGAGGACCTGATCGAGGAACTGGTCGGTGAGATCACCGACGAGTACGACATCGAGGAGACGCCGACGGAGAAGCTGGACGACGGCACCTTCGTGGTCAATGCCCGTATGCCGGTCGACGAGGTCAACGAGCTGCTCGAGCACGTGGAGCAGGCCGATCTGCCCGAGAGCGAGGACTGGGACACGGTGGGGGGCCTGCTGTACTCCCTGCTGGGTCACGTTCCGAGCGAGGGGGAGTGTGCCGAGGTGGACGGGCACCGCCTGACCGCGGAGCTGGTGCAGGGGCGGCGCATCGGCCGGGTCCGCATCGCGGTGCTGCCCTCCGCCGTGGCCGGTTCCACCGGTACGGGGGAACCGTGAGATCGGGCTTCGCCACCCTGGTCGGCCGCCCGAACGTGGGCAAGTCGACGCTGCTCAACCGCATCCTGGGCCAGAAGGTGTCGATCACCTCTCCGGTAGCCCAGACGACCCGCAACCAGGTGCGCGGCGTTCTCACCCGCCCGGGCGCCCAGATCGTCTTCGTCGACACGCCGGGCATCCACAAGCCCCGCTCGCTCCTCGGTTCCCGGCTGAACGACAGAGCCACCGACGCGTTGGGCGGCGTCGACCTGACCGTGTTCGTGGTGGACGCCACCGCCCCGGTCGGGCGGGGTGACCGCTTCGTGGCCGCTCTGGTACCGGCCGAGACCATCTGTGTGGTCAACAAGGTCGACGCCACGGGCCGTAGAGCGGTGCTCGAGCAGCTCCAGGCGGCCGCAGGGGTGGCCGACTTCCTCGAGTACTTCCCGGTGTCGGCCCGCACCGGCGAGGGGGTGGCTGATCTGGTCGACGCCATCGAAGCTCGCATGCCCGAGGGGCCGCTGCTTTATCCGCAGGACATGGTCACAGACGTTCCCGAGGCGTTCTGGGTGGCCGAGCTCGTGCGCGAGCAGCTCCTGGCGGTGACCCACGAGGAGGTGCCGCACTCGATCGCCTGCCGGGTGACGGAGTGGGAATGGCCCCGCATCCGCTGCGAGATCCTGGTGGAGCGGGACTCGCAGAAGGGGATCGTGATCGGCCGGGGCGGGGAGGTGTTGAAGGAGGTGGGGACCAACGTCCGGGCCCAGCTCCCGCCCGGCGCCTTCCTGGAGCTGTTTGTCAAAGTGGATCGCAACTGGCAGAGCCGGCCCAAGGCTCTGGAACGCCTCGGTTACTGAACGGTTGCCGCCCGGGTAGCGGCCAGGAACTCCACCACGTCGGAGCGGTGGCGGGTGCGGCGCATGGGGGGCAGCGCGTTGACGAGGGTCCAGCGGTAGCGGGCCTTGGCCAGCCGGCGGTCGAACACCGCCACCACGCCTCGGTCGGTGCTGGAGCGGATCAGCCGGCCGCACCCCTGGGCCAGGAGCGCGGCGGCCCGGGGGATGTCGATCAGTTCGAACGCCCCGGGCCCCGTTTTTTCCCGGCGAGCCTGTAACAGCGGGTCGTCGGGACGGGGGAAGGGCAGCCGGTCGATGGTCACCAGCGACAGGGCCGACCCGGGCACGTCCACTCCCTGCCAGAAGCCCATCGTGGCGAAGAGGCAGGAGGTCTCCTCCGTGCTGAAGCGGGCCACCAGGGCCGGCTTCGGCAGGTCGGACTGAGTAAGGATCTCGTAGGAGGCCCGCTTCCGGGCCTGATCGGCGGCCGACCGCATGGCCCGCCAGCTGGTGAAAAGGGCCAGCGTCCGCCCCTCGGCCGCCTCGATCAGGGCCATCAACTCGTCGTGCATGGCCGTCTCGAAGTCGCCGTGGCGGGGATCGGGCAGGTGCAGCGGGCAGTACAGCAGAGCCTGCTCGTCGTAGGCGTAAGGACTGCCCACGTCGAGCTGGTCGAAGGTACCTGGTGGCAGCCCCAGCCGGTCCCCCAGCCGGGGCGGGATGGTGGCGCTGGTCAGCACCGCGGTCGGGGCCTCCTCCGGCTCGCGGGCCCACTCGGGTGACCACAACCGAGCCCGCAGGGAGGCTCCCACATCCACCGGCGCCACCCGCAGGGCCGGGTTCCACTCCGTGCCCTCGACCCAGGCCACGTCGTCGGTGCCGATGCCGGTCAGATGGTCGAGATCCTTCTGGAGGTGGCCCAGGGCCTGCTGGAGGCGCAGCACCCTCCCGTGGGCACCCGCGGCCTCCGTCGACCGGCGCAGCTCGGCGCCCAGCCGGGCCAGGCGCTCGCGCAGCATGACCAGGCGGTCGGTGTCGCCGGCCGGCAGAGGGCGGGGGAGGGGGCGGGCCAGGTAGGGGCGGGCCAACTCGCTGAACACAGTGGCCCCGTCCTCCACCGCCACCGCGGCGGCCGGGTCGGACAGGAGGGCCCGGCTGCCCCGGCCGAGCGCGGCCAGGCGCCCCGGGGTGATCTCGAAGCCGAACGCCGAGGAGGCGATGTCCTCCAACTCGTGGGCCTCGTCGAAGACGACCACATCATGGGCGGGCAGGAAGTCCCCGCCCATGGCCAGGGCGGTGGCGTAGAGGTGGGTGTTGACCACGATCACGTCGGCCAGCCCGGCTCGCTCGCGGGCCTGCTCGGCATAGCAGCGGTCGCCGGACGGGCAGCGGGCCGCTCCCGGGCAGTCCCGGGCGGCCACGCTGACCTGGGCCCAGGCCTGCTCCTTGGGCTCGAAATCCAGCTCGGCCCGGTCGCCGGTGCCGCCACCCTCCTCGGCCCAACGGACCAGCCGGCGGACCTCGCGGCCGAGGGGGCCCAGGTCGGCCGAGCCGGCGTCTTCCAGCAGCAACTGGTCGCCGGCCCCGCTCACCTCCGAGACCCGCTGGCGGCAGATGTAGTTGGACCGGCCCTTCAAGACGGCGAACTCGAAGGGCAGGTCGAGGGACTGCCGCAGCATGGGCAGATCCCGGGTGGCCAGCTGGTCCTGCAGGGCCTTGGTCGCGGTGGATATGACGACGCGGGCGCCTTTGGCCAGGATCGGCACCAGGTACGCCAGGCTCTTGCCCGTCCCCGTACCGGCCTGCACTATCAGGTGGCGCCGTCCTCCGACGGCGGCGGCCACCGCCTGGGCCATCTCCCGCTGGTTGGGCCGCTCCTCCGAGGCGGCCAGGGCGCCCGTGGCCCTCTGCAGGGCCAGGTCGATCACGGGGTCGATCACGGGGTCGATCGCGGGGTCGGGCACGATCTCCGAGGGTACGTTCCAGGCGGGACCATCATGGGGCCATGAGACTCCGCATCTTCACCGAGCCGCAGCAGGGCGCGTCCTATGACCAGCTCCTCGCCGTCGCCCGCTGCGCCGAGGAGGAGGGGTTCGACGCCTTCTTCCGTTCCGACCACTACCTGAAGATGGGCGGCGGCGACGGCCTCCCGGGCCCGACCGACGCCTGGACCACGCTGGCCGGTCTGGCCCGCGATACCACCCGCATCCGCCTCGGCACGCTCGTCACCTCGGCCACCTTCCGCCGCCCCGGCCCGCTCGCCGTCACGGTGGCCCAGGTCGACGCCATGAGCGCAGGGCGGGTGGAGCTGGGGCTCGGGGCCGGGTGGTACGAGGAGGAGCACCGGGCCTACGGGATCCCGTTCCCCCCGACCCGGGAGCGCTTCGACCGGCTGGAGGAGCAGCTGGCCGTCATCACCGGTCTGTGGACGGCCCGGTCCCCTTTCTCGTTCGACGGCCGCTTCTACCAGGTTTCGGACAGCCCGGCCCTGCCCAAGCCGGTGCAGGACCCCCACCCGCCGGTCATCCTGGGTGGGGCCGGGGCCAAGCGCACGCCCGGGCTGGCGGCCCGCTTCGCCGACGAGTTCAACACGCCGTTCCTGTCGCCGGCCGATGCCGGGGCCCAGTTCGACCGGGTGCGGGCGGCGTGCTCGGCCGTCGGGCGCGACCCCGGGTCCATCCGGTTCTCCTCCGCAGTGGTGGTGTGCTGCGGGAGCGACCAGCCCGAGGTGGCCCGCCGGGCCGCGGCGATCGGCCGGGAGGTCGACGAGCTGCGGGCCAACGGGTTGTGCGGCACCCCGGCCCAGGTCGCCGACCGGCTCCGGGAGTGGGCCGCGGCGGGGGCCGCGACGGCCTACCTGCAGGTCCTCGACCTCTCCGACCTGGACCATCTCCGGCTCATCGGCCGCGAGGTGGCGCCACTCATCAGCTGACCCGGCGCTACCGTGCCGTTGGTGGACTTGGACGACCTGGACCCGAACCGCATCCCCCGTCACGTGGCGTGCGTGATGGACGGCAACGGCCGCTGGGCGACCAAGCAGGGACTGCCCCGCACCGAGGGCCACCGGGCCGGCGAGGAGGCGCTCTTCGACGCCGCCTGCGGGGCCCTCGACCTCGGGATCCCGTACTTCACGGTCTACGCCTTCTCCACGGAGAACTGGCGCCGCCCCCACGAGGAGGTCCGCTTCCTCCTGAACGTCATCGCCGACCAGCTGCTCACCCGCCGCCGGGACGAGCTGCACCGGATGGGGGTGCGTATCCGCTTCATGGGCCGCCGGGACTGGCGGGTGCCCCGCTGGGTGGTCCGGCGCATGGACGAGGCCGCCGCGCTGACCGCCGCCAACCGGGCCATGACCCTCACGGTGGCCTTCAACTACGGGGGCCGGGCCGAGCTGGTCGATGCCGTCCGCTCCATCGTCGAGTCGGGCGTGGCCCCGAAAAAGATCGACGAGCGGACCATCCGCCAGCACCTGTACGCCCCCGAGCTGCCCGACCCCGACCTGGTCATCCGCACGTCGGGCGAGTACCGCATCTCCAATTTCCTGCTGTGGGAGCTGGCTTACAGCGAGCTGGTCTTCACCAACGTGCTGTGGCCCGACTTCCGGCGCGAGCACCTCTTCGAAGCGGTGCGCGAGTTCCAGGCCCGGGACCGGCGTTACGGCAACTCGCCGGGTGGACGCGACGACGGGATCCCCTAGGCCCATGGCTCACTGGCGTCCGGTTCGGCCCGGGACGGTCCTGCGGTGACGCTCTACCGCGAGGAAGCGGTGGTGCTGCGGACCCACAAGCTGGGTGAGGCCGACCGCATCGTGGTCCTGCTCACCGCCGGGCGAGGCAAGGTGCGGGCCGTGGCCAAGGGGGTGCGCAAGACCAAGAGCCGCTTCGGCGGCCGGCTGGAGCCTCCCGGCCATGTGTCCCTGCTGCTCTATGAGGGGCGCAACCTGGATGTGGTGAGCCAGGCCGAGACCGTCGATCCCCACCGGCCCATCCGGGAGGACCTGGACCGCATGACCGACGCCATGGCTCTGGTCGAGGCGGTCGATCAGGTGGCGCAGGAGGGCGAGGCGAACCCGGCCCTGTTCAAGATGCTGACCGGGGCCCTGCGGGCCCTGGCCGAGGCCCCGGTCCGACCGCCGCTGCTCGTGGGGGCCTTCTACTGGAAGCTGTTGGCCCTGGAGGGGGTGGCGCCCGTGCTGGACGGCTGCGTGCAGTGCGGGTCGGAGACGGTGGTGAGCTTCGACCCGGCCGAGGGGGGTGTGCTGTGCCGGGAGCACCGGCGGGGCACCGCCATCGACCAGCCCACCGTCGAGCTGGTACGGAGGGTTCTTCGCGGCCAGCTCGCCTCGGCCCTCCGGGAGCCGGCCGGCGAGACGGTGTTCGCCGCCGGCCACCTGGCCATCACCACATTGGAGGCCCACCTGGAGCGCCGGCTGCGGGCCGTCCACCTGATGCGCGAGGGCTGAGCCCCGGTCGCTCCGGACCCTATTGTGCAGAAGGGTTGAACTATTCATCCCTACTGCACAACAAGGGCCGGCCCCCGCTTCGGCGACAGGTCGACGCCAGGCCCCCGCTTCGGCGACAGGTCGACGCCAGGCCCCCGCTCCCGGCGGGGTCCGCGGCACCCGCCCGGTAGCCTGCTGGTTTCGGTAGCGATCAAGGAGTAGACCCAGTGCCCCCCGAGATGGACGAGATCGTCAGGCTGAGCAAGCAGCGCGGCTTCATCTTTCCGAGCGCGGAGATCTACGGGGGATTCCGCTCCACCTACGACTACGGGCCGCTCGGCGCATTGATGCTGCGCAACGTCAAGAACGAGTGGTGGCGGTCGATGGTCCAGATGCGCCATGACGTGGTCGGCCTCGATGCCGCCATCCTCTCGTCTCCCCGGGTCTGGGAGGCATCGGGCCACCTGGCCAACTTCACCGATCCGCTGGTCGACTGCCGCAACTGCCACGAGCGGTGGCGGGCCGACCACCTCGAGCCCAGCCCCGAGGACGGCCGGCTGCACTGCCCCAACTGCGACAGCACCGACTTGACCGACGCCCGGGCCTTCAACCTGATGTTCCAGACCCATGCCGGCCCCGTGCAGGACGAGGGGAGCGCGGCCTATCTGCGGCCCGAGACGGCCCAGGGCCACTTCGTCAACTTCCTCAACGTCTTGCAGACCTCCCGCAAGCGGCCCCCGTTCGGCATCGCCCAGATCGGCAAGTCGTTCCGCAACGAGATCACCCCGGGCAATTTCGTGTTCCGCACCCGGGAGTTCGAACAGATGGAGCTCGAGTACTTCGTGCCGCCCGCCGAGGGGGCCAAGTGGTTCGACTACTGGTGCCGCGAACGCCTGGAGTGGTACGTCGGCCTGGGCATCCCCCGCGACATGCTGCGGCTGCGGCCCCACGGTCAGGAGGAGCTGTCGCACTACTCGGCCGGGACGTCCGACGTGGAGTTCCTGTTCCCGTGGGGATGGGGGGAGCTGGAGGGCATCGCCAACCGGACCGACTTCGACCTGAAGGCCCATGCCGCGGCCAGCGGGGTGAAGCTCGAGTACTTCGACCAGGCCACCAACGAGCGGTACGTGCCCTACGTGATCGAGCCCGCGGCCGGCGCGACCCGCACCATGATGGCGTTCCTGCTGGCCGCCTACGACGAGGACCGCATCGGCGGCGAGAAGCGGACGGTGCTGCGCCTGCACCCCCGCATCGCCCCTTACCAGGTCGCCGTGCTGCCCCTGTCCAAGAAGGACACGCTGACGCCGGTGGCCGAGGAGGTGCTGGGCCGGCTCCAGCCGATCGCCATGTGCGATTACGACGAGACCCAGTCCATCGGCCGCCGTTACCGCCGCCAGGACGAGATCGGCACCCCGCTGGCAGTGACGGTGGACTTCGACACCCTCGAGGACCGGGCTGTCACCATCCGGGACCGTGACACCACCGAGCAGGTCCGCGTACCCATCGACGATTTGGTCGCGCAAGTCAAGTCCCGCCTGGGATTCTGAGCCCCCCGGCGGGTCTTAGAATCGGGGGTATGCCCCTCGTCTACGCCTTCGACCACAAGCATCGCCGCCCGCCCATGGAGATGAAGGATCTCCTCGGTGGGAAGGGCGCCAACCTGGCGGAGATGACCTCTGTACTCGGGTTGCCGGTCCCCCCGGGCTTCACCCTCACGACCGATGCCTGCCGTGCCTACATGGAGGGGGGCTGGCCCGAGGGGCTCGACGCCGAGGTGGCCCGGCAGGTCCGCAAGCTGGAGAAGGCCATGGGAAAAAGGTTGGGCGATCCGGCTGACCCGCTCCTCGTCAGCGTGCGCTCCGGTGCCAAATTCTCCATGCCCGGCATGATGGACACCGTCCTCAACCTCGGACTCAACGATATGTCGGTCAAGGGGCTGGCCGAGCAGACCAGTGACGAGCGCTTCGCCTTCGACTCCTACCGCCGGTTCGTCTCCATGTACGGCCGCATCGTCTTGGGCCTGGAGGGGGCCCTCTTCGACGAGCCGTTCGAGCGGGCCAAGGGGCGGATCGGGGTGAAGAGCGACGCCGAGGTCCCGGCCGGCGCCCTCGAGGACCTCTGCGAGGAGTACAAGTCGGTCGTCGAGAAGGAGACCGGGCGGCCCTTCCCGCAAGAGCCGGCCGACCAGCTGCGCGGCGCCATCGAGGCGGTGTTCAAGTCCTGGAACGGAGCCCGGGCGGTGGCCTACCGGGTCCGCGAGCGCATCCCCCACGATCTGGGCACCGCGGTCAACGTGCAGGCCATGGTGTTCGGCAACCGTGACGACCAGTCGGGCACCGGTGTGGGCTTCACCCGCGACCCGGCCACCGGGGCCCAGGGTGAGTACGGTGACTTCCTGGTCAACGCCCAGGGTGAGGACGTCGTGGCCGGCATCCGCAACACCCTGCCGCTGGCCGACCTGGAGGAGATCTTCCCGAAGATCTTCAAGGAGCTGATAGGCATCTTCGCCAAGCTCGAGGCCCACTACCGCGACATGTGCGACACCGAGTTCACCATCGAGCAGGGCAAGCTGTGGATGCTCCAGACCCGGGTGGGCAAGCGCACCGGGCCGGCCGCTTTCCAGATGGCAGTTGACATGACCAAACAGCGGGGTTGGAAGATCTCCCGGGAGGAGGCGGTCATGCGGGTGACGGCCGACCACCTCGACCAGTTGCTCCACCCGCAGTTCTCCGACTGGCCGGCCCAGCCGCTCGGCAAGGGGTTGGGCGCGTCACCGGGCGCCGCGGTGGGTCGGGTGGTGTTCACGGCCGACGCGGCCGAGGAGGCGGCCGAACGCGGTGACCGGGTCATCCTGGTCCGCAGCGAGACATCCCCCGAGGACGTGCACGGCATGATCGCGGCCCAGGGGATCCTCACGAGCCGTGGGGGCCTGGTCAGCCATGCCGCCGTCGTGGCCCGGGGCTGGGGCAAGCCGGCCGTGGTCGGCGCCGAGTCGGTGCGCATCTCGGGCCGCAGCTTCACGCTGGGCGGCCGCAGCGTGGAGGAGGGTGACTACATCTCCATCGACGGCAAGACCGGCCAGATCGCCCTCGGCGAGTGGCCGGTGGAGACGCCCACCATGTCGGGCCCGGTGGAGACCATCATGAAGTGGGCCGATCAGATCCGCAAGGGCAAGCTGGCGGTGCGGGCCAACGCCGACAACGGTCCCGATGCCCGCCAGGCCCGGCAGTTCGGTGCGGAGGGGATCGGCCTGTGCCGCACCGAGCACATGTTCCTCGGCGACGACCGCCTGCCCATCGTGCGGCGCATGATCCTGGCTGACTCGCCCGAGGAGGAGGCGGCGGCCCTGGAGCAGTTGCGGGAGGCCCAGAAGGAGGACTTCGTGGCCATCCTCGAGGCCATGGACGGCCTGCCGGTGACCGTCCGGCTGCTCGATCCGCCCCTGCACGAGTTCCTGCCGTCCATCTCGGAGCTGGAG
>JAKBAX010000148.1 GCA_021808785.1 Actinomycetes bacterium | reverse complement strand
ATGAGGGTCCTGCTTTCGGTCTACGACAAGACCGGTCTCGAGGACTTCGCCCGCCAGCTCGTCGAGCTGGGCCACGAGCTGATCGCCAGCGGCGGGACCTCGGCCGCGCTGGATGCGGCCGGCATCGCCCATCGCACGGTGGAGAGCGTCACCGACGCCCCCGAGATGCTGGGGGGGCGGGTGAAGACCCTGCACCCCCGGCTGCACGGCGGCATCCTGGCCGACCTGGCCAAGGACGAGCACCAAGCGGATCTGGCCGCGGCCGGGATCGAGCCCATCGGGATGGTCGTCTGCAATCTGTACCCGTTCCGGTCCCATCCCTCCATCGAGCTGATCGACGTGGGCGGACCGACGATGGTCCGGGCGGCAGCCAAGAACTGGGCCCATGTGGCCTCGGTGGTGGACCCGGCCGACTACGGCGAGGTCATCGCCGAGCTGCGCTCGACCGGGGCCCTCGGTGACGGGCTGCGCCGGCGGCTGGCGGCCGCCGCCTTCGCCCATACCGCCGCCTACGACGCGGCCATCGCCAACTGGTTCGCCGACCAGGCCGGCGACCGGGACGAGCTGCCCCGGAGCGTCAATATCGCGCTGGAGCGGGCCCAGAGCCTCAGGTACGGAGAGAACCCGCACCAGCGCGGCGCCCGCTACCGGGTCGTCGGCGAGCCCAGTGTGTGGGACGACATGGTCCAGCACGGGGGCATGGAGCTGTCCTATCTCAACCTCTACGACGCCGACGCGGCCTGGCGGCTGGCCCACCAGCTCGCCGACCTGGGCCGCTCCGCCGCAGTCGTGGTCAAACACGCCAACCCGTGCGGGGCGGCGGTGGCCGACGACCTGCTCACGGCCTACGACCGGGCCTTCGAATGCGATCCGATGTCGGCCTTCGGGGGGATCGTCGCCCTGACCGCCCCGGTGACGGAGTCCGTGGCCCAGGAGATGGTCGGCAACGCCAAGGCCGACGTGTTGATCGCCCCGGCCTACGAGCCGGCCGCCCTGGAGTTGTTCGCCGCCAAGCGGAAGAACATGCGGGTCCTGTCCGCCCCGCCGCCCGGCGCCGACCGCTGGCACCTGCGCCAGATCGGGGGCGGCTGGCTGGTGCAGGACCCTTATGCGTTCGCCACCGGCCGGCCCGAGTGGCGGGTCGTCACCGAGGCCCAGCCCACCGAGGAGCACTGGCGGGACATGGAGTTGGCCTGGCGGGTCTGCGCCTGGGTCAAGTCCAACGCCATCGTGCTCGCCGCCAACGGCATGGCGGTGGGCATCGGGGGCGGTCAGCAGAACCGGGTCACTCCCGGCGAGATCGCCTCCGCCCGGGCGGCGGGGCGGGCCAAGGGCGGCGCCGCGGCCAGCGACGCCTTCTTCCCCTTCCGCGACGGGCTCGACGCCTGCGCCGCCGCCGGCGTGGCCGCCGTCATCCAGCCCGGCGGCTCGGTCCGCGACGCCGAGGTGATCGCCGCCGCCGACGAGCACGGGCTGGTCATGGTGTTCACCGGCGAGCGGCAGTTCCAGCACTGAGTGCTGCCACGGGAGAGAGGACAGGAATGACCGCAAACCTGATGCCGGGCGCCCCGGTGGCCGACGCGGTGCTGGCCGAAGTCGCGGAACGGGTCGAGACGCTGGCCTCCCGGGGCGTCTCGGTGGGCCTGGCCACGGTCCTGGTGGGCGACGATCCGGCCAGCGCCGGCTACGTGGCCAAAAAGCACGAGGCCTGCGAGCGTGTCGGCATCAACTCGGTCGACGTCCGCATTTCCGCCGATCGGACCCAGGCCGACCTGCTCGAGGCCCTGATCCAGCTCAACGCCGACCCCGCCGTCGACGGCTACATCGTGCAGCATCCCGTGCCCGCCGGCTTCGACTTCAACCAGGCGGTCGCCACCATGGACCCGGCCAAGGACGCCGACGGCCTGCACCCCACCAACCTCGGCTTGCTGGCCCTCGGTGAGAGGGGCTCGCCGCGGCCGTGCACCCCGATCGGCATCCAGGCCATGCTGGCCCACTACGGCCTAGACGTGGCCGGCCGTAGCGTGGTGATCGTGGGGCGGGGACCCACCCTGGGCCGCCCACTCTCGATGCTGCTGTCGCTCAAGGAACCGGGCGCCAACGCGGCCGTCACCGTGGTGCACACCGGCGTGGCCGACTGGCGGGAGATGACCAGGCGGGCCGACGTGGTGGTCGGCGCGGCCGGCTCGCCGAACATGATCACCCCCGATGTCATCCGCCCGGGGGCGGTGGTCATCGGCGGCGGCATGACCTGGGAAGGTCGCAAGGTGCTGTCCGACGTCGACGAGTCGTGCGCCGAGGTAGCCGGGTGGATCACCCCCCGCCTGGGCGGGGTGGGGGTCACCACCGTGGCCATGCTTCTCCGCAACACCGTGGCCGCCGCGGAGCACCGGACCGGTCGGCTGAGCTGACCGGTCCGGACAGAGTCGTGACAAGTCTCACGTTTCGGGCATAGCATCGGGTGGATCGGGGGGCGGCCGGAAGGCGACTCCGCTCGTTGAACGGAGGGTCCCAGTGTCACAGCCGAAGGAGACGACCGGGCTGAGCGGCCCGACCACGTCCAACCCGACCAAGATCGGGAGCAGGCGGGCCCGCCACGGCATGGAACTGCTTCAGCATCAGGCCGGCAACCGGGCCGTGGCCGGACTGATCGGCGGCCACCGGGTCCCCCCGCGCTGGCAGTTCGGGGTCAACCCGGGGCGCCCCGTCCCCGGACCGGGAATGGGGGGAACGGGGCCGATGGGCGGGACGGGCCAGAGGGACGCCATGGGCGGCGTCCTGTCCAGCTTGATGACCCTCCGCCACATGGAGTCGGAGACCCTGAGAGGGGCGGGGGGGATGGGCGGCCATGCCATGACGGCCGGCGACCTGTCGACCCGCCGGTCGCTGATGATGCAGCTACTCGACATGCTCGAGGTCCAGATGACCATGGGCGCGGTGGGCATGGGCGCCCGGGGCATGGGCGCCCGGGGCATGGGCGGTGCGGGCATGGGTCTCGGCGCCATGGCCGGCATGGGCATCGGTCTCGGCGCCATGGCCGGTGCGGGCATGGGTCTCGGCGCCAAGGGCTCGGCCGGGCTGACCCCGACCCCGCCCAAGACGGCCGAGGAGCTCGAGAAGGAGAAGGAGGAACTGGCCAGGAAGACCGAGGTCGCCAACCGGGCCAAGGGCGAGAAGCTGGCCGACGGGCCGGTGCGCCAAGCGCTCGACCAGTACCTCGATCCAAAGGGTGGCGAGTCCAGCTGGAAGTACTTCACCGGGAAGCTGTCGGGCGATCGCCCGAACGCGGCGACCCGATCGCTGCGGGAATCCATCACCGATTACGTGACCGAAGGCAAGTTCGCCGGCAAGGTGGCCGACCGCAAGGTCGGCGCCGCGGTCAGGGACATCATCGGCCAGGTCGCCCAGGACCATGGGTTGCTGGCCACGATGAAGATGGTCTCGGCCACCGACGCCGGCGATATGGTCGCCGGCAAGGTGGGCGACGTGCTGCCCAAGCTGGGGGAGCACTTCAAGAACTGAGCCTCGAAGCGCTCCCCCGGGCGCTAGAGCTCCTTGACGATCTCCGCCATCTTGATACCGGCTTCGGTCGGGTTGTGGACCACGTGCACGCCAGCCGACGCGAGAGCTTCCATCTTGGCCTGGGCTGTCCCCTTGGAGCCGGAGATGATGGCGCCGGCGTGGCCCATCTTCTTGCCCGGCGGGGCGGTGACCCCGGCGATATAGGCGACCACCGGCTTGGTCACCGAGGCGGCGATGAACGCGGCCGCCTTCTCCTCCTCCGACCCGCCGATCTCCCCGAACATGGCGATGGCCCTGGTGTCGGGGTCGTCCTCGAAGGCGGCCAGGCAGTCCACGAAGTTGGTGCCCGGCACCGGGTCGCCGCCTATCCCCACGCAGGTCGTGACCCCGACCCCGAGCTGCTTCAGCTCGTAGAGGGCCTGGTAGGTCAGCGTGCCGGACCGGCTGACGATGCCGACGGGGCCGCCCGGCAGAGCGATCTCGCCGGCGGTGATCCCGATGTTGCACTTGCCGGGGCTGATGATGCCCGGGCAGTTCGGTCCGAGCAGCCGGGTGCCCGGGAACCGGTCGACCAGCGTGTTGTAGGCCCGGGCCTCGTCATGGGCCGGGATGCCTTCGGTGATGCAGACGACGAACGCGATGCCCGCCTCCGCGGCCTCCAAGATGGCGGCCGCCGCCCCCTTGGGCGGCACCGACACGAACGAGGCGTTGGCACCAGTGGCGCCCACCGCCTCCTTGACCGTGTCGTAGATGGGGATGCCCTCGACGTCCTGGCCCCCCTTCCCGGGGGTGACCCCGGCGACGACCTGGGTCCCGTAGGCCTTGTTGCGCAAACCGTGGAACCGGCCTTGACCACCGGTCAGGCCCTGCACGACGACTTTGGTGTTCTCGTCGACGAAGATCGACATCACGCGCCTCCCTTTCCGCCGGAACTTCCGGAGCTCTGCCCGCCGGAAGTTCCGGAGCTCTGCCCGCCGGAAGTTCCGGAGCCGGCCAGCTCGACGGCCTTGCGGGCCGCGTCCAACATGGTCGGCGAGGACATGACCTTGTCCGACTCGACCGTCTTCAGAATCTCGCGGCCCTCCTCGGCGTTGGTGCCGTCCAGACGGATCACCATGGGGGCGCTGATCTCGACCCGGCCCAGGGCCGTCTTGATCCCGTTGGCCACTTCCTCGCCCCGGGTGATGCCACCGAAGATGTTGATGAATATGGCCCGCACGTTGCCGTCGGAGTTGATCACCTCGAGGGCGTTGGCCATCACCTCGGCGTTGGCCCCGCCGCCGATGTCCAAGAAGTTGGCCGGCTTGCCACCCACCTGGTTGACCACGTCGCAGGTGCTCATGGCCAGGCCGGCCCCGTTGGCGATGATGCCGACGAAACCGTCGAGACCGACATATTGCAAGCCCTTGCTGCGCGCCAGCCGCTCCCGCTCGTCGAACTCGTCGATGTCGCGGAAGTCGTCCCACTCCGGATGGCGGAACGAGGCGTTGTCCTCCAGGGTGACCTTGGCGTCGAGAGCGTGGACCTGGCCCTGCGGCGTCAGGATCAGGGGGTTGATCTCCACCAGGTCGGCGTCGCCTTCGACGTAGCACGTATACAGCTTCTGGAGGATCTCCACCGCCCCGTCGTGGGCCTCGGCGTCGAGCCGGGCCTCCTCTACCAGGCGGGTCGCATCGGCCGCGGTGAAGCCGACGGCCGGGTCGATGTGCATCCGGGCGATGGCGCCGGGGTCCTCCTCGGCCACCGCTTCGATCTCCACCCCACCCTTGGCCGACACCATGGCCAGGTACTTCTTGGCCGCCCGGTCGAGGGTGAAGCTGGCGTAGTACTCCTTGGCGATGTCGGAGGCGTGCTCGATCCAGAGTCGGCGCACCACATGGCCCTTGATGTCCATACCCAAGATGTGGGCGGCGTGCTCGCGCACCTCCTCGGCATTGGCGGCCAGCTTGATGCCGCCCGCCTTGCCCCGCCCACCGACTTGGACCTGCGCCTTGACGACGACCGGGTAACCGGCCGCTTCCGCCTGGGCCACCGCGTCGTCGACGGTGTCGGCCACGCCGCCCGCTGACACCGGGATGCCATAGCGGGCGAAGTACTGCTTGCCCTGATATTCGAACAGATCCATCTAGCCTCTCTTTCGGGGGAAAAAGTGGAGGGCCGAGGCGGTCAGCCGGCGGCGGCCTCTTCACGTATGTCGAGCTGACCCTCGAGCCACGCCGTGATGTCCCCGAGCGGGGTACCGGGAGTGAAGATCGCCACCACTCCCACCTCCTCGAGCTTCGGGATGTCGGCGTCGGGAATGATCCCCCCGGCGAACACGAGCACATCGCCCGCGTCGCGCCGGGCCAGCTCCTCGACGACCTTCGGGCACAACGTCATGTGGGCACCCGACAGGATCGACATTCCGACCGCATCGGCGTCTTCCTGTATGACCGTCTCGGCGATCTGTTCCGGGGTCTGGTGCAGGCCGGTGTAGATGACCTCGAAACCGGCCTCCCGGAGGGCCCGGGCGATGACCCTGGCTCCCCGGTCGTGACCGTCCAGGCCCGGTTTGGCCACCACTACCCGATAGGGGCGCTTCATCGGCCCGCGATACTCGCAGACCGGCACGCCCCCAGGCCAACCGGCTCCCCCGGGGGGGCTCCAACCGCGCCGGGCGACCCCCCGGTAGGATGGGTCCAAGGGCGGGGATGTATTACCTACGACCGTGCTTCGGTAGCACCTGCCCCCCCTTTGGAGCCCGTGACCGACTATCACTCTGCCGGCCGCCGCCCCGCCGGCTCGCACCGGCGCCACCGGCCCCCCGACCGCCGCCTCACCGGACCCGACCGCCGCCTCACCGGACCCGACCGCCGCCTCACCGGACCGGGCCGCCGCAGCTGGCCCCGCCGCCTGCTGGTGGCGGTCAACGTGGCGGTGGCGGTGTGCCTGATCGGGACGGTGTCGGCCTACGGCTATGTGCAATGGCGGCTGGGACAGATCAAGAAGGAGAAGCTGAGCGCCCTCACCGCCATCAACGGGGGCAAGCCCTTCACCATGCTCCTCGTCGGCTCCGACAGCCGGGCCGCCCTGGCCGCCAACAACCCGGGCAACGCCCAGTTCGGCAGCGCCGCGGAGACCCCCGGGCAGCGCTCGGACACCATAATCCTGGCCCGCATCGCCCCCGCCACCCGCCAGGTGGAGATCCTCTCGCTACCGCGCGACCTGTGGGTCAACATCCCCGGCCTCGGCCAGAACCGCATCAACGCGGCCTTCGACAGCGGCCCCAACCTGCTGATCCAGACCATCCAGCAGGACCTGAACATCCCGGTCAACCACTTCGTCGAGGTCAACTTCGACACCTTCCAGGCCATCACCGATGCGGTGGGGGGGGTGAAGTTCTACTTCCCCACCCCGGCCAAGGACGCCTACTCGCTCCTCAACGTGCCGGCTCCGGGATGCGTCCTGCTCACCGGCAGCCAGGCCCTCGGCTTCGTCCGGTCCCGCCACTACGAGTACTACCAGAACGGCTACTGGCACTTCGAGGCCCAGAGCGACCTGGCCCGCATCCAGCGCCAGCAGGCGTTCATAAAGAAGATGCTCGAGAAGGCCCAGGGCGAGTTCACCAATCCCATCGCCTTGAACGACGTGATCGGCGGCATCACCAAGAACCTCACGGTGGACAGCGGGTTCAGCACCAGCCTGCTGCTCGATCTGGCCAAGGACTTCCGATCGGTCAACCCGTCGACCATCGCCACCATCACCCTGCCCAACTACCCCTACACCACCGCCGGCGGGGCCGACGTCCTCGGCCTGCAGCAACCCCAGGCGGCGCAGACCATCGCCGCGTTCGACAACTTCGGCAACGCCCCGCCCCCGCCCGCCGCCACCACCACGACCACCAGGCCGGCCCCCACGGTGAAGGCGCCGTCGGTGACGGTGCCCCCATCCTCGGTGCCGGTCGAGGTGGCCAACGGTGACGGGGTCTCCGGCCAGGCCGGCCGGCTCAACGACTTCCTGGCGGCCAAGGGCTACAACTCCGCGGTCAACCCGTTGAGCGCCGGCACCTCCTATGCCGTCACCTCGGTGCACTACGCCCCGCACGCCAAGACCGCGGCGCAACAGATAGCCGCGTCGATCCCGGGCGGGGCCACCCTCGTGTCGGATTCCTCGCTCGACCCCACCGCCTACAGCGTCGAGGTCATCACCGGTAACAGCTACACCACTGCCACCGGCGGCACGCCGGCCGCCAGCGCACCGTCGTCGGCGGCGTCGGCGTCAGCCACGCCGGCCACGCCGGCCACGACCGCGACCACGGTGCCCGGCACCAACGCCCAGACCTACGAGCTGCCGGGCAGTCCGCCCGGCCAGACGCCCCCGGCGTGCTGATCGGCGGGCGGTCCCGTGGGATGTCTAGGCCCGCTTGAGGGGGGCCAGCGACAGGGCCAGGTGCTTCTCCCCCACCGACGGGAAGCGGACCCGGGCCTCGGCCCGATCCCCCTCGCCGTGCACGTCGATGACCACCCCCTCGCCCCACTTGGCGTGCACCACATTCTCCCCGGCGCGCAGCCCGAGGCTCTCCGCCCCTGAGCCGTGCACCGGGCCCCGCTTGGCCGAGCGCATGGCGGACTCCACGATGCGGTCCCGGCCCGATAGATCCGACCGCCTCGACCCGCGCCGGTGGCCCCCGTCGACCACCCGCATGAGGACCTCGGGGATCTCCTGCAGGAACCGGCTCGGCGGGTTGTACTGGGTCTGGCCCCAGAGGCTGCGGCACCAGGCATTGCTCAGGTAGAGCAGCTCCCTGGCCCGGGTGATGCCCACGTAGGCCAGGCGCCGCTCCTCCTCCATGGCGTTGGGCTCGGCGAGTGACCGGAGGTGCGGGAACACGCCGTCCTCCATACCGACGATGAACACGACCGGGTACTCGAGCCCCTTGGCCGTGTGCAGCGTCATCAGGGCGACCTTGGACGTGTCGCCGTCCACCTCGTCGGTGTCGGCGACCAGACTGACCTCTTCCAGGAACTGATCGAGGGTCTCGGCCTGGCCGGCCGCCCCGATCAGCTCCTCCACATTCTCCAGGCGGCCGGCCGCCTCCAACGAGTGCTCGGCGATCAGCTCGTCGAGGTACCCGGTGCGCTCGGCGATGCGCTCCAACAACACCCCCGGCCCCATGGCGTCGGGGCCGGTGGTCGCCTCCCGCAGCTCGGCCAGCAGCTCCTCCAGCCGGCGCAGGCCGGAGAGCGCCTTGCCGGTGACCCCGGCCTGCTCGGCCTGGGCCAAGGCGGCGGAGAAGGGCTGGTTGTGGCTGCGGGCCCACCGGTCGAGGCGGTCGATACTGGTGTCGCCCACCCCCCGCTTCGGTACGTTGACGATGCGCTTGAGTGAGACCTCGTCCTGCGGGTTGGCCACCGCCCGCAGGTAGGCCAGCATGTCCTTCACCTCACGGCGGTCGTAGAAGCGGGTCCCGCCGACCACCTTGTAGGGGATGTCGCGGCGGACCAGCTCCTCCTCCACCGCCCGGCTCTGGGCGTTGGCCCGGTAGAACACCGCCACCTCGCCCCACTCATAAGGGGTGCGCCCGCCGGGCCCGGACCGGCGGTGCAACGAGTCGATCTCGGTGGCCAGCCAGCTGCCCTCGTCGTGCTCGTCCTCGGCGTGGTAGCGGGTGATCATCTCGCCGCCGACCTGGTCGGTCCAGAGCGCCTTGGGCTTGCGCTGGGCGTTGTTGGCGATGACCGCGTTGGCCGCGTCGAGCACCACCTGGGTGGACCGGTAGTTCTGCTCCAGCACCACCACGGTGGGGTCGGGGAACGCCTCCTCGAACTGCAAGATGTTGCGGATGTCGGCGCCCCGCCAGCCGTAGACCGACTGGTCGCTGTCGCCTACCACCGACACCTGGTGGTGGCCCCCGGCCAGCAGCAGGACCAGCTCGTTCTGGGCCCGGTTGGTGTCCTGGTACTCGTCGACCAGGACGTGGCGGAACCGCCGCTGGTAGTGGTCGAGCACGTCCGGGCAGGCCTGCAGGAGATTGACGGTGACGAGGAGCAGGTCGTCGAAGTCCATGGCGTTGGCGGCCAGCAGTCGCTGCTGGTACTCCCGGTACACGTCGCCCACCCGCCGCTCCATCACGGTGCGGGCCCGCCGGGCGTACTCCTCGAAGTCGACCAGCTCGTTCTTGGCCGCCGAGATGTAGCCGTGCACGGTGCGGGCCGGGAACTTCTTCGAGTCCAGTCCGAGGTCGCGGATGACATAGCCGGTCAGGCGGACCGCGTCGGCCTGGTCGTAGATGGTGAAGTTGGAGCGGTAGCCGAGGCGGGCCGCGTCCCGGCGCAGGATCCGCACGCAGGCCGAGTGGAACGTCGACACCCACATCCGGGTGGCCACCGGACCCACCAACGCGGCGACCCGGTCCCGCATCTCCTGGGCCGCCTTGTTGGTGAAGGTGATGGCCAGGATCTCGAACGGCGACAGCCCCCGCTCGGCGATCAGCCAGGCGATGCGGTGGGTGAGCACCCGGGTCTTGCCCGAGCCGGCCCCGGCCACCACCAGGAGGGGGCCGTCGGGGTGGGCCACCGCCGCGGCCTGGGCCGGGTTGAGCCCGGCCAGCAGGTCGACCCGGTAGGCGATGGGATCGGCCGGCTCCGGGGCCGGGCCGGCCCGGTCCGGCGCCGCCCGCTCCGTGGGGGGAGCCGGTACCGCCGGGGGTCCCGATCGGTCATCGGCCCATCTGAACAGGTCCATCGCCATCGCCCGGCCCAGGCTACCGGGTGGCTGCGACCGTGCCGCCGACCGGGCCGCCGACCGTGCCGCCGAACGGGCCGCCGAACGGGCCGCCGAACGGGCCGCCGAACGGGCCGCCGAACGGGCCGCCGACCG
>JAKBAX010000147.1 GCA_021808785.1 Actinomycetes bacterium | reverse complement strand
CCAGGCGGCGGCCGAGGCAGCGGCGGCCGCGGCGGCCAGTGCCACGCAGGGCCTCCCGGTCAATGGGGGCCTGGTCAGCGTGGTCACCAGCGTGGTGGCGCCGCCGCCCCAGACGACGAGCAGCACGTCCGGCGCCGGGGCCTCCGGAGTCTGGCTCCAGCTGCGCCAGTGCGAGTCCGGTGGCAACTACCAGGAGGACAGCGGCAACGGCTACTTCGGCGCCTACCAGTTCAGCCAGCAGACCTGGACCGACCTGGGCTACCCGGGACGGCCGGACCAGGAGCCTCCGGCCACGCAGGACGCCGCGGCCCAGAAGCTGCAGGCAGAGTCCGGTTGGGGCCAGTGGCCGGCCTGCGCGGCGGCCCTCGGCCTCACCTGATCGGCCCCCTCGCCGGGCCCGGGTGATCGCGGCGGGCGGGTAGCCTCGGGGATCGCCATGACCGACGCTGGAGCAGAGTTGCAGACCTTCGAGTGCCCCCGCTGCGGGGCGACGGCGCAAGAGCGGTTCTGGGGGCCGTGTACGGGTTGCCGGTCAGCCCTGGTGGCCGCCTACCGGGCCGAGGCGGCGGCCCGCGGGGAGGTCCCGGAGACCACCCCCTTCGAGCCGAGCATGCACGTGGTCCCCAACCACGTGGCGACCAAGGACTGAGTGCGCCGGCTGGTACTGGCCTCCGCCTCGCCGGCCCGGCGGTACCTCCTGGAGAGCGCCGGCCTGAAACCGGAGGTGGTCGTGAGCAACGTGGCCGAAGACGGCACCGGGCACCTGGCCCCGGCCGAGGCGGTGGCCGCCCTGGCCCGGCGCAAGGGGCAGGCGGTGGCGGAGCGGCTGCGACCCACCGATGCTCTGGTCCTGGCCTGCGACTCCATGTTGGAGTTCGGCGGCGAGTGCTGGGGCAAGGCGTCGTCCTCCGACGAGGTGGTGAGGCGCTGGCGGCTGCTCCGAGGTGGGCGCGGCCTTCTGCACACAGGGCACTTCCTCCTCGACGCGGGCGACGGTCGCCACGCGGGCCACACCGATACCGCGGTCGTGCACTTCGGCCGGCCGAGCGATGAGGAGATAGAGGCCTACGCGGCCACCGCGGAGTCCCTGCAGGTGGCCGGTCCTTTCACCTTGGAAGGCCGCTCCGCCCCCTGGATCGACGCCATCGAAGGCAGCTACGGCACCATTACCGGAGTCTCCCTGGCGGTGGTGCGCGATCTCCTGGATCAGCTCGGTGTCCGGCTGATCGACCTGTGGCAATGACCGGCCCGGCATCTGGGCAAGAGCCCTGGTGACCCTCCGGATCGGACCCCTCGCGCTCGACCCGCCGGTGGTCCTGGCCCCGATGGCGGGCGTGACCAACCCGGCGTTCCGCCAACTCTGCCGCCAGTTCGGGCCCGCCCTGTACGTGAGCGAGATGATCACCGCCCGGGCGGTGGTCGAGCGCAACGATAAGACGATGCGGATGTCGGCCCGGGCCCCCGGCGAAAAGGTGCACAGCGTGCAGCTGTACGGAGTCGACCCGTCGGTGATCCACACGGCGGTGCGCATCGTCGTGGACGAGCTGGGCGCGGACCACATCGACCTCAACTTCGGTTGTCCGGCGCCCAAGGTGACGCGCAAGGGCGGCGGCGCCGCCTTACCGGCCCACCCGGTGCTGTACCGCCGGATCGTCGGCGCCGCGGTGGCGGCCGCGATACGGGGCGCCGAGCAGGTCCCGGTGACGGTGAAGATGCGCTGCGGGATCGACGACGACCACGAGACCTATCTGGAAGCGGCCGTCATCGCCGAGCAGGAGGGCGTCGCCGCCATCGCCCTGCACGCCCGGACCGCGGAGCAGCGGTACTCGGGGACGGCCCGGTGGGACCACATCGCGCGCCTGAAGGCCGCGGTACGCACCGTCCCGGTGCTCGGCAACGGGGACATCTGGGAAGCGTCGGACGCCCTCGCCATGCAGCAGGCCACGGGCTGCGACGGGGTCGTAGTGGGACGCGGCTGCCTCGGCCGACCCTGGCTGTTCGCCGATCTGGCCGCCACCTATACCGCCACCTCGGCCACCGCCCCCTCGGCCACCGCCCCCTCGGCCACCGCCCCCTCGGCCACCGCGGCCGGTCCGGTCCCCGGCCCGATGCCAGACCCGGGACCCGGGCCGGTCCCACCGGGCTGGCAGCCCTCCCTCGGGCAGGTGGCGGCTGTCATGGTGCGCCATGCCGGCCTGCTGGTCGACTACCTCGGACCGGTCGGCGGCGCGCGCCAGTTCCGCAAGCACACCGGGTGGTACCTGGCCGGGTTCCCGGTGGGCTCGACGACCCGGCGGGAGCTGGCCGGGGTGGCCAGCCTGGCCGAGTTGGAGGATCGGTTGTCCCGGCTGGACCCAGGCCTGGTGCGCCCGCCGGAGGCAGCCCGCTGGCCGAGGGGCCACACCGACGGGCCTCGGCCGGTCGCCCTGCCCGACCGCTGGATGGAGACCCGCCACGATCCCACGCCGCCGGTCGGGGCCGAACTGCTCGTCTCCGGCGGCTGAAGAGCAGCCTCGGCGATCTCGTCCTCGGCGATCTCGTCCTCGGCGATCTCGTCCTCGGCGATGACGACCCGGGACGAGAGCAACGCCCGCCGGGCGCTCCGCCGGCCTCTAGCGTGGACCGCATGGAACTGCACCAGGCCCTGACGACGACAGGAGCGGTGAGAGAATTCACCGACGAGCCGGTGACAGACGGCCAGATCCGGGCCATCCTCGACGTGGCCCGTTTCGCACCGAGCGGGGGCAACCGGCAGGCCTGGCGGACGGTCGTCGTCAAGGATCCGGAGCTGCGCCGGCGCCTGCGCGACCTGTACCTGGTCGGGTGGTACGAGTACCTGGCCATGGCCGCGGCCGGCCTGGTCCCGTGGGCCCCGTTGACCGATCGCACCGCAGAGGCCGAGGCGGTGACCATGGCGGCGGCCATGCGCCCCGCCGACGGGAACCCGGGTGGCATGGCCGAGCAGCTGGACCGGGTGCCGGCCCTGATCCTCCTCCTGGCCGACCTGCGCCGGCTGGCCGCCGTCGACCGGGACCTGGACCGTTACACCATGGTCGGCGGAGCGTCGATCTACCCGTTCGCGTGGAACATCCTCCTGGCCGGGCGCGACCAGGGGCTGGGCGGTGTCGTCACCACCATGCTCTGCCGCCAGGAGGCTGCCGTGCTGGAGGCCGTCGGCGCCCCGGACGGCTGGGCCCTGGCAGCCGCCATCGCGCTGGGTCACCCGGCCGGAACGCCGGCCAGCCGACTGCGACGGGCCGCGGTGGACGAATTCACCAGCGTCGACCGCTTCGACGGAGCGCCGCTCGGGTCCTGAGAAGCGCCGCTCGGGTCCTGAGAAGCGGGCGACGGAGCCGCCTGACCACCGGCCGGCCGGCCGGAGCCGCCTGACCACCGGTCACCGCCGGAGCCGACCGACCACCGGTCACCGCCGGAGCCGGTTCCCGCCGTACACCGCCCGCAGGATTCCGGCCAGACCCGGGTCGGCCACGACGATGGCATCGGGCCAGGCGAACCAGCCGACCGCCTGGCTCTCACCCGCCGGCGGCCGAGGCGTGTCGTCGTCGCTGACCCGGAGGGCGTAACGCAGGTCCAGGTGGGTGTGGCCCCGCCCTCCGGGGTGCACGTCGAGGTGGAGCAGCGGTGGCGGCTCGGCCCACGCCTCGAAGCGCAACCCGGTCTCCTCCTCGCTCTCCCGGCGGGCCGCGTCCCACGGGGTCTCCCCGGCCTCCAGGTGGCCGCCCGGCTGCACCCAGATGCCGAGCCGCTTGTGGCGCAGCAGCAGCACCCCGGACGGGCCGGTTACGACGGCCGAGCCGGTCAGATGGGTCGGATCGGCCTGGCCGTCGAGGGGGTGTTCGAGGCGGCCCAGGGCCACGAGGAGCCGGTGGCGGGACCGGGCCTCGCGGCCGTCAACGGGCCGGCGGGCGACGACCGATCGGCGCACGTGGGACACGACCGCGGCGGCCCAGGCATCTGTCACCGACGCGCTCACCGACGGAGTCACCGGGTCGTGGAAGGGTCGGCTCACGGCGGCGGCAACAGGCCGGGACGGCGCCCGGTGATATTGCCGTGACGGTGGCGGCTCTCGCTCACGGCCTGTTCGCGCACCCAGCGCAGTATCTCTCGGGCCGGATCGGCGTCGACGGGGGCCGCGTCCACCCAGACGCCCGCCTCGTGGGCCGCCCGAAGGGTGCCCGGGTCGGTGACCCCCGGGAGCCGCAGCTTGTCGCAGCCGGCCGCCTGCTCCGGCGAGTCGACGGTGCGCAGGTCGACGCCGACCACCCTGGCGGCGGTCCTGATCGCGCCGTCGTCACCCATCACCGCGACCCGGCGTAGCGGCCGGTAGCGGAACACATTGGCCTCGGCCCGCAGGCCGCTCGGGTCCATCGGGCGGGCCAGGCGCCGCCAGGCTTCCTCGTAGGCGGCCCGGTCGGCTCCCGGCCCGTACGGGTGGCGGGGCCAGCGGCCCAGGCTGGCCACGTAGTTGGGGCCGCCGGCCTTGGCTCCCGGACCCACCACGGAGCGCTTCCAGCCGCCGAAGGGCTGGCGCCCGACGATGGCCCCCGTGATGCCCCGGTTCACGTACAGGTTGCCGGCCTGGACCTGGCCGCGCCAGTGCTCGATCTCGAGTGGGTCGAGGGCCTGGAGGCCGGCCGTGAGCCCGTAGGCGGGCTGGTTCTGCCATACCAGGGCCTGCTCGAGGTCAGCGGCCCGCATGACGCCGAGAACGGGCCCGAAGCACTCGGTCAAATGGAACGGCGATCCGGGTGACACTCCGGTCTTGACACCCGGGCTCCACAGGTAGCCGGCGTCGTCGAGGCGCTCGGGAGCCACCAACCAGGACTCACCGGGGGCGAGGGTAGACAAGGCGTCGGCCAGCGGTCCCTCCGGAGGCCGGATGAGGGGCCCCATGAAGCTGGGTGGCTGGTCGGCCGGACCGACCCGCAGACTGCGCACCGCATCGGCCAGGCGACGCAGGAACCGCCCGTCGTCGTGGACGGGAGCCTCCAGGATGGCCAGACTGGCAGCCGAGCACTTCTGCCCGGCGTGGCCGAAGGCCGAGTGCACCAGGTCGGCGATGGCCTGGTCAGGATCGGCGGTGGCGGTGACGACGATGGCGTTCTTGCCGCTCGTCTCGGCGTGCAATTCCAGCTCGGGCCGCCACGACAGGAACATCCGGGCCGTCTCCCACGAGCCGGTCAGGATCACCGCGTCCACGCCGGGAGAGACGATCAGCTGGCGGGAGGCCTCCCCGTCGACGCAGGGGAGGAAGTGCAGCGCCTCGTGGGGGACGCCGGCCCGCCACAGCGCCTGCACCAGCTCGCCGGCCACCGCCACGGTCTCCGGGGCCGGCTTGAGGATGACCGTGTTGCCGGCGGCCAGGGCGGCCAGAACGCCGCCGGCCGGGATGGACAGGGGGAAATTCCACGGCGACACCACCGCAACGGTCCCGTAGGGCTCGAACCCGGAGTCGTCGGCCGGGACGTGCTCGGCGTAGTACCGGGCGAAGTCCACCGCCTCGGACACTTCGGGGTCGCCCTCGCGCAGCGTCTTGCCCGAATCGACGGCCATAGCCGCCAACAAGCGGCCCCGGTGACGGGCCAGACCGGCGGCGGCACCATGCAGCACGGCCCGCCGGCCCGCCGCGCCCAGGCTGCGCCAGCGGTCCTGGCCGGCTCGGGCCGCGGCGACGGCCTGGCCCACCGTCTCGACCGAGGCGGGCGCCCAACGGTACGCCGGTCGGCCCGGGTGGCCCGGATCGACGCCGGGCTGGTCGGCCGGCTCCCCGCCGGGAGCACCGCCGACCAGGGCCCGGTACTCCCCCAGCCCCTCGGCGCCGGCCCGCCGGACGTGCGACCAGGCCCACTCCCTGTTGACCCGGCGGGTGAAGTCGGTGTCGGCCTCGTTGACGAACGGGTGCGGCACCGCGACGGGCTGCTCCGTGGCCCGGTTCTGGTCCCGTCGGGACGAGGGGGCGCCGTCTGCGGCGTCGGCGACCGCCCGCCGGAACCGATCGCGCTCGCGCGCCCAGACAGAGGAGCCGAGGTGCATGTCGAACTGGTGGGCCAAGAAGTTATCCTCGCCGCTGTTCTCGTCGAGGCGGCGCACCAGGTAGGCGATGGCCGCCTCCAGATCGTCGGGCCCGACTATCGGTGCGTAGAGGAGGAGCCGGCCGAAGCGCTCCGCCACCGCCTCGGCCACCGCCGGTGACATCCCCTCGAGCATCTCGAACTCGACCCGGTCCGACGCCCCGGCCGCCTCGGCCATGGTGGCCGCCCAGGCCACCTCGAAGAGATTGTGGCTGGCCACCCCGACCAGGACCGCCCCGTCCAGGTCGGGCGTCAGGCACCGGGCCAGGATGCGCTTGTAGCTGGCGTCGGTCGCCGCCTTGGTCTCGAACGGGGCCCGGGGCCAGCCGTGGATCTCCGCCTCCACGGTCTCCATGGCCAGGTTGGCCCCCTTGACGATGCGGACCTTGACCGGCGCCCCGCCGCGGTCGCGCCGGATGCGGGCCCAGGCGGCCAGATCATCCAGGGCGGCGTAGGAGTCGGGCAGGTAGGCCTGCAGCACGATGCCGGCCCGCAGACCGAGGAACTCCTCCTCGTCGAGGACCCGACGGAACACCGCCATCGTCAGATCGAGGTCGCGGTACTCCTCCATGTCCAAGTTGACGAACTTGGGCCGGCGAAAGCTCATGGCCCGGCGGTAGAGCGGCCGGAGGCGGTCGGCGATGCGGGCGACCTCGTGGTCGAAGGCCAGCACTTCGAGCTGGGAGCAGATCGAGGAGATCTTGACCGATACGTAGTCCACCGCCGGCCGGTCCAGCACCTCGAGCACCGCTCCCAGCCGCCGCTGCGCCTCATCCTCGCCGAGGACCGCTTCACCCAGGACGTTGATGTTGAGGGCCATGTGCTTCTGGCGGCGCTCGTGGATGTGACGGGCCAGGCGGCTGCGACCGGCAGGCAGGATGACGCCGGACATCTCCCCCTTGACCCGCCGCCGCACCGCCGGCACCACCAGGCCGGGCAACCAGGGAGCCAGCCGGCCGCCGGCCACGAAGGCCAGGCGGTCGACGGGGCCGAGGTACGGCGCGCCCCGCCAGTCGTCGATGGGGTTGGCGCCGCGGCGTTCCAGCCCGGTCAGCACCGCCGCCGCCCGGGCGGGTGGCCCTATGCGCAGCACCTCGTCGGTCAGGGCCAGAATGACCGCCCGGCCGGCCGGGTCGCCGAGCAGCCGGGCCAGACGGGTGGCCTGGCGGCGTTCGGCCGGGCGGCGGCGGGCGGCGGCGTCGTGCAGGAGCGAAGCGGCCATCCGCTCCGCCGCGACGGTGAGATCGTCGCTCACCGGCTGGAGGCGATATTCCCGGACGCCATCGCGGCACGGTATCGCGAGCCGCCGGGCCGGCGGCACGGGTCGTCGCAGCGCGACGCCGTCTGGTCGATCGGCCGCCGAGCGCGGTAGGTTGGCCGGTCATCGTCTGACGGAGGTGACGAGATGAACGCCATCGAAACGACTGATGCGGTCACCGAGGTCAAGGAGTGGCTCTCGGCCAACTGGGACCCCGACCTCACCGTCGGTGAGTGGTGGGAGCGGTTCGGCACCTCGGGTTGGGCGGCCTGCATGCTGCCGGAAACCGCCTACGGGAAGGGCTTGGCCCGCTCGGAGGTGGTCCGGGTCCAAGAGGCGGTGGCCGAGTTCGGCGCCCTGCCGGCCCCGGGCGGGCTGGGACTGCTCCTGGCCGCCCCGACCATCGCCACCCACGGCACACCCGAGCAGCAGGAGCGCTACATCCGGGCCATCGTGACCGGACAGGAGGCCTGGTGCCAGCTCTTCAGTGAGCCGGGCGCCGGCTCGGACCTGGCCGGGTTGGCCACACGGGCCGAGAAGGACGGCGACGAGTGGGTGATCACCGGCCAGAAGGTCTGGACCTCGGGCGGCCAGATCGCCGATCTGGGCATGCTGCTGGCCCGAACCAACGTGGACGTCCCCAAGCACCAGGGCATCACCTACTTCGCGTTCGAGATGGACCAGCCAGGGGTGGAGATCCGCCCCCTGCGGGAGATGACCGGCCGGGCCCTGTTCAACGAGGTGTTCATCAACGAGGCCCGGGTCAGCGACGCCGCCGTCATCGGCGGGGTCAACAACGGGTGGGCGGTGGCCAACACCACCCTCGCCTTCGAACGGGCCGGGCTGGGAGCCGGCGGCGGATCGGCGGCGTCGAGCACCGCGGTGCCCGGCAGCATCGCCGGCGACCTCGGCAAGCGGGTGGGCGACATGGTCTCGGCCCGCTCCCGAGGCGGCTCGGGCGGACCCGGCGGATTGTCGGGCAGCTTCAAGATGCTGAGTGCCCTGGCCCGCCAGACGGGGGCCAACGCCGATCCCGGGGTGCGCCAGGACCTGGCCCGCCTGCACACCCTCACCGAGATCGCCCGTTACACCGGGCTGCGCCAGAAGGCGCTGCGAGCGTCTGGGAGCGACATCGGGGGCATCGGCAACATCGCCAAGCTGTCGATGAGCATCATGCTCCGCCTGTCGCGCGACCTGGGCCTCCGGCTGCTCGGCCCCCGGGGCATGCTCCACGGCTACGACACGGCCAGCACCGATGCCCTAGCCGGCCTGACCGGGGGCGCGATGGCAGGCGCCATCACCGAGATGGCCCTGTTCGCCCAGGCTCCCCAGATTTATGGCGGGACCGACGAAATTCAGCACAACATCATCGGCGAGCGGGTCCTCGGACTGCCCAAGGAGCCGAGCAACGACAAGGTAACCCCCTTCCGGGAGCTCCCCCGCAACTAGGCCGACCGGTCCCCCGCCCGCACGTGGGCCGGAGCGAGCGCAGCCGGCGCGTCCGATGCCTTGGGGTGCGGCGGTTTGCTGTTCCGGGCCGCCCACACCCACGCCCCGGCCGCGGCCAGGACGAGCACGACCAGCAGTACCGGGCGCCACCACCGCCGGGGGCGTGGCCGGTGCTTTGACGGGACGGGCCCGAAGTGGCGCCCCGCCAGCTCGGCATCGGGCTCGATGGTGGCGCCCACCGGGGGCCATGTCGGCAGCTCCGGCGCCGGCGGGGGGGCCGGCTCGGACTCCGGTGCCCGCCACACCGGCGCCATCAACGTCTGGACCGACCCGTAGGCCGGGCGGGGGCGGCGCTCGGCTACGGGCAGGGTGTAGCGGTCGGCGGGCTCGTCGTCGGCCACACCGACCAGCCAGCGGGGGATCGGGGCGGCCGGATCGGCCGACACGGGCTCAGTGCCGGGGACGGTCACGACCGGTGATGGCCCTGCGCCCCCAGGCCCGCCGGGCAAGGGGGTGGTGCCCGGCTCGGCCGGCCGGCCCCACATCGACGGCGGCTCGGGACGGTGCGCCGGTGCGACCGCGGGCGGCTCGGGACGGTGCGCCGGTGCGACCGCGGGCGGTCCGGTCGCCCCAGCCCGCTCCGGCGCCCCAGCCCGCTCCGGCGCCTCTCCCGATGGCCTGGACCCGTGCGACTCCGCCGGGGGGCCGCGGTGCCCCGGGCGGGGCAGCCTCAGCCCGTCGAGCTTCTCCACCGCCGCCGCGTCGAGGCCCCGGGCCCGAGCCAGCTCGGCGTAGGTCAGGTCGCCCAGGGCATCGAGGTCGGGCATCTCGGGGGCCGGCGGAAGGAGGGCCGGCGGAAGGAGGGCCGGCGGAAGGAGGGCCGGGGTTCCCGGGGCCGGCGGAGCGGCCGGACCGAGCTGATCGAGGGCCAGCACCTTCTCCGCGGCGGGGATCCAGCCCGGGCCCCCCTCACCGCGCGTGACGAAGTCCATGATCGCGGTCTCGCTCATGGAGCACCCCCCCGCCGAGTGCCCCGATCCCCCGCACCGCTCGCAATCCACCCGGTTCAGATCGACCGGGCCCGGACCCCACCTGAGAGCGCGGAGGGAAAAGTCCGCCAGGACGACTAAATCGTTCATATCACGTAAAGAGGCCTACTGTATCTCAGTTAGTTTCGTGGTAGGGACTGGTGTGCAGTGTCGGTTCCTCACCGCAACTTGACTAGCTTTGTGCAGCGATGAGCGACGGCAGCCCGGGTCGGTCCGGGATGACCCCCTCCGAGGTCGCCCTGCTCGGGGAGCGGGAGGCCCTGCAGCGGCTCGAGTTGCTCTCCACCGTCAGCAGCCTGCTCGACATGGCCGTGGACGATTACGACGAGGCGCTCGACGCAGTGGCCGAGGTGTGCGTGACCGACTTCGCCGACGTGTGCGCAGTCGAGACCATCGCCGACGACGGCCGCATCGAGGTGACCGCCTTCCGCCTGGCGCGCCAGCACGGGCTGCATCTGGAGGGCGCCTGGACACCGGTCGGGCGGGCGGTGGCGCCGGGCCGGCGCCCGGTCCTGGTCTTCCAGCCGCCGGCCGGCGTGACCGTGGACCCCGACCCGGCGCCCGACCCCGACCCGTCGCCCGACCCCGACCCGTCGCCC
>JAKBAX010000146.1 GCA_021808785.1 Actinomycetes bacterium | reverse complement strand
CCGGCATGTCCAGAATGGAGATCCACTGCGACGCCGCCAACCGCGCCAGTGCGGGCGTGCCCCGGCGCCTCGGATACCGGCTGGATCGAATCGAAAACCGACCGCCTACTGCTCCCGGTGAGACCGGCGCCCTCCTGATCTGGGTCTATGAACCACCAGCCTGAACCCATCCCCTAATCGCAAGCGGCTCCGCACCATGCCTGCATCCCAGACCGCCGGGTCACGGTCGTGTCATTCGCGGCTCTGGTCGACCGTTCGGTCAGTGACGAACTGCCGGATCTGCGAGGCGTGCTCGATTGTGTGGCCGACTGCGGCGGTGATGATACGTGCGTGCGGTTGGCCGCTGTATCTGTGAGCCGGAGGCAAGGGTGTCGCTGCCTTCTCCTCGGTCATATCGGCCAGCGCGTCGCGGACCCGCTGACGGCAGTAGTCGATGTAGGCGACGATCTCGGCACGGGTCCACGCCCTCGGTAGCGTCGTGAGCAGCCAGTGTGGCTTGGCGGTGAACGGTGGCGGCGGCGCCCACCGACTGAGTTCACCGGTGAGGTCGTAGTCGAGACATTCGAGAGCGTGCCATGCCACGCTCCACGGCGTTGAGCGTCGCTGGACCAGCATGTGGCGCGCCACTGGGTCGGCCACGGGCTGCCCATTGGGGCCGGGCGGCTCTGGCCCGAACAGGTCTGACGGAACCTCCCACATCGGGAAATCCCAAAGCTCCTCGGTGCAGTCGTGCACAGCGCCGGCCAAGAGGTCGAGGGCGTGTTCGAAGCTGGCGGTGACACTCTCTACCCAGACCGACGCCATGCTGGGACGGTAATACCGCATCGTCGCGGGACGGCAGCGGTGCCCGCGTCGGAGACCCACCGCCAGGATCGAGTCACCGTGTCCGGGATGTCCCCGAAGATCAGTCGCACGTACGGCAACGAGTGTCCTCGCTGCCGGCTGAGAGGCACCTCCCTGTAGGCGTCGATCGGCGGGCTGCCCGGCGGTCGGCCGGGTCAGGGGTTGGCGTAGTGGCTTGCGACGGTGTCGAACGCGGCTTTCGCGTCGTATCGCTCTCCGGGCCAGCGCCGGGATTCCATCCCGTCGGGGAGTCCTTTGACCAGGCTCATGCCGTCCATGTCCCGGTCATAGCGGGGGTCGTCGTCGTAGGAGGTGTCCGGCGTCGAGAACGACGCGAGGAACCAGCCCGCGACAGCGGAGTTCTCGAGGATGCTGAGCGTCTCGTCCAACTCGCTGGCTTGCGTCGCCTCATCGCGGACGTAGCCGGGCTTGTTGCGCACCCGCACGAGCCGTCCGAGCAGCTGGTGGAGCACGAAGCTGGTGGTGTCGGTGATCCCGAACCCAAGCGCCCCCGACGCCGAGGCACCGGCGTAGGTGCGCATCCCGACCTCGCTCACTACCACCGGGAGGCCGGTGGCCAGATGCGGTTCGAGCATCTCCAAGTAGCGGTCCTTGACCCGGTCGTCGCGGTAGCGATCGACGCCGACGACGTCGAAGCACCGCCAGTCGAGCTGCTCAAACAACAGCGACGCGTAGCTGAGGGGTCCTCCGAAAACTGGACGGAGTTCGGCCGCGAGCGTGGTCAGGTAGCGGGCCAAGTGGCCGCTGTGGAGCAGCGACGGGTCGGCCTTGATACGCGTGAAACGGTCGGTTAGACGCTTGCCGGGCACGATCCCGCGCACGAACAGGGTCGCTTCGGCCCCGGCGACAAAGGTGACCTGGCCTCCCATGCGCTTTCGGAGCGCCTCGGCGTGGCCGGCCATAGCGACTGTCCTGCGAGTCGTTTCCACCGGGTCGTAGTCGAAGACGCTGGGCGAATACCACAGCCCGAGGCCGGCTTCAGCCACCGCGGCCGCGACGGGGTCAAGGCGGGTCGGATCGCTGGCGACGACGCGCACGTGGGTGGCGTGCAGTTCGTCGCGGATCACCTCGATTTCTCGGCGCATGACCCCCTCGTCGAGGCGGCGGCGGGTAGGGCGCTGGCCGCGACCGAACACCGTGCCGGCGTCGTAGATCACTCCCCGGATCCGAGCTGTCACCATCTCATCATCATCGTCGACGGGGCGATCGCTCACCCTGTCGACGCCGGGCGGAGCGCCTAAACAATCGGGGGTCCACAACGCCCCTATACGACTCGTCGGCGCAACGTGCTCCAGGGCGGACGGTCCCCGGAGCCGGACCTCGCCCATAATACTTGTCCCAGAATCCCGCGGTCGAGGTGTGACTAAACGCCGGGTCGTAGAGAGGGTCGCACGGCGCATACGCTCGCTGGGAATGGATGAGCGGGGTCGGGGACTCGTGTCGATCGGCGGAGACTTGGTTGCCGCGGTCACCAGTGCGATTCCAATCGCCGGTGGCCCGATAGCAGGAGTCATCGCTACAGCGGGCAATGTGAAGCGTGATCGAGAGGTGGCTTTCGTCCGACATTTGGTCGAGAAGCTTGGCGATCGGGTCGACCGGCTCGAAGCGGCCGCCGCAGATCGGGAGCTCAGCGACCTGGTAGGCCACGGGATCGACGTCGCAGCGGTCTGTCGCGCCGACGACCTACTGGGGCTCGGTGCTGGGATCGTGGCCGATGGCCTCGACGCCGGCGCCAGAGAAGAACACCTTTCGCGTGCCCACCTCCTGCTTGACATCTTGGGGCAGCTTCATTCTGACCACATACAGGTTCTTCGCACGATCGCTACTGAAGGTCCCCGCGAGATCGGGAGCGCATTGGACCCCCTCACAGGGGCGGGGGTCCCTCCCGAGAGACTCCCAGACCTACTGCCAGAGTTAGCGGAGATTGTCCCCCAGCTCGTGGCATGGCTCACTGCGCTGGGCCTGGTCCGCAACGCTGGCGACCAGTCCGCAGGAACGAATGTTCGAATCGGACCACCGGCGATCGGTCTCACGACCTTCGGTGTGGAACTCCTCCAGCACCTAGACGACCCTTCTTGAGGCGCAGCTACTGGGAATACTCTGTCCCAGAAGATGCAAGCAGCCGATCGGCGGGACCGACCCCGATCGCCGGGAGTGAGGCCCTCCGCGGCAGCTATTCAGCCGACGCTGTAAACGCTGGAGCGCGAGGCTGGTCCGGTGTTTGAGGTGGTGCGCGCTGTCCGGGACGAGGACCTACCAGTCCTTCGGGAGATAGAGCGGGCGGCGGGCCAGCGCTTCCGGGAGTTCGGACTCGACCAGGTTGCCGACGACGAACCGGCTTCGATCGAGCAGCTGGCGGACTACGCGGCTGGGGAGCGAGCGTGGGTGGCCGCGGACGCCGATGGCGCGCCTGTGGGCTACATACTGGTAGATGCGGTCGACGGGGCCGCCCATATCGAGCAGGTCAGCGTGACCCCGGACCACCAGGGCCGGGGACTCGGACGGGCGCTGGTCGAGCAGGCCGCCCAGTGGGCAGCCAGCCAGAAGATGACGGCACTGACCCTCACCACGTTTAGCCATATTCCCTGGAACCGGCCCCTCTACGAGCATCTCGGCTTTCGGGTCCTGGCCGACGAGGAGCTCGGGCCCGGTCTGCGGGCGGTGCGAGAGATCGAGGCCACCCACGGGCTCGATCCGGCCCTGCGTGTGGTCATGCGCCGAGAGCTCGACCGAGCACCAACAGCCACAGTCCCGGCTCCTATCCTCGTCCGGCAGGCCCAAAGCGAGGATGTCCGCTCCGCGGCAGAGGTCTACCTTCGGTCGCGTCACGCCGCCGTGGCCGCCATTCCCCCGCTGGTCCACGATGACGGCGACGTACGAGCGTGGTTCGCCGAGACCGTGTTTCCTGAGAGCGAGTTGTGGATCGCCGAGCATCCCTCCGGCACTGTGATCGGCCTCATGGTCCTCGACGGTGACTTCGTGGACCAGCTCTACGTGGATCCGCGGCACACCGGCGTCGGCGTCGGCTCCCAACTCCTCGGTGTCGCACAATCCCTGCGACCAGCAGGCCTACAGCTATGGACCTTCCAGTCCAACGACGGCGCCAGGAGGTTCTACGACAGACACGGCTTCGTCGCGGTCGAGTGGACCGATGGTGCCGGCAACGAGGAGCACGCCCCAGACGTCAGATACGTGTGGAAGCCGCCCCCGAGCCCTCCGGACCGAGGTGCCCCCTAACAACAAGCCCTATCGAACCTCCGCCTGTCCCAGTACGCCGGTTACCGGACGACGTTCTGCCCGTGCGCGTGGAGGCGGGAGGTCTCCCAGAGCCGATCGGCCCTGCCGGGCACCAATTGATCGGAGGAGCAGAACTGGAGTTTGCTACGACCTCGGCCGGATGAGCCTCGATCCAGAGAAAGTCAATAGAAGGTTGACGACCTTGGGCAGTCAACATAGAGTTGACGCATGACTCCGTTCCCTGCTCCGCTCGACCATCTCATCTCCTACGTTCGGTCCCTACGCCCCGATGGCGGCCCGCTCGACCACCTCTCCAATGCGGTCGTCACGGCTCAGGAGCTGAGTGACCAAGGCGACGCCCTCATCGGCCACTTCGTCGATCAGGCCAGAGGATCGGGCGCTTCGTGGAGCCAGATCGGTACCGCCATGGGTGTGACAAAACAGGCGGCCCAGAAACGGTTCACCGCTCGCGATGAGCCGTTGCTGCCAGAAGGAAAGGCCTTCTCGCGTTTCACCCCCCGCGCTCGCATCGCCGTCGCTGCCGCCGGAGGCCTCGCTAGCGCAGGCGGCGAGGACGCCATGGAGGCCACCCACCTTGCCGCAGCGGCGATAATGGATCCCGCTGGACTGGCTGCCCGTGCGACTACTCGACTCGATGTCACCAGCCGGCAAGTCTTCGATGCACTCGGCGTCGGCACTCCCACCCCTGGCCCTGATCCCGACCCAACCGAGCTGCGGGGGCTGCGATACGGCGCCGAGTGCCGGGAAGCGTTCAAGAACGCTCTCAAGACCGCCGTCCGCCTCGGTCACAACTACATCGGCACCGAGCATCTACTGCTAGGCGTGCTGTCCCTCGAGGGACCCGCACGCCAAGCCTTCGACCGGATCGGCGTCCAAGCCGATCTCATCGAAAGCGCGATAGCGGTCGAGATCGCAGAAGCCACCCTCCAACAGCGGCGCCAAGCCGGCTGAACATCCCAGACCCACACCGCCCGAAAGACTGCCCCATACCGTTCACCCGCCACATCCCCAAAGCCCGCCGCCTTGACTGCCCCTGAGCGCCGGCACCGAGGCGAGCTCGCCGACCGGAGGCCGGCGGAACATTATGCTCGGCGGGTACGGACGTTCATCGAGATGGGCTGAGAGTACATATCGCCGACTCGGGCGCTTCCGGTCGGAGGTTGGGCGCCGCCATTCTGTGCGCTTGTGATTGGGGGTGGCCGATGCTGCTGTCCAACGGCGAGGATGGAGGGCATGGATGAACACGATCGCCGAGACGCCTTACTGCGTTCCTACGAGAACGCCGCCGTGGTCGTTTCGGCTATCGAGGCTGGGCAACTCGCCGGGCCGACACCGTGTCCTGGCTACAACGTCGCCGCGCTGATTGACCATCTCGTCGAAGCCGGCCACCGAGCTGCCGCCCTTGGCCGGGTCAGGCGCCGCCTCCCGGTGACGAGTCACCTCACATCGAGCTGGCCGATGCACCAGCGCAGCTGCGCTCCGCCGCGAGTGAGGCGGCAGCGGCATGGGCGGACAAGGATGCGTTGTCGTCGAAGTTCACTATGCCGTGGGGAGAGGAATACGACGGCGCCACCCTGGTTGATATGTACGCCGGAGAACTGGCCGCCCACTCCTGGGACCTGGCATGCGCAACCGGCCAGCTCGACAGGTTGGAGCCGTCGCTCGCTCTGTCGGCACTGGAAGGGGCGCGGGCGATGATCAAGCCGCAGTACAGGAACATGGTGGGGCCAGGCGTCCCGTTCGGGGCGGAGGTGACGCCACCTTCTGGTGCTGATGGGTGGGAACGACTCGCTGCCTTCATGGGGCGTGATCCTCGAGCGACGCTCGGGCCATAGCGGCCACGGGGGAGGCTCGAAGTATTCGGGCGGCCGAGCAGCCGGGGAGTGCCGCCTAGCCAAGCCGAGCGATGCCGACTCGGGCGCGCGAGTCCGCTGGTGGGGCGGCGTCGTTATGTACGGCATCCGGGGGTTTGGGCTGCCCGCCCACTGCGATGATGTGTAGCGGTTTGGGTGGGCCGGGGAGTTCTGGCTTGGGACGGTGGGCGTTTAGAGCGACCAGAGGGCCTGGGTGGGTGCGAGGCGGGCGGCGCGTAGGGCTGGTATGAGGCCGGCGGCGGCGCCGATGATGAGGGAGGCGGCGAGGCCGCCGGTCCAGGCTTCGGTGGGGATGACGGTGGCCCAGTGTTTGCTCTGTGCGTAGATGGTGGTGGATGCGGCGCCGAGGGCGACTCCGGCGGTTCCGCCGAGGAGTCCGAGTAGGACGGCTTCGGAGAGGAACTGGGTGCGGATGTGTCTTCGGGTGGCGCCGAGAGCGCGGCGCAGTCCGATCTCGGAGCGGCGTTCGAGGACGGAGATGATCATGATGTTGGCGACGCCGACGGCGCCGACGAGGAGGGCGACGGCGCCGAGGCCGAGGAACAGGCCGTCGAGGGCGCTTTTGGCGTCGGCTTGGGCGACGAGAGCGGAGGAGGGTTGGCTGACGTTTACTGCGTTGGGGTTTTCGGGGTTGGCGGTGGCGGCTAGGAGGGTGTCGACCGTGTTGACTTTGTTGGTGCGGGTGCGTAGGTAGATGGTGGAGGGGTGTCCGTCGAAGCCGAGGTATTTCTGGGCGGCGGGGTAGCCGACCAGGACGGAGGAGTCGATGGCGGGTGCGAGTACGGCTGGTTTGAGGATGCCGACTACATAGAGCCATTGCCGGCCGGTCCAGATCCGTTCACCGGGCCAGATCCGGTCGATGCCGAGTCGTTGGGCGGCGACGGCGCCGAGCACGGCGACTGGTTCCTGGGCGGTCACGGCGTTCAGGTATTGGCCTTGGGCGACGGTGGTGGCGACCACGGGAAGCAGGTCGAGGGTGGCGGCTTGGACGGCCAGTCCGTTGGTGGCAGCTAGGTTGAGGTAGGGGTTGCGGTAGGCGTGGGCGGTGCTGACCGTACCGGTGGTTTGTACCTGCTGGACTCCGTTGATCCGGCCGATCATGGCGGCGGCGGTGGTGGGTAGTTCGACGGTGCCGCCGGTGAGGCTTTGCCCGTTGGTGACGGTGAGCAGGTTGGTGCCGAGCTGGTTGATCTCGCTGAGCAGTCCGGCCTGGGAGGAAGCGGACAGCCCGAGCACGGCGACGATGGCGGCCACGCCGATGGCGATTCCGAGAGCGGACAGCCCGGCCCGTAGCTTCCGGCTGCGCAGTCCCACGCTCGATAGGCGGGCCATGTCGGCGAGTTGAAGCGTCCTGCGTCCAGCGGCGGCGGTCATGGCCGGTCTTCGCTCGCGGGCAGCCCCTCGAGGGGTCTGAGGCCGGAAGGATAGGCGTCAACGTTTCGACGGAGCCGCTGGTCGGCGGGCCCGGCCGGGCCGGTGTCGGCGACGATCTGCCCGTCGAGGATCTCTACTTTGCGGGGCATGCGTTCGGCGATGGTGTGGTCGTGGGTGATGACCACGATGGTCGAGCCAGCTTGGTGGAGTTGGTCGATGAGGGCGAGGATGGACTGTCCGGTGGCCTGGTCGAGATTCCCGGTCGGCTCGTCGGCCAGCACGATGGCGGGCTGGCCCACCAAGGCCCGGGCGATGGCCACCCGTTGGCGTTGCCCGCCGGAGAGCTGGGTGGGCCGGGCCTCGGCGCGTTCGGCCAGACCGACCAGGTTCAGGGCTTCGACCGCCCTTTGGCGGCGCTGTTTGAGAGGGACGCCGGCGTAGAGCAGCCCGTCGGCCACGTTTTCCACTACCCGGTCGTGCTCGGCCAGGAAGAACTGCTGGAAGATGAACCCGATCCGGGTGGCCCTCAGATAGGACAGGTCGTCGTCGGCCATGGCGGCGACGTCGACCCCGGTGACCCGCACCTGGCCGCGGGTAGGCCGGTCGAGGGTTCCCATCAGCTGCAGGAGGGTGGTCTTGCCGGACCCGGACGGGCCGACGATGCCGACCAGTTCCCCTTCGCCGATGGTGAGGCTCACTCCGCGCAGGGCCTCGACGGGAGGCTCGCCCGCGTAGGTCTTGGTCGCGCCGTCCACCTCGAGCACCGGTGCGAGCGCTCCGCTGGTAGCGGAGTCGCTCTGGCCACCGGCCGCATGGTTGCCGGGTGTGGGTGTCGTGGTGTCGCTCATGTGGCCGGGACCACCACTTTCTGGCCGGCGGCTAGTCCGGCGCCGGTGACCTGTACCAGCCCGGCGGCGTCGTCGAACAGGCCCAGCGTGACCGCCACCAGATGGTCGGCTCCTGCGGCACCGACGACCTCCACGCTGTATCCGCCGCCTGCCTGCGCCAGAAGGGCAGTGACGGGCACGGCCAGCGCGTTGGGCACGCGAGCGGTGGTAATCCCGACCTGGACCGGGGCCTGATCCCAGGTGCCGGTGACGGCCGGGTCGGAGGGGGTGACGGCCACCGAGACAGTGGGCGTGGAGTTGCTCCCGGGGGTGGCCGAAGAGCAGTTGTCGGTTCCCGGCGCGGCGGAGCTGGGGCCCGGCCCGGAGCCGGAGCCGGCGGAGCAGGTGGCCACGGTCCCGACCGAGGTCACGACGCCTGGGGTGGTCCGGTTGTCGGGCAAGGTGATGGTCACCTGATCTCCGACGGCCACGTCGGTCTGCTGCGATGCGTCCAACGCCACCTGCACCTGGCGGGTGGTCGAAGTGCCCGCCATCACGCTCTGGCCGGGCTGGGCGCTGCCGCCGAGCGGGGCGGAAACTGCCGTTACCCGCAGGGCGGCCGGCTCGAACACCGCCTCACCTAGGGTCAGTGTGCCGGTCTGGGTCTCACCCAAAGCAGCCTGGAGCTTCTGCACTGCGGTCGTGGTGGCCGACCCGAACGAAGGGGAGGTGGGGCTGAGCTGAGCTGAGCTCGCGTAGCCGAGTGCGACCAGGTCGGCGTTGAGTTCAGCCACGTCTGCGCCGACCGCCCCCGACGACAGGCTCCGATAGGCAGGCGTCTTTCCGTAGAGCAGCACCACCGGGCTGTCGTCCACCCGGTAGAGCACCTGACCCTGTGAGATCGCCTGGCCGGCGGTGGGCAGCACGGTGTACGTCCCGGAGGCTTGGTTGACGACCGTGTAGGGCGTCCCGTCCGGTCGGGCCGCGAACGTCAGGATCCCAGCTACCGACACCGTTGACGCCAAACTGCCCTGCGTCACGGTGGCGGTATTCGGCGGCGGGGCCGGGGAGGCTCCTGCGGCATGATCGGTGCCGGACGTGGCGATCACCGCCCCGGTGGTACCGGCCGCTACGACGGCGGCTCCCACCAGCAGCCAAGTTCGTCGTCTCATCTGCCCCCCGTCACCCCGGCTGCAGCGGAGAAACTGGAACACTTCTGCATCGCGGAGTGAAGTGCGCTCTTCCCGCCTGGGGTCTTCGCGGACGGGATCCGGTTCGTGTCGATCAGCGGGCCGTTGGCGGTTGGGTCTGGGAAGTCCGGCACCCCGTTGGCGCGTACACACTGGGCGAACTTGAGGGCCGCGTCTTGTTGCTGGGCGCTCCTGGTGGTGCCGGTGAACCCGGCCGGCTCCAGGGTCTTGCAGGCGGTGAAAGCCTGCTGGAACGCCGGGCTGTTGGTGTCGATCCCCGAGCCGTTCGCGATTGCGTCGATGGTGAACTGGCCCGAGGGGCCCGGGTCCGGGAAGTTCCCGACCCCGTTCGAGCGCATGCACTGGGCGAACTTCACCCCCTGCGACCCGTTGGACGCTGGGACCGTCGCTGAGGGTGAGGTTGCCGCCGGCGAGTTCGAGCAGCCCGTGCCGATCAGCGCTGCTACAGCGGCGACGGCCGGAAACCACAGTATTCTGCTGGTTGGCGACTTCGCCGCCCGCAGCCGGTGTAAGGCGGCGACTCGCCGGCGAGGTACGACTTCGGGTTGTTCTGCTCCGCTGTAAGTCACGCTCCCAAGTCAACGCCGCGGCGTGTTGCCAGAACGTATGCGGTTTTAGATACACCGACGATATGTCCAGGGTCGTAGCATCCGGGTGAGTGTGCGTGTGCTGATCGTCGAAGACGAGCCCTACCTGGCCGAGGCCATCCGCGACGGCCTACGTCTGGAAGCGATCGCCGCGGACACCGCCGGCGACGGTGAGACCGCTCTCAACCTGCTGAGCGTCAACGCCTACGACATCGCCGTCCTCGACCGAGACATACCCGGCCCATCCGGCGACGAGATCGCCAGGCGCATCGTCGGATCCGCCAGCGGCATGCCCATCCTCATGCTCACCGCAGCCGACCGGCTCGACGACAAGGCCTCCGGGTTCGCGCTCGGAGCCGATGACTACCTCACCAAGCCGTTCGAGCTGCGAGAGCTCGTCCTCCGTCTCAGAGCGCTGGACCGCAGGCGCTCCCACAGCAGGCCGCCAGTGCGGGAGATCGCCGGA
>JAKBAX010000145.1 GCA_021808785.1 Actinomycetes bacterium | reverse complement strand
CCGATCCAACAAGAGAGCGGCCAAGGCTCAACAGCGGGTCGATGACGGCATCCAGATCCAAGCTGCGGCCCTTGCGGTCACCCGAGACGAGTGGTTGGCGATCCAGCGGTTCGCGGAACAGCGCCGGCTGTTGTCCCCGACCGACGCCGGCATCCTCGCCGTCGTGACCAAACCCAACCCCGGTATACCTTCGGAGAAACAGGCGGTGCGTCTGATGGAACTCCGCCAGCGTGTCTCGTCAAACGGGTACGACTACGAGCGTGGCCACTGAGGAAAGCGGGACAAAGCCTGGAAGTACGGATCGGGTCCGTGATGGTGGGGGTGACGGGCTGAGCGAGTCAGCAGGTCGGCTGATGGCGGCGCTTGTAGCGGCTGGGAGGGCGTGCTGGTCCGAGAGGTCTTGGATGTGGAGGGGCGTCAACGCCGGTGTAAGTGCTGGGCGGGGAGCCAGGCTGCCAAATGGTCGGGGCGGCGCTGGCAGGGCTCGGATGGTTGCCAGCCTGCCTTGCCGGTCGGCGTTAGATTGCCGGGCCTCCGAGTACCTGTTCCAGCCGGGCGGCAAAGTCCACCGCCGAGACGGTCCCGGATCTGACGTCATCCCTCGGAACGCAGGGCTGCTGAAGCGGCTTGAGTGACATGACCGCGATACCCTCATCGATGTTGCTGGCCGCCGACGGTTTCGGGTGCCCCCACGACGATAGGCCGTCGGTGTGACCGCCTTCATCAACCCTCGGCGATGCTCAGATCCGAGGTCCCTCTGGTCGTAGTCCGACTTGCGGTGAGGTCGTTTCAACCGTGGAGTCCACCGTCGTCGGGGCGGTGACAGCGTGGGAGCTGTCGAGTCGGAGGGCTCGCTCGACGGCATCTCGGGCCCGGCGGCGGTGCCCGAGTGCTTCGATGGTCTTGGCAGCGTCGTCGGGGCCGAGGGGACGATCGGCGCCGATTCCCCACCGGTCCCGGTAGGCGGCGACGGTCGATACGGCTTCGATCCAGGCTTCCCGGGCCGGGGGGTCTGTGGGCTGGGTGCCGAGTCGATGGACCCATACGTGGCCGCGTTCGATGGCTTGTAGGGCCATCTCCCTGGCGCGGCGTTGCATCGCTCGGTCACGCTCGTCGAGGGCTAGGGTCATGTCGGGGTCGGTTACACCGGCCGCTCTGGGGATGAGACCGGCGATGAAGTTGGCGGCCGCCTGGCGGCGGCTTCCGGCCGCCGCGGCCCACCGGTCGACCCGTTCGTGGAGGACTGCGGCGGGATCGACGGCGTCGGCGAGCGGCCGAGCGGCGACCAGCTTGGGGAAGGCGGCCTCGATGTCGAGCCCGCTGGCTTCGGCGTCGCGCAGGGCGGCGACCAGCGGTCCGTGCGCCTCGCTGGAGCGCACCGCCTCAATATGGTCCGGGGTCATCCCGGAGCGGTCGAGGAGGCTGTCCCAGCGTTCGGTCTGGGCAACCCGGGCGAGGGTCTGGTATTCGCCAGCGAGCGTGGTGAAGTCCTCGGCGTGGCGCAGCGCGCGTCGCATCGTCTCGTGGGCGGAGAGATCGGCGCCCTGGTTGGCCAGGACGCCGGCGAGGACTTCGGCCGGGGTGTGGGTCTGGGTCATCCCGTCGTGGGAGGTTTCCGGGTCGGGGTCGTAGCTGATGTCCACGTACATCCGGTTGGAGTCCCGGCCCCTGGTGGCAGCGACGTATAGGACTTCCCTGGTGGTGGTCGGGGAGACCATCGCGTGGGCGGTGTCGACGCTACGGCCCTGGGCCCGGTGGGCGGTGGTTGCGTAGGCCAGCTCGACGTGGGCGGCGGTGTAGTCGGCGGGCAGGACGACCTCGCCGGCGCCATCGGCCCGGCGGACGATGATGCTGCCGTCGTCGTTGGTGGCTGTGACGGTCCAGCGGTCCCCATTCTTCACCCACCGTCGGCCGGTGGCCAGGAGTCGGTTATTGGCCCTGGTGATCACCTGGTCGCCGGCGCCGATCCGCTGGCCGTCAGCGAGTACGACCCCGGTCTCGGCCACCGTCCCCGCGGCTACCCGGTCCGCCCGGGCCCGCTGGTTGAGTTCGGTGACGGTTGCGGTGTCGGAGGCGATCATGAGGCTGTTCCTGCCGGCGTCGATGTCGGCCCTCCAGGCCTGGTAGAGACGTTCGAGCATCTCGGCCCGGTCGCCTCCGACGACCCGGTCGTGGGCCGTGTAGGTGTCGATGGCGGTCGGGTTTCCGAGGCGTAGCTCGACGCTGGCGGTCTTCTCCCAGCCGGTCCGGAAGCGTCGGACGTCGACCAGTTCAGGGGCCAGGTCACCCCGATCGCCGACCAGCAGCGAGAACGCTCCGCCGGCTTCGATGGCCGACAGCTGGGCCCAGTCCCCGACGAGGAGGACCTTGGCGCGGGCGGCCAATGCGGCGGCGACCAGTTCGTCGAGGGCGAAGGTTCCGGCCAAACTGGCCTCGTCGACGATCACCAGCTGCCGGGGGTGGAGTCGCCGCCGTCTGATCTCCAGGTCGAGAGCGTCGCGCCGGGCCGCCAGCCGGCTGGCGGGCCCGGCAGAGTGGTCCGATCGGGCGGAGGTGGAGCGGGTGTCGCTGGCGATTTGGCTGGTGAGGCGGTAGCGTAGGGCGACGAGTTCGGGTAGGCACCGCCAGTCGGTGAGCCATTTGGCGGTGTTCTCGGTGTCTATGCCGAGCTCATCGCCGAGTACCTCTGCGGCGGCCGCGGATGGGGCCAGGCCTATCACCGATCCCGAACCGTGCTCGGCTTCCCAGACGGTACGCAGGGCAGCCATGGTGGTGGTCTTTCCGGTTCCGGCCGGTCCGACGAGGACGTCGAGGGTGCGCCCAGAGGTGGCTATCTTCTCGACTGCCACAGCCTGGTCCAGAGACAGGCGGTGCTCCCGGCCGGGTGGTTCGATGTCGGTGAGCGCGGCGACGGTTGCGACGGGCACGGTCGGGGCGCTGCTGGTCCGTCCGGCGGCGAGCAGGCGGGCTTCGGCGTCGAGGACGGCCTGGGTGGTGTAAGCGATCCGGTTGGCCGGGTGCAGCCGGGACGTGCCGTCGGGGCGGCGGTAGCGGGCCGGGGTGTGGTGCGCCGCCGGCGGGGTGAGAGCGACGGAGCCTTCGACGGCCAGGTCGGTTATCCGCTCGGCAACGGCGATCCGGTCGTCCGGTGAGGCGAATCTGACCCCGTGGAGGCTGCGGTGAGCTTCAGCAAGCAGGTTGTGTAGGCCGTAGGTGGCGTGACGCTCCCCCACCTCCGACAGCACGGCCGTCGCGGCGTCTCGGAGTATCGGGTCGGCCAGGTCGTCGCCTCTCAGCAGGGGCAGGTCGTTGCGGTCTGACAAGGACGCGACCCAGGCGACCTGGGCGGAGCCGACGTGCGGCGCTGCCCGGGCCCGCCAGTCGCTGGTCAGTTCGGCCAGGCTGTCGTGGGTCTTGTCTGGACGCGTGGCGAGGGTGGCGTGCTGCGTGATGCGCATCTGCTCGACCGGGCCCGGCTGGCGGCCGTGAGCGGCGGCGAACGCGGCAGTCAGTCCGTCCTGGTGGGCGGCGATCTGGTCGGCCCGGCGGGAGAACTCGGCCATCAGCTTCTCGGGGACACCGACGATCTCAAAGCGGGGCCGGCTCGAGCGTCGCCGGCCGCGGGCCTCCCATCCGACTCCGAGAGCGCCGGTCAACAGATCGGAGAGCACCCCTTGGTGCATCTCGGAGAGGGTGGTGGTGGCCTTGAAGATTGACCGGGAGTCGAGGGTGCGCCATTTTCCGTCGGAGGTTGACCGGGCCCGGTTCCAGACCACCACATGGTCATGGAGTTGAGGGTCGTCGGCCCGTGACGTCCAGTGGGTGAAGGCGGCGGCGACCACCCCGGTTATGTCCTCCTCGACGATTCCGTTCGTGCCCGACCGGGACCGGAACACGTCACGCTCGGCCCAGCCGATTACGTATTCGACCGCCCGGCGGTGGCACTCGTAGATGACGGCCTTGGTCCCCTCGTCGGCCAGCGCCCACGCCACCGACACCGACTTCGACGGGGAAAAGGTCAGGTCGAACCCGGCTACCGGCACCCCACCCCGAGGGGCCTTCGGTGTACCGCCGAGGGGCTCGCCGCTGACCGGGTCGGCGCACGCCGCGAGCATGGACTCCAGGTGGCCCTCGGTCACCGTCGAGCCGGTCTCGAGACCCCGCCCGTCGTCCAGATCGGCCAGGCCGGCGCCGAGGAACAACCCGGGCGGGGTGCCCGAAGAGGCGTAGTAGCGAGATAGCGGCGAGGACCGCTCGGCCGCTCCGTCACCGGCAGCGACCGACTCCATCAGGTACCGGTAGCCGCCGCCCAGGCTGATACGACGTATCGAGATCACTATGCGCCTCCACGCCCTGCGCCGAGCGGGCTCCCACCCCCGAGGCGCACCTCGACAGTCACGGTTCCCGGGGGGAGCTCACCTCGAATGCCGACTGTGTAAGGTCGGAAATCCTGGTCGGGGAACGACCCGGTGCTTGGGGAACGTGTCGGGTGAGACACCCAGCAGGCGGTAGGACGGGGCGGGCGTACGGTCACTGACAGCTGGTAGGAGTGGAGACAGTGGCCACACAGGAGCAGCTGAGATCTGCGGGCGCAACGATCGCGGACGTTGCCGCGGCCTGGCAGCTTGCGTATGGCAGCTGGGTGCAGGCGGTCCAGGATCAGCACGCCGCAGTCGAACGGGCGGAGCGGCGGATACGCCGAGCGACCGGGGGGCGCAGCCTGGCCCGCTGGGAGGCGGTCTGCCGGCGGCGGACGATCCACACGGTCGACGAAGCCAAGGACAAAGCGCTGGCCTTGCGAGCCCGGCCGGCGGTGGCGGCCGCGGTCGGCGAACGGGACCGGCTGGCGGCGGCCTTGGACGCCGTGGTGCTGGCCGCCCGGATCGAGCTCGCAGCAGCGAGCAGGGCTCTGTCCCGCTACGGGACGGTCGGCGCCTGCCTGGTCGGCATCGCCCCCGGTGAGCTGGCCCGCCTGGCCCGCCGACCCCGTTCGGCCATCTCCGCCTGACTGCTCGGCACATCGGCACACCCTGCGGGGAAGGTGCCGACAGCCCGGCGGCCGGGCAAGATGACGGCTGGGCAGGGTGGGTCTTGGGCAATCGTGACGATCGGGGTGCGCCCCTCGGTGGAGGCCCACCCCGGGTCTTGTGAGGAGGTCCAGCCATGCCGGTCCGTTCCAAGGTCCGCGCTGCCCAGCAGGCCATCGCCGCCTATGACGCCGCCCACGCCCGGGCGTCAGCGCGCCTCGACCAGGCCATCGCCCGCCGGTCCGAGGTACTGGCGGAAGCCGACCGTCAAGTCGAAGTCGCCCGGGCCGGCGTCGAGCAGGCCGTGGCCGCCATGGCCCGGGGGGTGTCGGTGGAGTTGACCGCCCAGTTGCTCGGCCTCGACCCGGCTGAGATCCGCCGCTTGACCAAGACCTGCCCGGAGGCTCCCCTTTCACCGGAACGGGCTGGCGGTAAGGCGAGCAGCAACGGGACAGTCAGGTGAGCGCCCCGAACCCGGTGACAGTGGTCGTCGACCCGATGGACGACCTGGCCGAGACACTGGTGCGGATCCAGGACTATCTCCACTTTGCCGATCCCGGCAGCGACGAAGCCGAGACCACTTTGATGCTCGGGGCACGGGCCGCCGCCGTGCTCGCCGGCGCGCTGCGCCGCTCCGGCGAGAGAAGCCCGACTCTGCGCACTCCTGACGGTCTGGTCGAGCTGGCTCCCCTACTCGTCGTCCCCGGCCATCTCCCGCTGGCTGCGCTTCGGCGGGCTCTGGACGAGGCAGACGATCCGGGGCGGCCTGGGGCGGCCGAGTCGGTGATCGACCTGCTGGAGCGCTGCGCAGCCCCAGCCCGCCGGCGGGACGCGGCGGTCCTGGCGGCAGAAGCCGGGCTCGGGCGGGGGTCGGTCCGTCTCAGCATCACCGCGTACCGTTGCTACCGACGCCACGTCGAGGCGGTGATCCTCGACCCGCTCGAACGATTCGCCGCGGTCGGACCCGATCCCGGCGCCGGGGGCGTCCGCTTCGAGGATCCGACCGGCGCGGAGATAGAACTGTGACAAAGCCCGGAAGGATCCATCTCCACCGCCGCGACGTGCCGGCGACGTTGGCGATCCTGGCCAGCCTGCTCGACCATCGGTCCAGCCGGCCGGCCGGCTATGAGCCGACAGAGCACGGCGCTTGGCTCGATTGGGAGGCGCTGACCGGGTCGTGGCTGTCGAGCAGCGAGGTGGCTGCGGTCCGGATCGCGCAGGGTTGCGCCACCGCAGAGCACCGCGGCGGGCTCCCACGGGAGGTGATCGGCGCGGTCCGGGAGGCCCTCCACGCGATCACCGGCGGCCCGGCCGACAACGCGCCCGGCGGCGACGGCGTCTGACCCGCCCCGAGGTTCCGCCCTGTCACAAGGAGCGCTACACATTGTCGGAGTACACCGAACGATCCCCAGTAGACGACGGACGCGCCTTCTCTGTGCGGGCGGCTTCACGGATCCCCCGCGAGACGGTCCGGTGGCTGTGGCCGGGGCGCATCCCGGCGGGAAAATTGACCGTCATCGAAGGCGACCCGGCCACCGCCAAGTCCACCATGACCCTCGATCTGGCCGCCCGGGTCACCCGAGGGTCCGGATGGCCCGACGGCAGCCCCGGCCACGACCCGGCCTCGGTGCTGCTGCTCTCTGCGGAGGACGGCTGGGGTGACACGATCCGTCCCCGCCTCGAAGCCGCCGGCGCCGACCTCGACAGGTGTGTCTGCGTCGCGGCCCGTGAGGTCGACGGCGAGCACGGGCCGATCCTGCGTCCCGTCGTCCTCCCCGACGACATCGGCTGGGTCACTCGACTCATCGAAGGGACCGAGGCTGCGATGGTCGTCATCGACGTGCTCGCCGCCTACCTGTCCGAGCGGGTCGACTCCCACAAGGACCAGTCCGTCCGGCGTCTCCTGCACCACCTGTCGGCAGCAGCGGACAGCACCGGAGCGGCGATCGTACTCATCCGCCACCACAACAAGGCTCCCGGCTCCCCCGCCCTGTACCGCGGCGGCGGCTCCATCGGCATCATCGGTGCCGCCCGGGCCGGCTACGCCGTCATCCGCGACCCCGACGACGCCGACCACCGGCTGATGGCCACCGTCAAATCCAACCTGGCCTCCGAGGCCCCCACTTGGGGTTACAGCCTCGTCGACGTGCCCGAGCTCAGCGTCGCCAAGATCCAATGGGACTCCTCCCCTGACGATCGCAGCGTCAGCGACCTATTGGCCGGATCGCAGTCGTCGACCCTGGCCGAAGCGACCACCTGGCTCACCGCCTGGCGCGCCGAACATCCGGGAGCCGTACCGGCCGCGGCTCTGGCCGCCGACGCCACCGAGGCCGGGTTCTCCACCTCCACCGTGCAACGGGCCCGCAAACGGCTCGGGCTGCGGACCCGTAAGACCGGAGACGGCTGGCTGATCGAATGAGTACCTCGCATCCGCCGTCATGCCGTCGCGTCGCCGGTCGGGTCCGGTCCGTCTCGAACAATCCAAGAATCCAAGAATCCAGCAGCGACAACGGATTCTCGGTCCGAGTTGGATTCTTGGCTTCTTGGTTTCTTGACCGATCCAACCTTGGTCACCTCTGTCAGCCCGGCTGGGACCAAGGCGGGGTCGGTCGGCCGGGCGGTAGTCTGCGGTCGTGGGCAGTGCCGTACCAGCAAGCCAGACTGAGGTCGGATCAGGTGACGAGCAGGCGGGGAAGGCTGCAGGCCTGGCGGTTGAGCTCCTCGAGGGTGTCGGGTCCCGTCTGGATCACACCCGCCGGGTTGCCGATCAAGCCGGCCGGGCGTGCCGCCTGCTCGGCGGGCCGTGGGCGGCCGCTCTGGTGCCGGCGGCGTGGCTCCATGACGTCGGCTACAGCCCCGCTGTGGCGGTCACCGGGTTCCATCCGCTTGACGGTGCCCGCTACCTGCGTCGGTCCGGGTGGCCCTCGGAGGTGTGCCGCCTGGTGGCGTGGCACAGTGCTGCGGGCGCCGAGGCGGAGCTGCGCGGTCTCGCCTTGACACTCGCCGACGAGTTCACCCCTCCGCCGCCGGAAGCGGCGGCCGCGATGGCCTGGGCGGACCTGACGTCGTCTCCGGCAGGTGAGCTGTGGTCGGTGCAGGATCGGCTGGCCGAGATCCTGGAAAGGTATCCGCCCGGGACACTGGTCCACCGGGCAGTGAGCGCCGCAGCACCGGAACTGGTCGCAGCCGCATCAGCGGTCGAGGCCGGCTGCGGGATCTGTCAGCCGATATAGGGGGCCGTGGCGGAGTCGTCTAATCCGTGGGTGATGCGCAACCGCTGGGCGGGGTGCATGTCGAGGGTCCCGATCTCGTCGGTGGGCACCCACCGCACCTCGCTCGACTCGGAGCTGCCGGCCAATTCGCCTCCGGCGGACCGGGCCCGGAAGCAGATGGAGAACTGTTGGCGGACCTCGCCATCGTCGTAGGCGATGACGTGTCGAGGGTCGCTGTAGATGCCGACCAGTCCGGTGACTTCGACATCGATGCCGGTTTCTTCCTTCACCTCGCGCCGGACCGCGTCGCTGACACTTTCACCTAGTTCGATGCCGCCGCCTGGGAGCGCCCATCGGTCGTTGTCGGTTCGGTGGATTAGCAGCACCCGCCCGTCGGTGTCGGTGACGACCGCGGTCACAGCCGGCACGATGGCGTTGGCGGGGGGGGCGTTGGGATCGTCGTAGAAATCCCGGCGGCCCATCAGGCCACCACCTGGCGGTTCTCGAGGCGCGCCGCGGTCTCCCACACCCGGTCGAAGCCTTCGAGGTGGGCAGCGAACAGTTCGGCTCCGGGCACCCGGCGGAGGCGTATCAGCGGGGTCATGTGGCCGGGCAGTCCGTAGATGTGGTTGTTGACCAGCATCTCATCGTCGGCCCGGTAGATCGAGTTGTACAGCGTGGTGTCATGAATCCGGAACTCGGTGTTCGGAGCTTCGATCAGCGCCCGGTAGTTGTGGACCGTGTTGCGGATCTTGGCCGAAATGGCCTCACCGATGCCTTCTTCCCGGCCTCGCAGTGCGACCGCGGCGCTGTCGGGGTCACCGAGCAGAAACCGGACCCGCACCCCTGCCCGAGCCTTGCGGAGCAAGGTCTTGCGGATCGCTGGGTCCTCTGACAGCCAGAACCCGGCGTAGACCAGCACGTCAATCCGGCGGGCCGCAGCCTCGAAGACCTCAACCCACACTCGGGTGGGGACCACCGAGCGGACCGGCCAGATCGCCAGGACCTCGGCCATCCCGAGGTTGGCGGACTGCTCGGCGGTGCCGGGGGGCCACAGGTAACCGGGGTCGGCGCCCAGCAGGTTGGCCATGGCGTGCTGGTTGCGCCGGTACGGAAGGTGACCGTTGATCCAGCGTTCCACCGTCTTGCGGTCCTTGCCGAGCGCTTCGGCGACTTCATCGATGCTGAGCCCGGCGGAGTAGATGGCCGCCCGGAGCCGTTCGTTGACCACCGCTCACCTCCCGCTTCGGAAATCTTGGGGCGTCTCGAACCGACCAAGATGTCTCAAGATATCCCGTGGCGCGGTTACGAAGGGGGACTCTGCGGGCGGATCGTCAAGGGCATGGAAACGGTCCGATACCGACCGGGCTCCGGTGACAAGACACCCGCGGCTACTGGCGACTCGACCATCCGGAGACCGGGCTGCCCGGCTCCTGGAGCGCTGCGGGCCCTGGCCGGGGCACCGGTGATACCCCGCCTGGCGCCGTCGCAGTGGCTGGCGACTCTGGCGGCCCCCTACGGGCATGCGAACACCAGACACGACTACGTCGAGCGGGCCCGCCGCGAGATGTGGGTGCTGGCGGACCCAGCGGTATCAGGGCTGGTGGCCTGGGCGGCGCGGACGTGGCCGGACCGGTCGGCAGCCATGGCAGGAGTTCTCAGCGCCGCGCCGGACCTCCAGGCGGCCGCCACGTCCGGCCGGATCGACACCGCCTGGGCAACTGAGCTGGTTCGCGACGCCGTCGAGCAGGCCCGGGCGGCCGCCCGTCGACGCTCCGGGCCCCGCATCCACCACGATCGGCGGGTCGCGATCGGCGGGGTCGACTTCGACTCGATGCCGGCGGTCGAGCCCGCACCGGCGGAGACTGAAGCGGCCCGCTGGGCGGAGCAGGTGACCGGCTGGGCGGCAGAGCGGACGGGCCGGCGTCACAGTTCCTCGAGGGCCCTTTTGGTGGTCGAGTCGAACCTGCCGCAGTTCTGGGGCTGGTACGCCAGGCGGGTGGGATTGATCGAGGCCGGCACCGAGGCGTTCCCCCCTCCGCCCCCGATCCGCCGGCTCGGCGGCGCGCAGCGCCTCGAAGACTGCCTCGCCGGCGGACGAGCAGCCCGCGTCGCGTCACTGGCCGCCTGTTCGCGTCTGCTGCTCGGGCCACCGCGCCGCAACCGGTGGCCGGTTGAGCGGGGTTGGCAGATGGGACTGGGGTTCTGGTCCCTGGAGTCGAGATCGG
>JAKBAX010000144.1 GCA_021808785.1 Actinomycetes bacterium | reverse complement strand
GGAGCGTCGCTGGTGTTCGACGCGGCCGGCCGCCTGGTGGCGTCGCTGCCGCAATTCGAGGAGGCGTTCGCGATCTTCGACATCGAGGTCCGCCCGGTCTTCCGCAAGCGGCTGATCGACCCTCGTGGTCATCAGAGCGCGCCGCCGCTGCCGGTCACCACGGTGACCGAAGGGGCCCGTCGACCGCTGGGAGAGACCTCACTGGTCGCCCCGGTGACGACCCGGCTGGGGGCCGAGGCGGAGATGTACCGGGCGCTCGTCACCGGCACCCGCGACTACGTCCACAAGAACGGCTTCGGCGACGTGGTGATCGGGCTCTCGGGCGGCATCGACTCGTCGCTCGTGGCATTGATCGCGACCGATGCCCTCGGCCCCGAGCACGTGCACGGGGTGGCCATGCCGTCGCGTTACTCGAGCGTCGGGTCGGAGACCGACGCCGCGCTGCTGGCCCGCAACCTGGGGCTCGAATACCGCACCATCCCCATCGAAGAGGCCCACGCGGCCTTCCTGGCGCTCCTCGCCCCCAGCTTCGAGGGCACTGCCCCCGGCCTCACCGAGGAGAACCTCCAGAGCCGCTTGCGCGGGGTGATCCTGATGGCGCTGTCCAACCAGCACGGTTGGCTGGTGCTCACCACGGGCAACAAGAGTGAGGCCGCGGTGGGCTACTCCACCCTCTACGGAGATACCGCCGGTGGCTTCGCGGTGATCAAGGACGTGGCCAAGACGACTGTGTACCGGCTGTGCCAGTGGCGGGACGGAGCCGGCCCCCGTCCGGTGCTCCCCCCGGACGTGCTGACCAAGCCGCCGTCGGCGGAGCTGCGTCCCGACCAGCGTGATGACCAGTCGCTGCCCCCCTACGACGTGCTCGACCCGGTCCTCCTGGCCTACGTGGAGGACGACCTGACCGCCAACGAGCTGATCGAGGCGGGCTATGACGAGAACGTCGTCAGGCGGATCGTACGATTGGTCGACGTGGCCGAGTACAAGCGGCGCCAGACCCCGCCGGGTGTGCGGGTGACCCCGAAGGCGTTCGGCCGGGACCGGCGCATGCCGATCACCAACCGCTACCGCTGAGCCTCCGCGCCGCCGCCGACCGATCCACTCCGAATTGGAGCGGAGTTAGCATTGCCGCGTGGCCGCCCCCTCCCAGACCTCGCCCCGGCGCCGCACCCGATCCCCGCGAGGCCAGGGTGAGCAGCTCCGGGAGGAGATCGTGGCCGCGGCCCTCCAGATGCTCATCGACACCAACGACGAGTCGGCTCTGTCCATCCGGGCCATCGCCAACGCGGTGGGAGTGACGCCGCCGTCCATCTACCTGCACTTTGCCGACCGCAACGACCTGGTGTTCGCGGTCTGCGAGCGCCAGGCGGCGCAGGTCGACCGGGTCATGGAGGAGGCGGCGGCCGGCGGGTCCGACCCGTGGGACCGCATCCGCCGGCGGGGGCTGGCCTACCTGCGCTGGGGCCTGGCCAATCCCGAGCACTACCGCATCCTCATGATGAGCCGGCCCGACGCCACCCCCGAGCGGTTCTTGGACCAGCGGCTGTCCGACGCCACGGGCCTCGATGCGGTGGCGGCCGACATCGTCCTGGCCGCAGGGGAGGGTCTGATCGCCGCGGTGGAGGACCCGCGGCGCGAGGCCGAGCTGTTCTGGATCATCATTCACGGCATGGTCTCGATGCTCATAGCCAAGCCGGAGTTCCCCTTCGGCGCGCCTGACGACCTCTACGGCGCCATGTTCGAGCTGGTCCAGCGGGGCCTGGCCCCCCGCTCCTGACAGGCCGCGCCCGAGTCGTGCCCACCACCCTCGACGAGTCGGCCCGCCACGCCGGGGGCCACCAATGGGCCGAGTCACGCCTGTTCGAGATACTGGGCGGATGGGTGGCGACCACGCCGGAGCCTGACGTCCGGCTGATGTTCGACCGCCACAGCCACCACGCCGCCTGGCGGGCCCGCGAGTGGTGGGATCGCCTGCCGGTGCTGGCGGAGGTGGACCGCTCGACGCTGTGCCGAGCCCCCCGCGGGCCGGCCGTCGAGGCGGCCGAGCGCCTGGCGGCGCTCGAGGGAACTCCGGTCCGCATGGCGGGTGCCTACCGCTTCGCCCTACCCCGCCTCTGGGCCTCCTACGACCGGCACTCGCGGCTGCTGGCCGGGGCCGGTGAGGTGGCCGACGGCTCCAGCTGGCGCACCCTGGGGCTGGTCTCGCCCGACCTGGGATCGGACTGGCACCAGGGGGAGACGGCGCTGCAGGAGGTGCTGCGCCAGAGGGCGGATATCCGGGAAGCCAACGACGCGCTGGTCGCGCTGGAGGAGCTCCTGGCCGCCGGGTGACATTTTGTCCATCGCGCCCTGGTCGGCCCGCCGGTGGTGCCGGCGCTCACCCGTAGAGGGCGTCGGCCCGGGTAAGGTCGTCGGCAGCGTTTGTAACTCGAGGAGGAACCACCCACATGGAGCTCGGCTTGCAGGTCGATGACAGCCGATCGCCGTACACGGTCCTGTCCGTGAATGGCGAGGTCGACGTGTACAGCGCGCCCCGGCTGCGCGAGAAGCTGGTCGAGCTGGTGAGCGAAGGGCACCGGCAGATCGTGGCCGACCTCGAGGGCGTGGACTTCCTCGATTCGACCGGCCTCGGGGTGCTGGTCGGCGGCCTGAAGCGGCTGCGCAGCCACGACGGTGACCTGACCCTGGTCTGCACCCAGCCGCGCATCCTCAAGGTGTTCGAGATCACCGGTCTCACCACGGTCTTCCGCATCAGCGGATCGGTCGACGAAGCGACGGCGGGCAACTAGGCCGGGAGCGGGAGGAGGCGCCCCATGGCCGTGGAGCAGTCCCTCGAGTTGGCGGTGCCGGCCCGGGTCGAGTACATCGCCGTCGTCCGGCTGGTGGTCTCGTCCCTGGCCACGGCCCGCCGGGCGCTGGCCGACGAACGCATCGACGACCTGAAGCTGGCCGTGTCCGAGGCCTGTACCAACGCCATCGAGGCCAATCGGGCCGCCGGTTCGCCCGCCCCCGTGGTGGTCAGCTGTTGGGAGGCGCCGGAGCGCTTCGAGGTGTGCGTAGCCGACTCGGGTGGTGGCTTCGACCCCGATGTGCTGCCCGAGCACCCGCCCGTCACCGACCCGGACCGGCTCAATTTCGAGCGGGGCCTCGGCATCCCGCTCATCCGGTCACTCGTCGACGACGTGCGCTTCGAGTCCGGGCCCGGGGGTACCTCGGTGTGGATGACCCTGTTCGGGGGCCCCGACTACGGCGACGAGACGTCGGAGATCGTCCGGGTGGTCATCGCGGAGCAGGAGTAGGACAAAAGAACCGGCTCGGCGGGCGGAATGCCGACCTGAGAGGTAGGCTTTCGGCCATGGCCGGCGTCTTCTCCTTTCCCCACCCCGTCAACGAGACGGCCGCTCGGGTGGTGGCCGGCGGAGTGGTCACGATGGCGGCGACCGCGGTGCTGGCCGACCAGCCGTGGGTGATGGTGCCCCTGACCTACGGCTTCGCCGCCCGGGTGGCGACCGGGCCCCGGCTGAGCCCGCTCGGACAGTTGGCCACGCGCGTCGTCGAACCCCGCCTGCCCGGGGCCCGGAAATACTCGCCCGGACCCCCCAAGCGCTTCGCCCAGGCGGTGGGCCTGACCTTCAGCGCCACCGCCCTGGCGCTGCATTACCGCTACGGCCGGCCCCGGGCGGCCAAGGCGGTCCTGGCCGCCCTCATGGGCGCGGCCGGGCTGGAGGCGGGGTTCGGCTTCTGCCTGGGCTGCCAGGCCTTCGCCCTGGGCATGCGCACCGGTCTGGTCCCCGAAGCGGTCTGCGAGGACTGCCGCGACATTTGGACTCGCCCCAACCTGACCGTCGTTTGACCTTTCGACGCATCAAAAACTAAGATCAGCGCCGCAAAATCATGGATGCGGCTCTTACGAAGTCTGAACGCGAGACGTTGAAGGCCATCTGGCGGATCACCTCGCGGGCGGCCACCGGCCCGGAGGGCGAGCACCCCGGGGCCCGGACCGGCGACCTGGCCACGTCCCTCAACGTCACGCCCGGCACCATGACCGCCACCGTCAAGAAGCTGGCCGACCGGGGACTGGCCGTGCACACGCCCTACCACGGGGTGGAGCTCACCGACGCGGGCCGACGGCTGGCCATGAGCGTGGTCCGCCGGCACCGGATAGTGGAGCGTTTCCTGGCTGACATGCTCGGCTACAGCTGGTCCGAGGCCGACCGCCTGGCCCCCCTCTTCGAGCACTCCCTGCCGCAGGAGGTGGAGGACCGGCTCTACACCGCCCTCGACCGCCCGGCCACCTGTCCCCACGGTTTTCCCATCCCCGGCACGGGCAGCGAGGGCCTGCCCAAGATGCCGCCCCTGTACGATCTCGAGACCGGCGACCGGGCCATTGTCGCCCTGCCCGGCTCCACCGACCCCGAGGTAGCCATGTTCCTCGAGGAGCTGGGCGTACGGCCGGGTGTTGAAGTAGAGGTCAAAGAGAAACACCCTTTCGACGGACCCCTGGTCGTGTCCGTCGACGGCCTGGACCGGACCCTGGGGGAGAAGGTCGCCCGCCAGATTCTGGTGCGGCGGATCAACGGCCAGACCACAGATCTGCAAACGGAAAGAAAGGAACCGTCTGGAGATGCACGTATTAGCTGAGGGCGGCTATCAGCCGTTCCATCTTCACGGCACCGAGTGGGGGTGGCTGACCTTCGCCGCGATCTGCGGCGTGCTGGCCATCATCACCGGCGTTGTCCTCATGCGGGACATGCTGAAAGCCGACCCGGGCACGCCGTCGATGATCGAGATAGCCAAAGCCGTTCAAGAAGGGGCCCAGGCCTACCTGGTGCGCCAGTTCAAGGCCATCGGCATCATCGTCATCCCGCTCGCCATCCTGGTCTTCGTCACCGCGTCCAAGGTCACCTCGGGCGGCCACACCTACCTGTCGTTCGGACTGTCGGGACTCTTCCGGGCCGTCGCGTTCCTCGTCGGTGCGGTCCTTTCGGGCACCGCCGGATATATCGGTATGAGCACCGCGGTGCGGGGCAACGTCCGCACCGCGGCGGCGGCTCGCGACGGTTCGCTTCCTGCGGGGCTCAAGGTGGCCTTCCGCACGGGGGCCATCACCGGCCTCATGGTGGTGGGGCTCGGCCTTCTCGGCGCCACCATCATCGTGATGCTGGCCCAGAACACCGCCACCGCCATCCTGGTCGGATTCGGATTCGGTGGCTCATTGCTGGCCCTGTTCATGAGGGTCGGCGGGGGCATCTTCACCAAGGCCGCCGACGTCGGCGCCGACCTCGTCGGCAAGGTCGAGGCCGGCATCCCCGAGGACGACCCGCGCAACGCCGCCACGATCGCCGATAACGTGGGGGACAACGTGGGCGACTGCGCCGGCATGGGCGCCGACCTGTTCGAGTCCTACGTCGTGATCCTCGTGGCCACGCTGATCCTCGCCAACGCCGCCTTCCCCGGTAAGGGCCAGATCGGCTTGGCGTTCTCGCTGATCGTTCCTGCCATCGGCATCCTGGCCTCGATCATCGGCATCTTCGTCGTGCGCGCCACCCCCCGGGACAGAACGGCCATGGCCCCCATCAACCGGGGTCTGCTGGTCTCGGCGGTGCTCACCATCATCGGCACCTTCATCGTCTCGGCCACCTACGTGCACAGCTACCGGGTGTTCTTCGCGGTGGCCACGGGCGTGGTCCTCGGGCAGGTGGCGAGCCGGATCACCGAGTACTACACCTCCACCGAGACGGCACCGGTGCGCGACATCGCCGAGTCCACCCGGACGGGCCCGGCCACCGCCGTCCTGTCGGGTATCTCGACCGGCCTCGAGTCGGCCACCCCGGCGGTCATCTCCATCGTGGTCGCCATCGTCGTGGCCATCGCCCTCGGCAAGAGCAACATCCAGTACGAGCTGTACCTGGTGTCCCTGGTGGGGCTCGGCCTTCTGTCCAACGCCGGCATCGTGGTGTCCGAGGACACCTTCGGACCCATCTCCGACAATGCCGCCGGTATCGCGGAGATGAGCGGCGAGTTCCACGGCGAAGCCGAGCGGGTCATGGTCAGCCTGGACGCGGTCGGCAACACGACCAAGGCCATCACCAAGGGCTTCGCCATCGGCTCCGCCGTCATCGCTTCGGTGGCGCTGTTCGCCAGCTACATCCAGACCATTGCCGAGAACGCCAAGGGCGCCATCGTCAACGCCGCCGGCCAGTCGGTCCAGCTCTCGCAGCTGACCGGCAAGGAGGCCAACGCCCTGTTCACCTCGGTCTCCCAGACCATCATCAACGTGGCCAACCCGGAGACCTTCCTCGGGTTGCTCATCGGCGGTTCGATTGCGTTCCTCTTCTCGTCGCTGGCCATCCGCGCAGTGGGTCGATCGGCCGGCACGGTGGTCCAGGAGGTGCGCCGCCAGTTCCGGGAGCACCCCGGGATCATGGACCGCACCGAGCGCCCCGAGTACGGCCGGGTGATCGACATCTGCACCGCGGCCGCCCAGAGGGAGCTGGCCACTCCGGCCCTGCTCGCCATCCTCTCGCCGGTGGTGGTCGGTTTCGGCATCGGTGACCTGGCCCTCGGGGCCTTCCTCGCCGGTACCATCCTCACCGGTCAGCTCATGGCCAACTTCTTGAACAACGCCGGTGGGGCGTGGGACAACGCCAAGAAGTACATCGAGGACGGCCACGAAGGCGGGAAGGGGTCCGAGGCCCACAAGGCCGCGGTCATCGGCGACACCGTCGGCGATCCGTTCAAAGACACCGCCGGCCCGGCTCTCAACCCGCTCATCAAGGTGATGAACCTGGTGAGCCTGCTGATCCTCCCGGCCGTGATCAGCCTGCACCACGACACTGCGGTCCGGACCATCATCGCCGTGGTGGCCGGCGCTGTCATCCTGGGAGGGGTGCTGTTCTCCAAGCGCAAGATGCAGGCGATGGACACCCCCGCCCCTGCGCCCGGCGAAACCACCCCGGTGACGACGGTCTGATCCACCTTCGCCAAGCGGTTTGGGATGGCCGGGCTCCCCTGTGGGGCCCGGCCATCTCCGTCGAGGGCGCCCGGTCGCTATACCCTGTGCCCACGCCGGCCCGGCGTACCACGGCCGGCCCATTTTTCCTCTATCAAATTGGAAACCCCCATGCCGAAGCCCCTAGTCATCGTGGAGTCGCCGGCCAAGGCCCGGACCATCGCCCGGTTCCTCGGCTCCGACTACGACGTCGAATCGTCGATCGGCCACATCCGGGACCTACCCCGCAACGCGGCCGACGTGCCTCCCGCCTACAAGTCGGAGTCGTGGTCGCGCCTCGGGGTGGACGTGGACAACGACTTCAAGCCCCTCTACGTCATCTCCCGGGAGAAGAAGGACCAGGTCCGCAAGCTCAAGCAGATGGTCAAGCAGGCCAGCGAGCTGTACCTGGCCACTGACGAGGACCGCGAGGGGGAGTCCATCGCCTGGCACCTGCTCGAGGTGCTGGCCCCCACTGTCCCGGTCAAGCGCATGGTCTTTCACGAGATCACCCGGCCGGCCATCGAGCGGGCGGTGCGGGAGTGGCGGGAGCTCGACCGCCGCCTGGTCGACGCCCAGGAGACCCGCCGGATCCTGGACCGCCTCTACGGCTACGAGGTCAGCCCGGTGCTGTGGAAGAAGGTCATGCCGTCCCTGTCGGCCGGCCGGGTCCAGTCGGTGGCCACCCGCCTGCTGGTCGAGCGGGAGCGGGCCCGCATGCGCTTCACCCCGGCGTCGTACTGGGACGTGGACGGCCGCTTCGCCGGAGGCACGCCGGCCGGCTCGTTCGGGGCCTCGCTGGTCGAGCTCGACGGCCGCCGCCTGGCCACCGGGCGCGACTTCGACGAGCGGGGCCAGCTGGTCCGGGCCAACGCGGTGCTCCTCGACGAGGCGTCCGCCGCCGAACTGGCCAGCGGGCTGACTTCTTCCCCCTTCTCGGTGCGCTCGGTCGAGCAGAAGCCGTGGCGGCGCACCCCCCACGCCCCTTTCATGACCTCCACCTTGCAGCAGGAGGCGGGCCGCAAGCTGCGCTTCACCGCGGCCCGCACCATGCGTATCGCCCAGGACCTGTACGAGTCGGGCTACATCACCTACATGCGGACCGACTCCACCACCCTGTCGGAGGAGGCCCTGCAGGCGGCCCGCTCGCAGGCCCGCAGCCTCTACGGCAACGAGTACGTTCCCGACTCGCCCCGGCGCTACGACAAGAAGGTCAAGAACGCCCAGGAGGCCCACGAGGCCATCCGGCCGGCCGGTGACACCTTCCGCACTCCGGAGGCGACGGGGCTGACCGGGGATCAGCGCCGGCTCTACGAGCTGGTGTGGATGCGCACCGTCGCCTCGCAGATGGCCGACGCGGCGGGCCAGAGCGTGTCGGTGCGGATCGGGGCGGTGGCGGCCGACGGGCGCGACGCCGAGTTCGCCACGTCGGGTCGGGTCATCACCTTTCCGGGCTTCCTGCGGGCCTATGTCGAGGGGTCCGACGATCCCGATGCCGAGCTCGAAGACCGCGAGGTGCGCCTGCCCGCGCTGACCGAGGGGGACGCGCTGTCGGTGGAGTCGCTGGCCGCCGCCGGCCACGCCACGTCGCCGCCGGCCCGCTACACCGAGGCATCGCTGGTCAAGGCCCTGGAGGAGATGGGCGTGGGCCGCCCGTCCACCTACGCCTCCATCCTGGACACCATCCAGGGGCGGGGCTATGTGTGGAAGAAGGGTTCCGCACTCATTCCCTCGTGGATCGCGTTCGCGGTCATCGGGCTCCTGGAGCAGCACTTCGGCGAGCTGGTCGACTACGGGTTCACCGCCTCCATGGAAGAGGACCTGGACGGCATCGCCAGCGGTGACCGGGAGGCGGTCCCGTGGCTGACCCGCTTCTATTTCGGCAACGGCTCCGAGGCGGCCAGCCGGCCCGGCCTCAAGAGAATGGTTTCGGAGCACCTGGGCGAGATCGATGCCCGGGAGATCAACTCCATCCCCATCGGCGGTCCCGAATCCGGCGTGGTGGTCCGGGTCGGGCGCTACGGGCCCTACGTCCAGCGGGGCGACGACCGGGCCTCGCTGCCCGAGGATCTGGCCCCCGACGAGCTCACCGTGGAGCGGGCGGTAGCCTTGGTCGAGGCCGGCTCGTCCGACCGGTCGCTCGGTGACGACCCGGCGTCGGGCCTCCCGGTGGTGGTCAAGGCGGGCCGGTACGGGCCGTACGTGCAGATGGGATCGGCCGACGACGGTTCGGGGGAGAAGCCCCTCACGGCGTCGTTGTTCCGGACCATGGACCCGGCCACGGTGACCCTCGAACAGGCGCTGCAGCTGCTGACCCTGCCCCGGGTGGTCGGTGCCGACCCGGCCGACGGTGAGGAGATCGTGGCGACCAACGGCCGCTACGGGCCGTACCTGAAGAAAGGATCCGACTCGCGCTCGCTCGAGAGCGAGGACCAGCTGTTCGGTGTGACGCTGGAGGAGGCGTTGTCCCTCTTCGGCCAACCGAAGACCAGGAGGGGCCGCGGCGCGGCGGGCGCCCCTCTGAAGGAGCTGGGTGACGACCCCGAGTCGGGGACGCCCATCTTGTTGAAGGAGGGCCGGTTCGGGCCCTACGTGACCGACGGGACGACCAACGCCTCGCTCCGCAAGGGGGACACGGTCGAGGGGATCACCCCGGAGCGGGCGGCCGAGCTCCTGGCCGACCGCCGCGCCGCGCCGCCCCGGCCGGGCCGGAAGGCCGGTGGGCGCAAGGCCGCGGGGGCGTCGACCAAGAAGGCGTCGGCTGCCAAGAAGGCGTCGGCTGCCAAGAAGGCATCAGGTGCGGCTGCGGGGAAGCAGGTGGCGCCGAGGAAGGCGGCTGCGACCAAGAAGGCCGCCCCCCGGAAGAGGGTCGACTGACCCTCGCCCCGGCGGGACGGCCGGACCGGGGCCGCTTCGTCGTCTTCGAGGGCGGGGAGGGAAGCGGCAAGTCCACCCAGGCCGCCCGCCTGGCCGCCGACCTGGGGGCGGTGCTGACCCGGGAGCCGGGGGGCACCTCCGCCGGCGAGCACATCCGGGCCCTCCTCCTCGACCCGTCGCTCCCTGAGGTGGTGCCGAGAGCCGAGACGCTGCTCATGTTGGCCGCCCGGGCCCAGCACGTCGACGAGGTCATCGCCCCCGCCCTGGCCGCCGGGCGCGATGTGGTGTGCGACCGCTTCAGCGGGAGCACTATCGCCTATCAGGGCTACGGCCGGGGCCTGGACCCGGCCGCCCTGCGCCGGTTGTCCAACTGGGCCGCCGCCGGGCTCGAGCCGGACGTGGTCGTCCTCCTGACCGTACCCCCCTCCGAAGCAGCCCGCCGCCGCTCGGACCGCACCGCCGAGGCGCGCGCCGCGTCGACCCCCGGCGGGGGCGGGCCGGACCGGATCGAGGGGGAGGCGGCCGATTTCCATGCCCGCATCGAGGCCGGCTTCTTGGAGCTGGCGGCGGCCGATCCCGGTCGCTGGAGGGTCATCGACGGGGCCGGCGATCGCGACGCGGTCGCGGCCCGGGTGGCGGCGGCGGTCATCGGGCGAGGCTGAGGGGGGCTGAGGGGGGGCGGCTGAGGGGGG
>JAKBAX010000143.1 GCA_021808785.1 Actinomycetes bacterium | reverse complement strand
TGGCCGGGGCCGGAGTGGGTGCGGGAGTCGCCGCAGCCGGGGTGGCCGGGGCCGGGGCGGCCGGGGCCGAGGTGGGGCTGGCCGAGGCCGCCAAATGCCACGGGGCGGCCGACGCCATGGTCACCGTCGCGCCCACCGACAGCAGTGTGGCCACCACCGCGCTGAAGAGGAGGCGGCCCCGGCGCCGGGCCCCCGGGGCGCGGTTGCGCAGATCGCCCTCGGCACGCCGGTCCATATTGGAGTGGTCGGCCGATCGAGGGCCGGATATAACCTGTAACCGGCAAAAGACGTAATCAGTGCATCAACTCGGCAAAGCCGGAATACGGTGCTACCGGGCCGCCCGCAGCGACGTCGGGTCGAAGGCCAGGCGTTCGTCGTCGAGGTCGAGGACCATCACCGGCGGGGCCAGCACGGGCTGGCGTTCGGACCGCCGCACCGCCGTGCCCCAGGCCGCAAAGCGCACCGCGTGGGCCGCGAACTCCATCGGCCCTTCCGACACCGATACGCCGACCACGCCGTGCGCGCCGAGCTGCGACGCGGTCTGCTGCATGCGCTCCATGGCCGACTCCCGGGCCGAGTAGAGGGCCTCGGTGTAGTTGGTGAGCTCCACGTTCTGGGCCGTCTGGCGGACCGCGTCCCGGGCGCTGCGGCGCGGCGCGTAGACGAAGGAGGCACCGGCGGCCAGGCCCACCGGATCCCATCCCGCCTGATGGAGCAGGGCGAAGTCGCGACCGGACAGGTCGGACACGAAGGGCACTCCCGGTGCGTGGTGGTCGCCCACCGGGCTCACCGCCGTCCCGACCAGGACCGCATTGACGAAATGCCGTTCGAACTCGACGTCGAAGTGGACGCCGACCACGCCGTGGCCGAGCACCCCGAGGCACTCGGCCCGTAGCTTCTGCCCGGCGTCGCGCACGGCCCACTGGTACGCCTGCGACGCCGAGGTGATCTCACCGCTCCCCCAGTTCCACAACGTGGGCGGCACGGCGTAGGTCGAGGCTCCGCACACCAGCTCCACCGGCTCCCAGCCGATCGAGTGGAGGATCAGGGACTCGTCGATCGTGAGATCCGACGTCACCCCCTGGCGCTCGGCCCCCTCCAGGTAGCCCCCGGCCGCCAGCTTGCGGACCCCGTCGCGGATCTCCCGGCGCCGGGCCCCCGGGTCATCCATTGACCCGCACCGTGAGCCGGGGCGGCTCCAGCGGATCCGCCGGCCGGACGCGGCGGATGCGGGTGCCCCGCAGGATGCAGTCCACCTCGACGTTCCCCTCGCCCATCTCGTGGACCCCGACCTCGAGGTCGGCTCCGTGCAGATTGTCCGGGCCCAGGCGGCGTTTGACGTAGTCGCGCGCCAGCCGGCGAGCCTGCATCTGGGCGTCGGAGATCTGGGTTATCTCCTGGGGGTCGTAGGTGAGGCTGCCGACGTTGAAGTAGCTGCCGCGCATTAGCGATTCGGTCACGCACACCGGCCAGCTGCGCACAGAAGCCATGGCCGCGACCACCTCGGTGGGCATGAACCCGGACTCGATGAGCTTGGCCAGGCGGGGTCCGGCCAGGTAGGACGTCCACACCCGGCCGGGGACGGGCTGGCCCTCCAACGCCACCGCGGTGCCGTAGATGTGGAACTCCCGGATGGAGCGGTCGATCAGGAGCGAGCTGGTGTCCACTACCCCGACCACGCCGTGGGCGCCGGCCTCCTCCGCCTCCTCGACCATCCGGGCATAGGCGGTGTCGAAGCCGTGCTGCCAGGTGTTGGTGAGCCACGTCTGCTCGTAGTTGGCACCCCAGACCCGGTGGTCGCCACCCGTGTAGTAGTGCGGGCAGCGGTAGTTGCTCAGGGCCCCCGGCGGGGGCGTCCAGTTGTAGGCCGGGTTGAAGAACGGGCCGGCCCCGATCTGGTTGGACCCTGGGGCGCCGGGGTAGCTCCGGTAGCCGGACGACGGCGGGTAACCGGTCGGGGAGTACCCGGCCGGGGCGTACCCGTAACGGCCGGCGGTCGAGTAGGGGGACCACCTCATCACGCAGTAGCCCTGGACCAGTGCCACCGGCCGCATCCCCATGTGCAGGCACGCCGCGAACTCGTTGACCGAGAGTCCCGACGAGAAGGCCCCGTCGCGCAAACGGCCGGCGGCTTCGGGAGGCAGGTCGCCGGCGCTCAATGGTCCAGCGAGATGATCGTGGTCGGCTTGGGCAGGGTCAGCTCACCGTCGCTCCTCACGACCGCGGTCCCGAGGGCCAGGAATTCGATGGTGTGGCTCCCCCACTGGTGGCTCTTCTCCTCCAGGCGGACACCGACGATCCCGGCCGCGTCGAGCCGCCCGCCCTCATCCTGCATACGGGTCATGGCCAGCTCCCGGGCCTCGTAGAGGGCCTGGGTGAAGTTGGGCAGCTCCACGTTCTGACCCACCGAGGAGATGGTCTGGGCCAGACCCCGGTGGGCGATGTGGTACACGCAGGTGCCCATCACCAGCCCGGCCGGGATGTAGCCGGTCTGCATCAGCGTCCAGAAGTCCTGGCCGGACAGATCGGAGGTGAAGGGCATTCCGAGCTTGTTCCGGTGCGACACCCCGTTCTCGGCCCTGACGGCGGTCCCCATGGCGATGAACTCGGCCGAGTCGTTGCCCCACTCGTAGTAATTGACGTCCAGACGGACCCCCACGACACCGTCGGCGTCGAGCTGCTGCGCCTCTTCCTCCATCCGGGTCATGGCCAGCTCGCGGGCGTTGTACATGGCCCCGGTGAGCTTGGTCAGCTCCTGGCTCTTGCTCCACTTACGGGCCTGGATGCCGGTGTGGTAGATCGACGATCCCATCACGAAGCCGAGGGGGTGGAACCCGGCTTCTTTGATGAGGAGGAATTCGTTGACCGACAGGTCCGAGGTGAAGAGGTTGCGTAGCTCGGCCAGGCGGTGCCCGGCGTCCTCGGGCAGGCCTTCGGGGCCCGGGTTCTCACTCACCGTTGCCCCATCACCAGGTTCTCGATGGCCAGGCGGGCGGCCTGATTGCTGGTCGCCTCCTCCTTCAGGCCCGACAGGAGGCGGGTCAGCCAGGCGTCGGCCGTCACCGTCTCGGTACGGATGGTGATCCCGCCCGAGGCGTGGGCCACGGTGGTCGCCACCTGACCGTCGGACACCTCGGCCGCGAACTCCTCGTCGCCGATGCGCACCCGCAACGATCTCACCTCCTCCGACCGGCGGAGCCGGCCTCCTTCGCGTTCCACCCTAACCCGCCCCCCCAGGGCTCCCGACAGTTGCCGGGCCAGGAGCTTCAACAGGCTCCGGACGTCTTGCTGGTCGGCCATCAGCGCCGTGACAGCCAGCTCCATGTCCATCGGGTCGCCGCTCACGCTGCCGATCATCCCATACCGGTCGCGCCGGCGTCAGGTAGCCACCCGGCCCCGCCGGTAGGCAGAATGATCCCATGGACCGCATCTCAGGCACCGGAATCTGGGCCTTCCAACTCCGCTACGGCGAACCGGCCGAGATCACCGACGCGGCCGCCGAGCTCGAGGAGCTGGGCTACCGGGCTCTTTGGATCCCCGACGTGGGAGGCGACGTGTTCGCCTCGGTGGAGCAGCTGTTGGCGGCCACCCGCCGGATCCAGGTGGCCACCGGGATCCTCAACCTCTGGATGCACTCCCCCGAGGAATCCGCGGCCCAGCACTCCCGGCTGACCGCGGCCCACGGCGACCGCTTCCTCATGGGTATCGGGGTCAGCCATCAGTTGCTGATCGACTCGTCGGAGGCGGGCCGCTACCGCAAGCCGCTCAGCGCCATGCGCGGCTTCCTCGACGGGCTCGATGCCGCCGACCCGCCGGTCGAGGTGTCCAGGCGGGTCCTGGCCGCCCTCGGGCCCAAGATGCTGGAGCTGGCCCGGACCCGGGCCGCCGGCGCCCACCCCTACAACGTGACCGTCGAGCACACCGCTCAGGCCCGGGCCGCCCTCGGCCCCGACGCGGTCGTAGCCCCCGAGATGGCGGTGGCCCTCACCACCGACGCCGAGCGGGCCCGGAACCTGGGTCGCAAGCACCTCGAGCACTACCTGCTGCTCGAGAACTACACCAACAACCTGCGGCGGCTCGGCTTCGGCGACGACGATTTCGCCGGCGGCGGCAGCGACCGCCTCATCGACGCGCTGGTGGCCTGGGGTGACGAGGAGGCCATCGCGGCACGGGTGCAGGAGCACCGCGACGCCGGCGCCGACCACGTCTGCATCCAGGCCCTCGTCGACGACGGCTTCCCGACCGAGACCTGGCGGGCCCTGGCTCCCGCCCTCAACCGCTGAGGGGCCACCGGGCACCCACGGGGGAGCCCGCGGAGGGGGGCACCCCTGGCTCGCTCCCACCTCTGGCCATCTCGCCCGCGGTCACCGGGCGGTGACGGTCACGGTGGCCCGGTCGGCGAGTCCCAGCATCTGGCGGGCGAAGTCGGTCGCCCCCGGTGTGGTGGCAGTGGGCCGGCGCCAGCTGTGCGACCCGCCGGGGTACCAGACGTAGCGCAGCCGGGTCCCCCATGCGCACGACCAGCTCCGCTCCACCGCGGCCCCCAGGTCCACGGCCGCGGCGGCGGGCGCGCAGTGGTCCAGGGCGGCCAGGTGGGCGATGGTCGCGGCCACCGTCCGCTCGACGAAGCCGCCGATGATCTTGGGCCGGGCGCCGGCACCGACGGTCAACAGGGGGTCGGACTGCTGGGCCACCACGGTCACGTCCAAGGGGCGCATCGCCGGGCACCGCTCCACCGGAACCGCTTCGACGGCCATGATCCCGCGGAACACTCCGGGCAGGTCGCAGGCCAACTGGTAGGCCATCCGGCCCCCGTTGCTGAAGCCGATGGCGTACACCGGTGACGAGGCCACCGCCGGGTTGGACGACACGGCCTGGTCCAACGCGGCATGGATGAAGGCCACGTCGTCGATGTGGTGGCGGTAGGCCGGCCCGCAGCAGTCCCCCGAGTTCCACGACTCGTTCCAGCCCGCCGGCAACACCAGCAGGGCCGGACCGATGCGGTCGGCCAGCGCGCTGATGTGGAGGATACCGTCGGGCGACATGTCCCGCCCGTGCATCAGCACGACCACCGGTATCGGTGAGCTCACGTGGGCCGGCCCGAGGGTCAGGTACACCCGGTGCATGCCGTCGACGGTCACGCCGTGGGCGGTGGCCATCCACCCCGTGGGCAGCGGGCCGACCCCGGCCAGGAGCTGGGTCGCCGAAGGAGTGGTGTGCGACCGCGACACCGCCTGAGCGGACCGGGCCGTGGCGTCGGCCCCGTCGCCGCGGGCGAGAGTCGGGGGGCGACCGAAGCGGTGGGCGGTGGTCGCTCCCTCCGACCCCCGGCCGGAGTTGGCGACGAGAGTGGCCGGGGTCGAGGCCGGCGTGCCGTCGGGATCGATGAGAGAAGTGGCCCCCGCCGGGCGGTTGGCCGATCCGTGGCCGGCCGTGACGACGGCCAGGGTCGGCACCGAGCCGGACTGGGCCGCACCGCTCACCGCGGCGCCGAAGGCGACCGCCGCGCCGGCCACGGTGGCGAGACCAGCCGCCACGATGACGCCCGCCAGGCGGGCCCGCCATTTGATGGAGTTCACCCAGGATCCCTCTCGGCTTCCAGCCGTCCGGACTTGACAGGGGGAATCTAAATCAGGCCGGCCGACTGGTGGGCGCGTCGCCGCAGCCGGGAGCGGCTATTGGGCGACAATTGTGGTCGAGGGCGGGATCGTCGGGCGGCCTACTTGCCGGTCCAGTTCGGCGGCCGCTTCTCGATGAAAGCCATGAGACCTTCCTTGTTGTCCTCGCTCGAGAGGGCTTCGCCGAAGGCCTGGCCGGAAAGGCGCCAGCCGGTGGCCTCATCCGCGGTGGCCGCCGCCAGCACGACCTGCCGGGAGGCCCGCACCGCCACCGGGGCGTTGGCCTCGATCTGGCGGGCCAACTCCTGGGCCCGCTGGAGGGCACCCCCCGGGTCGGTCAGATAGTTGACCAGTCCGAAGTGGTGGGCCCGCTCGGCGTCGATGGGGTCGCCGGTGAGGGTCAGCTCCATGGCGATGTTGAAGGGGATCTTGCGGGGCAGGCGGAACAGGCCGCCGCCGGCCGCCACCAGGCAGCGCTTCACCTCGGGGATCCCGAAGCGGGCGCTGGTGGACGCCACGATCAGGTCGCAGGCCAGGCAGATCTCGGTCCCGCCGGCCAGGGCCGGGCCGTCGACCGCGGCGATCACCGGCTTGGTCCGCTCGCGCGACACGAACCCGGCGAAGCCGCCCCGCTTGGTGGATATGGAGTCGGCCCGCCCGGCGTTGATCTCCTTCAGGTCGGCCCCGGCCGAGAACACCGGTGGGACGCCGGTCAAGATGCCCAGCCAGACGGCGTCGTCGGCCTCCATCTGGTCGATGGCCGCCTCGATGCCCTGGGCCACCTCACCGTTGACCGCGTTGCGGGCGTCGGGCCGGTTGATGGTGATGACCGCCACGTGGCCCTCGGTGGCGTAGTCGATGACGCTCATTTGGGCTGGAGGCGGGCGGCGCCGTCGATGCGGATGGTCTCGCCGTTCATGTAGCTGTTGGTGATCAGCTCCAGGGCCAGGCTGGCGAACTCCTCCGGTCGGCCCAGCCGGTCGGGGAACACCACGTCCTTTTTCAGCTTGGATTTGAACGCCTCCGACGATTCGCCCTGACCGTAGATCGGGGTGTCGATCAGGCCGGGGGCGATGGTGTTGACCCGGACCCCGACCACGGCCAGGTCCCGGGCCACCGGCAGGGTCATGCCCACCACGCCGCCCTTGGAGGCCGAGTAGGCGGCCTGGCCGATCTGGCCGTCGAAGGCGGCCAGCGAGGCGGTGTTGACGATGGCGCCCCGCTCGCCGTCGTCGAGTGGATCGGTCAGGCTCATGGCGGTGGCCGCCAGCCGGATGCAGTTGAACGTGCCGATCAGGTTGATGGCGATGATCCGGGAAAAATGATCGAGGTTGAACGCCGAGGCGTAGGTGCCGTCCCGCCCGATGGTGCGGCTGGCCGACCCGACCCCGGCGCAGTTGACCAACGAACGCAGGGGGCCGAGCTCCTTGGCCGCTTCGACCGCGGCGATCACCTCTTCGGCGTTGGTCACATCGGCGTGCACGTACACGCCGCCGACCTCCCGGGCCAGGGCCTCCCCTTTGTCATCCTGCATGTCGAGCACGACCACCCGGGCGCCGCGGGCCGCGAGGAGTCGCACCGTGGCTTCACCCAGACCCGAGGCCCCCCCGGTGACCAGAGAAGACGAACCGTTGATGTCCATAAGCAGAACTTACGCAATCGGACTCCTCCCCCCCAAGCCCACCCCGTCCCGAGGACGGGCCCAGCCCGCTCAGCGCCGGCGGGCCACGACGAGATAGCGGTCGGGCCCGTCGTCTAGCAGCTCCGGCTCCCAGCCGTGGCGCCGCAGCAGGGGAGCGATGATGTGGGGGCGGCGTAGGTCTTCAGGGTCGGGTTCCCGGCCGTGCCGGGCGGCCAGGGCGGCCCGGCTGATCGGATGGAACAAGGCCAGGCGGCCACCGCGGCGCGTCACCCGGGCCAGCTCAGCCAGGCCGGCTGCCGGGTCGTCGAGGTGGGCCAGTAGGCCGGCCGCCAGCACCGCGTCGACCGCGGCCGCAGCCAGCGGCAGGTCGACCACGTCGGCCCGGACCAGGCCCCCGGCCCGGCCTTTGGCCGCCGCCACGGACAGCATCTCGGGGGTGACGTCGACGGCCACCACCCGGCCGTGCCAGCCGACCGCGGCGCGCAGGAGCGGTACGGCCCGGCCGGTGCCGCAGGCCGCGTCGAGGGCGGTCGCTCCCGGCGCCAGGCCCAGGGCGGCCACCGCCGAGGCGTACGCCGGGCCGTCGTCGGGAAAGCGGTCGTCCCAGCCCTCGGCCCGCGATCCGAAGAACTCGGTGGTGGCGGAGCGGTCAGCCACCGGTCAGCGAGAAATGCTGATTGATGGTGGAGTTGCCGCGCACCCTCGAAACCTACGCCCTCTGGGTGAGCGAGGGCCCACCGCGACCGTAGGGCCGGTGATCAGCTGACGATGCCCCGCTCCAGCAGCGCCTCGGCGATCTGCACCGCGTTGAGGGCCGCCCCCTTGCGCAGATTGTCCCCGGCCACGAACATGGCCAGCCCCCGAGCGCTCGGGTCGCTGCGGTCGGCTCGCACCCGGCCGACCATGCAGGTGTCACCCCCGGCCACGGCCAGCGGGGTGGGCACGTCGGCCACCTCGACACCCGGTGCCGACCGCAGCAGGTCGAGGGCCCGGGCTGGGTCGATGGGGTCGCGGAAGGTCAGATTGAGCGACAAAGAGTGCCCCGTGTACACCGGCACCCTCACACATGTCACGCCTACTGCCAAATCAGGGATGCCGAGGATCTTGCGGCTCTCGTTGCGGAACTTGAGCTCCTCGGTGGTCTCGTCGCCGTCGAATCTGCCGGCGTGGGCGATGACGTTGAAGGCGATAGGTCCCGGGAACACCGATGGGGCCGGATACTCGAGCGCCCGCCCGTCGAAGGCCAGCTCCCTGGCCTTCTCCCCCACCGCCCGCACCTGCTGGTCCAGCTCCGCGGTCCCGGCCAACCCGGCACCGGAGACGGCCTGGTAGGTGGAGGCCACGACGCGCACCAGGCCGGCCTCGGCGTGCAGCGGGGCCAGGACCGGCATGCACACCATGGTGGTGCAGTTGGGGTTGGCCACAATCCCTTTGGGGATGCGGTCCAGCTCGTGGGCGTTGACCTCGGGTACCACGAGCGGGCAGTCGGGGTCCATGCGCCAGGCGCTGGAGTTGTCCACTACGACGGCGCCCGCCGCGGCCACCCTTGGTCCGTATTCCTTGGCCGCGCCGGCACCCATGGAGAAGAGGGCGATGCCCACCCCCGAGTGGTCGGCGGTGGCCACGTCCTCCACCTCGACACCGTCCACCATCCGACCGGCGGAGCGGGCGCTGGCGAAGAGGCGCAGCCGCTCGTGGGGCAGGTTCCGCTGGCGGACGACCTCCCGCATCACCTGGCCGACCTGGCCGGTCGCCCCGTAGATCCCGATGGTGACCATCTACCCGCCCTCCAGCTTGAACGCCCGGTGCAGCGCCACCACCGCCTGGTCCACCAGATCGGCCCGCACCACGCAGGTCAGCCGGATGGACGAGGTCGAGATCATCTCGATGTTGATGCCCTCACCGGCGAGGGTCTCGAACATGGTGGCCGAGATGCCGGGATGGGTCTTCATGCCCGCACCCACGATCGAGACAGTGGCGATGTCAGGATCGGCGAGCACCTCGCGGGCGTCGATCTCGGCCTTCAACCCCTCGGCGGTCTCGCAGGCGGCTCGCAGATCCTCGCGGGGCACGGTGAAGGAGATATCGGTCGTACCGGCCAGCGACACGTTCTGCTCGATCATGTCGATGTTGATGGACCGGTCGGCCAGGGCCCGGAACAGCTGCGCCGCCACGCCGGGATGGTCGGGCACGCCGGCCACCGTGACCTTGGCCTCCGAGCTGTCAGACGTTACGGCCGAGATGATGGCCTGCTCCACTTCGGGGTCTTCCTCCTCGATCCAGGTGCCCGGCTCCCAGGTGAACGCCGAACGGACGTGCAGGCGCACGTGGTGGTTGCGGGCGAACTCCACCGACCGCATGGCCGGCTTCGGGCATCCGGCCGCGCACATCTCCAGCATCTCCTCGAACGACAGCCGCTTCAGCCGCCGGGCCTCGGGCACCACCCGTGGGTCGGCGGTGAACACCCCTGACACGTCGGTGTAGATCTGGCAGGAGTCGGCGTCGAGGGCGCGGGCGAGCGCGACGGCGGTGGTGTCGGTGCCGCCCCGCCCGAGGAAGGTCACCTCCCGGTCGGTGGACACCCCCTGGGCCCCGCCCACCACGGCCACCTGCCCTTCGGCCAGCGCCTGGCGGATGCGATCGGCCCGTATGTCGAGGATCTTGGCCTTCGTGTGCTCGGTGTCGGTGATGATGCCGGCCTGGCTGCCGGTGAAGCTGGCGCTCGCCACGCCGATGTCGTGGAGGGCCAGGCAGAGCAGCGCCATGGCCTTGCGTTCACCCGCAGTGATCAGCATGTCCATCTCCCGCCCCGGCTGGGTGCCCGACACCTGGGCCGCCAGGTGCAGCAGGTCGTCGGTCTCCTTGCCCATGGCGCTCACCGCCACCACCACCTGATCGCCCCTCCGCACCGTCCGGGCGATGTAGTCGGCCACGGTCCGTATGCGCTCGGCATCGCCGAGCGACGTCCCGCCGAACTTCATCACTACCAGGGCCATAGAGGGGTCCAGGCTACCAGTGGGGTCCCGAACGGCCATTCGCGATTACCGGCCGGGTAGGTTGGCCGGCGTGGCTACCAACGGCGGTTTCGGATCGTTCCGGCACCTGGCCGCCCGCTTCTTCGGAGCCCTCGACCCCCGCGGCCCGGCCCCGGAGGAGGAGGCCTGGGCCCTGGGCTGGCTGCGGCCCGGCGAGCAGTTGCTGTGGCGGCGCATGTCGGGCCCCGACCGGCGCCACGCCGCCGGGGTGGCCCGCGATGTGGACCGGCTCCTCGCCCCCGACCCCCCCGTCCGGGAGGTGATGGCCAGCGCCCTGCTCCACGACGTGGGCAAGGTGGAGTCCGGCCTCGGGACCTTCTCCCGGGTGGCCGTGACCGTCGCCGCCCTTGGC
>JAKBAX010000142.1 GCA_021808785.1 Actinomycetes bacterium | reverse complement strand
TGGATCGTTCGAGCTCGCGGCGATCCAATCAGGCACAGCTACCGGGTCGCCGGCTGGGCAGCGCTCGTCGTGCTGGTCATCCCAACAGCCATGGGCATCGACGCGGCGCGATTCAGTGATTGGTTCCAGGAGCCGAAACTTCGTCAGCGAGATCAAGAGCCTTCGATGAAGTCGGTGACCGTTGGTTGTGGGGCGCGCGTTAAAGCGGCAGGGAAAGTCGCTGTCTGTCTTCGTTCGGGAAGCGCTCGAAGGCCATCTCGACGAAGCCAGTCGATTTCGGGGAGCCGCTAGCAGTCCGCCAGGGAGCGAAGGGAGGTGCAGATTTCGTCTCGTCGACGGCCGAGGAAACCAATTCTCTCGACCAGAGCGGACCGCCGGATGCGCTGAAGGTTGTCGAAAGAGGCGGCGCATTCGACGTTGAGGCCCTCGTCCTCGCCGAGCAGAATCTCGGTCGGGATATTGCGCACGGTTCGGGTGACGGGCGCGACGACGATGCCGGTGAGCACGAGGACGGCCTCGCTGCGCGTGATCACCAGAACTGGCCGTCGCTTGTCCTCGGCTTCAGCCCACCAGATTTCCCCTTGGGCCGGTGCTGCTACCACGGTTCCTCACCGACGAGCGAGCGGGTGGCTTCGTCGAGTCCGGCGAGTTCGTCATCGTCTTGGGGGTGTCGCCGGTAGGCATCGACAATGGCCTGGCCAGTCTGTTGGCGCCGGTGCCGGTCGATGAGGGCCTCGAGGCCCAGACGTACGGCGTCGGAGCGAGTCGCGGCCACGCCTTCGCTCACCAGTGCATCGACTTCTGCCAAGAGACGGTCGTCCAACCGAGTGACAAGCTGCGCCATTGCATTCAGCATACCAGTCTGCAATGCAGAAGGGTGCGGCGTTCAGCCTGCCAGAGAGGCACTCATTGCCCGCACCCGGCGGCGTCGCGCCGTGCGAGCCAGCCAAAGCCGACGGACCATCCATAACTCGCGCCCCGTTATCCCGGAGCCTGCCCGCCCCTGACCACCGGGATCGGGAGGCGCCTATCCCGGCCGATCGGGCGCCCTGGTTCGAGTGCACTACTGAGGACAGTCAAGGACGGTCGCTGTAGGCAAGCACGCCGAGTTCAACCTCAGGGTTGAAAACCGCGTAGCGGTGACGTACCATCCTATTCAACTAAGAGGTTGAGGAGGATGGTGGCTACGCCTGCAATCGTGAACGTGTTCTCGGCGTTGGCCGACGAGACGAGACTCGACATCGTGACCCGCCTCGCCGAAGGCGACGCGACCTTGAGCGAGCTGGCCGAGCATTACGACATGTCCATTCAGGCGGTGTCCAAGCACCTCTCCGTGCTCGAGGACGCCGGGGTGGTGTCGCGCCGGCGGGAGGCGCAGCGTCGACCGGTCCGGTTGGAAGCGGAGGTGTTCGACCTCATGACCAAGTGGATCGAGCGGTATCGCCAGAACGCCGAGGCCCGCTACCAGCGTCTCGACCAGCTGCTCGCCCAACTCGACGGAACAGACCCCTGATAATGACCAAGGAGCAATGACATGGCAACGACGACCAACCGTGAGGCGGAAATCACCATCGACGACAAGACACCGTCGATCAAGATCGTCCGGGAGTTCGACGCCCCCGCCAGCGCCGTCTTCCGGGCCCATACCGATCCGGAGCTGTTCGCGCAATGGGTTGGCCCTGACAGCCTCGACTCCAGCCGCGTCGATCGGTGGGATTGCCGCACTGGTGGCGAGTGGCGCTACGTCTCGACCCGAGGTGACGAGGAGCACTGGTTCCGGGGTTGCTTCCACGAAGTCCGCCCCGACGAGCTCATCGTCCAGACGTTCACCTACGAGGCGATGGCCGACGACGTGTCTCTTGGGCGCCTCGTTCTCGAGGACCTACCCGGCGGCCGCTGCCGGCTCACCGCGACCTCGTTTGTCGACAGCTTCGAAGCCCGCGACGCGTTCGTCGCGAGCGGCATGGAGGCGGGCGTCCGGGAGGGCTACCGCAAACTCGACGCGCTCCTCGTCCAATGACGGTGGCGGGTGTGATCGGCTACGCGAGGAGCACGACGTGGGAGAGCTGATCGTCGACTTCATCACCTCTCTGGACGGGTACGCGTCGGGAAAGGGTTGGCCGGGCTGGTGGGGTCTCGAAGGCCCCGAGTACCTCAGCTGGCTCGACGAACGCCCCGAGGCCACGCTGCTCATGGGGGCGAACACCTACCGGCTGATGTCGGGCTTCGCGGCCGGCGTCGCCCCGGCGGGGACCGACGACTTCTCCGGAGAGGAGGAGTCCTCGATCAGCGGGCTCACCGCAGCGTCGAAGGTGGTGTTCTCGTCCACCCTCGAGGAAACGCCTTCATGGGCGAACACGACGCTCGTACGCGGCGACGCGGTCCAAGCGGTGCGGGCTATGAAGGCGGACGGGCCGGGCCTCCTCGCCACGATCGGCAGCATCAGTCTGTGTCGATCGCTTCTGCGAGCCGGACTCGTCGACCGTTTCCGGGTCGTGATGTTCCCGGTCATCACTGGTGCCACCGGCTCGGAACGTATCTACGACCGCTACCCCGACGTCTTGCTCGACATGATCGCCAGCAGAACCTTCGACGGACAGATCCAACTGGTGGAGTACCGTCCGAGCGTCCTCGAACACCCACCGCCCGACACCACGGCGTCGGACTAGGCGCCCTCTCCACCGCCGCCGGAAGAGGTCACCCGGGCCCGCCAGCGTCTGGCCCTGGCCGAGCGACATTGACCCTGGTCGTGGATGCCGGAGCCCTGATCGCAATCGAACGGGGCGATCGTGACACGGCCGCGGTGATCGAGGTTGCTCGGCGGCACCAACGAGCGGTGGTGGTGCCGGCGGGTGTCGTTGGCCAGGCATGGAGAGGGGGCGGACGCCAAGCGAGACTTGGCCGACTACTCAACGCGCGGGACGTCGTTGTGGAGCCACTGACCGATCCCGGTGCGCGGGCTGCGGGAGTGCTGTGCGAGACCGCGGGAACGACTGACGTCATCGACGCCACGGTCGTGCTCACCGCCCGTCGGTATGACGCCACTGTGATCGCTCGGATCGGGCTGACCTCGAGGTCCTGGACCCGACGATTCGTGTCGTGGACTGCTGATCCACGGTCAGCGCATCCCATGAGCCGCGTCCCCTATCGCACCTCGGCATGAGACCCCGATCGCCGGTTTTCGGCTGACGTTGTCAGGGAGCGATCTGCGCGGCCTGACGAGGGGTGGTTTCACGGAGCCTTGGTAGCCAGCAAGGGGACGAGGACCTGAGCGTCGGGGGTTCCCCATCCGGTGACAGGGTCCCATCCGGGGCCGGCCGAGTAGCCGGCGATCGTGACGGGTCCGGATGTGGAAGTGAGGTTCATCGTGTTGTTGCCGACGGTGACGTCGTGGAATGCTTGGTGATACTGAGGGCCGGTTGCGATTCGGTAGATGGCGGGGTTCACGAGGCCGAGCGGGTGGCCTGCTTGCTGGTCGGCTAGGGCGATCAGCCCGGCCCAGATCGGCGCGGACGCGCTGGTGCCACCAGCGCCCGTGAGCATGTCGGTTCCGTCCGGCCCTGTGCGTGCGACGGCCATGCCGGAGTACGGTGAGGCGTCCGCTGCGACGTCGGGGACTCCGCGTGCTGCGGTGCCAGGCACGCCGTCTTGGTAGGAAGGTTTGGCGAATAGGTGGCTGAACCCACCGCCTGAGGCTGCCGGCTCGCCTCCGGTTGCTCCGGGTGGGCTGTTCCATGCCGTTTCGCTGATGTAGGCGCCGGTGGCGGAGTTGGCCTTCAGGCTGGTACCGCCCACCGACAGAACGAGTGGGTCAGAGGCGGGGAGGCTGACCTCTTTGACCGGACGTGTGATCGAGCCCGTACCCAGAACACCGTCGTCTCCGGACGCACCAATGACGGTGACGTGATTGTTCGCGGCGTACCCGAGGGCCGAGTTAACGGAGGCAACCTGCGCGGAGGAGAATAGGTGTTCACCGAAGCTGACGCTGAGGGAGATCACGCTCCCGTGGCTGGCGGCGAGCCGGATCAATGTGGGGAACTCGCTTGCTGCCTTGGCCGGGTCGGCCAACACCGCGGGATCAACCAGAAGCTCGTCGATGCTGGCCCCCGGAGCGACTGTGTGAACTAGCTCGGTGTCTTGTACCTCCTCCAATCGGGCCGACCACGGCGAAGCAGACGGGCCGGCCAGGGCGGTGATGACCTGTATCTGTACCTTGGGAAGCCCGAACCGGCTGTCGAAGTCGGCCATGTCTTGGCGTATGTCGGTTATCGCCGGAGGTCGCGTCGCCCCGGTCTCGGCGATCTCAGGAAGCACAACCGTGACACCGCGACCGTTGATCCCACGATCCAACAGGGCGGGGATGCCGTAGACGTCGCGGATGACCTGGGGCGTGTAGCAGGCCGGTGCATGTATCAGGCAGTCCGCCGACAGGCCGGGCAGTCGAGCGGGAGTCCCGGTGGTGCTGGAAGTACCGTTGGCCGGGGAGGCGTGTCCGCAGCTGTTCATTGTCGCCGCTAAGGCCACAGCTGCCACCAAGGTGGCGGAGCGCCGGCCACGACGTTTCGACTCCAAATTCGGGGGGAGCTTTCGCACCATGCCTCCAGGATCACATTAGGTGCTGGAAGTGCGACATCGCCTCCAGTCGATGCTGGCCCTTTTACAACCAGGGGTGGCCAATGTCGACTCGTCGGGCGCCGAGCCCCTCGAGGCGGCCAGGCTCCGCGTCGAAGCTAGTCCCGTGGGCCTGCAGGTCCAGGTGCAGGCGGTTCTTCATCTGCTTGACCTCCGGCACGCGAAGAATGTCGAGCGTGGGCAGCCCCCGGCCCGGTGGGCCCAGGCTGATGCCGTCGTCATCGTCTTCGAGCACCTCCCATCCACGTATGGAACGATGACTCCTGGACTTGGTCAAAATGTCCCGGCTGGATCTGGCGCTATGACCTCGTCCGAGTGGGCCCGACGAGCACCGAGGTCGCTCATTCCCCATCAGTTCACTCTGCTCGTCCCAGATCTGGACCTACGTCGTCGTAGCCTTCGTCGCCGGCGGCAGAGGCCCCGAGTCAGCCATCAGCCTGGAGCAGCCTGCCTCACGCGAACATGGGGCTGCAATAACGTCGTCAGAAAGCGTCGCTGAATAGCGGCCGCGTCACGTCCCCGGAGTGGTGGCTGCGGCCGGTGGCTCAACGGTCAGCCTTGCGTTTCACCACCTCGCCTGCCCTACCCACTCGCGCAGAATCAGCAACAACTGGTTGCATATCTGTCAAGAAGTGCTACCATAGGTTGCACATCGAGAGCCGACAGAGGAGTGGGATATGGCCGATTTCGAGATCGAGCGGGACGTCGTGATCGAGGCGCCCGTGGACGTGGTTTGGCGGACCATTACCGAGCCGGACCAGATCACCCGGTGGTTCGCCGATCTGGTCGAGCTCGATCTGAGGCCCGGCGGTCACGGCTACCTGGGGTTCGGGGAGCAAAAGGGCACCGCCATTCTGGTCGAGGCTGTGGATCGACCCAGCCGGTTCGCATTCCGATGGAACCGCCCGCAGGATAAGGACCCGACGGTCGACAACTCCGTTCTGGTGGAGTTCACCCTCACCGCTCGCGGTCCTGAGAGCACACACCTCCGGGTGGTCGAGACCGGGGTCGAGGTGCTGGCCTGGCCCGACGAGGACAAGCACAGCTATACGGAGGACCACAACGGCGGATGGACCGCGTGTTTCAACCGCCTCGCAGCCCTCTTTGTCGAGCCCACAGCGGGATGAATGCGGAAGCCGACGATCAGCTCTGGTCGGCGATCGCCGAACCGTCACGTCGCCGGGTACTCGACTTGTTGGTCGCGGGCGGAGAGGCGACCGCCAGCGAGTTAGCTGAGCAGGTCCCTTTCACTCGCCAGGCAGTCTCGAAGCATCTGGTCGTCCTCGAGGAGGCTGGCCTCGTCAGCCGGCGCAAACAGGGCCGCGATGTCCTTTTCGGGGTTGACGGCGGCCGGCTCGACGAAGCGACCCGCGCGCTGGCCGACCAGGCCAGCCGCTGGGACCGCCGCCTCGACGCGATCAAGCGGTTGGCCGAAGCCGCCCACGCCGAATCGAAGGAGACGAAGGAGAGTCGATCATGACCACGCCAGTGATGCGCCGGCCGAAAGCCGCTGAGCCGAGGGCGTTGGCCGGCACCGCGATAGCAGCCACCGTCGGCCTTGTCGCTGCCGGCTGGGTTGTTGCCATTACCCGTATGAGCGGGATGGATATGGGTGTCGCCACCAAGCTCGGGTCGTTCCCGTTCTTCCTCTCCGTCTGGGTCCCGATGATGGCGGCCATGATGTTGCCCGGCCTGTTGCCGTCAGCCGTCCGGCTGGCGGCCACATGGAGGCGCCCCTTCGATGTTCCCAGCTACATCGGCTCCTACCTCACGGTGTGGGCGCTGGTCGGCGTCGTGGTCTATACCCTGTACCGGCCACACAGCCCAGCAACCGCCGGGGCTGTCGCCGTCGCGGTCGGCATGTACGAGCTGACGCCTCTCAAACGGCGTTTCCGCCACTTGTGCCGCGCCCGGGCCGCGTCCGGGTGGGAGCTCGGCGTCTGCTGCGTCGGATCTTGCATCGGGCTGATGGTGGTGATGTTGGCCCTCGGCGCCATGAGCCTGACCTGGATGGCTGCCATCTCCGCCGCCGTGCTCATCCAGAAGCTCGTACCGCCCAGGGCCGTCATCGACATCCCGCTGGCCGCCGCCATGGTCGCCCTCGGCCTGATCGAACTCGCCAGATAGCCAACCCAAGGAGACACAAACAGTGACTGACCACAAGATCGTGAACCTCGATGAGTGGAACGCCGCCCGAGAGGAACTGCTCGCCCTCGAGAAAGAGATCACCCGACGCAGCGACGAACTCACCCTCCTGCGTCAGGAGCTGCCGTGGACGAGGATCGACAAGAGCTACACCTTCCAGACCGCCGCCGGGCCACGCACCCTCGCGCAGCTGTTCGAGGGACGCTCGCAGCTCGTGATGTACAACTTCATGTTCGGCCCCGACTTCGAGGCCGGCTGTCCTGTCTGCTCGTCGATCGCCGACAGCTTCAACGGCGTACTCGAACACCTGAAGGCCAAGGACGTCACCATGATCGCCGTGTCACGTGCCCCTATCGGCAAGCTCGAGGCCTACCGAAAGAGGCTGGGCTGGGACTTCACGTGGGCCTCCTGCCACGAGAGCAACTTCAACTTCGACCTACAGCGCTCGGTCCGCAAGGAAACCGTCGCCAGCTGGTTCGACGGCGACCTGCCGGACGTGCCAGTCCAGAATGCCGTCGACTGCGGCACCGACCCGATGTCCTACATGGCCGAACGGCCCTGGCTCACAGTGTTCAAAATCCTGGACGGAGACGTGTACATGACGTACTCGACCACAGCCCGTGGACTCGAGACCGTGATGACCTACTACCGCATCCTCGATCTGGTCCCCGAGGGGCGCAACGAAGGCACACCAGCTTCCCCAGGTTGGATCCGTCGTCACGATGACTTCTCGACCGCGATCTGAGCGCCCGAGGACGATCACGAGTCCAGGCCGTCCCACCCTGTCGAGTCCAACCTGGGGTTGATGACGGCGTAGCCGTCTCCAGTGGCGTGGGGCTCGACGAAGGCGCGCACGAGGCCGAGGACGTTGCTGTACCACGCCTCGCTTGCGGCGATGTCACGGACCGTGATGCCGACGTGGCTGATGCCCGTCACGGTAGGCACGGCTTGGGATGAGGTGGGTGATTCGATGGCTGTGCTCACAGAGTTCTCCTTGGTCGGGTTGTTCGGATTGTTCGGATTGTTCGGCCCCGATGGGTCTTGGTGTCGCATGGGGCCGGTGAAGTAGGCCCAATCGGCGTCGGGTGCGTCGTCGAGCACCCAGGGCAGGAACGCGCTGGGTTCGTTGTCTTGGCGTCCTCGGCCCCGAACAAGGCGGTGTTTTCCATTGTGATGGCCTCGGGTGTGAGGGGCAGCTCGTCGGCCTCCTCGTGGGCGAGATGGCTCTCGATGGCTTCGTGCATAGGGCTACGGGGAGAGCGGAGGGGCTCGGCGTGACCAGACAGGCTTCGAACTCGTCATGGCTTGCTCCGTGGTCTCGACATCTACATAGCGACGGCAGTCCCGTGGTACTCGCGGGCTCTCTCGCTGGCGGTGGTGGGGAGAATCTCGAGGATGTGCCCGTCTGGGTCGGAGATGAACACTGAGTTGCGCGGGGTCCGTTCCGGTGCCTCGATACCTGCCTTATAGAGCAGCGCCACGAGCTGGTCCACGTCGTCGACGGCCACGTTCAGCGCCATGTGGTTGATCTCCTGGCCGCCATGGGCATCCTCGGAGACTTCGAATAGGTCGAGGCCCTGCACGCCGCAAAGCAGGAAGCTCGCCCTCGTGCTGGGTGGACCGTCGGAGATGTTGCGATCTTCGAAACCGAGCAGTTCCGTATAGAACCTCTTCGATCGCTCCAGATGGGTGACGTGGAGCACGACGTGGTTGATGGCGGTGACCTGCAGCTTGGGGGTAGCCATTGGTTACTCCACGCCGGCGAGAACAGTTTCGCTGTCTTCGGCGCTCATGGGAGGCCCGATTGGCCTGAGGTCATGGGACGCCGAGATGCGCATCAGTTCGTCAATGGGCGGAAACGTCGGGTCGGTCGGTACCACACGTGCCTTGGCTGGGGTGCTGACGCTGCGGATGAAGTCACGGAAGCTGGGCTTGTCGTGCACGAGCAGGATTCGCGCCTCGCGCTCACCGATCACCCGGAACGTGTGCGGCACTGCGCGGGGCATGGAGACCCAGTGCCCGGCGCCGACGAGCAGCTTGTCTGGGCCACAGCGCACGACCATCTGGCCCTCGAGGATGTACCAGGTGTCGTCGAGGTCGTCGTGGACGTGAAGCGGGGGCGCCGAGCCCACCGGCAAGGTCATTTCGAGCACGACGGTGCCCATGCCGGGTGCACAGCGGTGCTCCACGACCAGGGTGTCGAGGAACCACCATGCCTGAGCCTGTTCGCTCTCGGGGGAGTCGATTACTACTGCTGTCGTCACTTCGGCCACCTCCTGACAAAATCCTGACCGCCACTTGGCAGTCAGGCACCCTTACGACTAGATCGTATGGTAACCTTACGACTATGTCAAGCCATTCGTACACGCAGGAGGACCCAGGTGGCGAGTTCCCCCGGTACGTCGGCGCCATGTTGCGCGTCGTTTGGCAGTGGGTCCGCGACGAGATGTACGCCGGCGTGGTCGCGGCGGGATACGACGATCTGAACGCCGCGCACGTCGCGCTCTGGCGCTACCCCGGCCTCGACGGACTACGTCCGAGCCAGCTGGCGGACCACGTGGGGATCACGAAACAGTCGGTCAACGATCTGCTCGGGCACCTCGAGGGACAGGGGTACCTGAGGCGCGTGCCAGACCCCGCGGACGGTAGGGCCCGTGTGATCCGGCTCACTTCGAAGGGACGGCGGCTCGCGGAGACCATCTACGACGAAGCGCGGGCAGCTCAGCTGCAGATCGCAGAGATCCTGGGGCCGCAGCGTTACACCCAGCTGCACAACTCCCTCGAGCTACTGACCGAGATACTCAGCAAAGAGCTTCACCGGCCATCCCCTAACGCTAGGAGCCGCTCAGGCTGAACTGCCTCCGAACAGCGGCTCGGAGGCGACATCGCCGGGTGGAGGGTGCGGGAGCGTTATCTCGCTGGGTCCGGATGTGCATCGACAAGGGCTGAGGTGCCATATCCCGCCGATTCGATTCGGCGCTGCTGGGAGTCGATGCCCGTAAAGATGTGATTGCGGCTTCGCTCTGCACCCCCGCCGACTCGGTCAGATCCATGGCAATGTAACGATATGGCGTCATGGAACGACTTCGCCGCCGAGGAACCGGCCTTCGCCCAGCGAGTCCTGGCGCTCTTCACGGCACACAAGCACCACACCATGGCCACCGTTCGGAAAGACGGAGCACCGAGAATCAGCGGCACTGAAGTCGACTTCGGCGAAGACGGCCTTGCCGTGGGGATGATGGGCGGCTCCCTCCGAGCGGCCGATCTCCGACGCGACGGACGGGTGGCACTTCACAGCAGTACGGCCGATCCCGACGACGATCCCACCTTCTGGCCGGGCGATGCGAAAATCCACGGGAAGGCCGTCGAAGTGCAGCAGCACACCGGCCCTTCGGGCTCCGACAGGTTCCTGATCGACCTTAACGAGGTCGTCATCACGCGAGTCGGTACTCCCGCCGACCACCTGATCATCGAGGCATGGCACCCCGGGCGAGGTGTCGACCGGCTCGAGCGGCGCTGACGATGGCATCTGGTTAGACACCTCACGTCCGAGCCGAACATCGGTCGCGGGCCTGGGCGCAGCGCACGCCGAGCGACTGGTGGGCGCTCGCCTGGATTACCGGCCGCCGGCAGGATGCCCCATATCGTGCACCCGTAACGTTCCCGCGCGGTGTCCTCCAACAGCGGCTTGGGGCGCTCGGCGAGGCCGGCAAGCAAGCCACAGCTGCTAGATGCCCTGGCACTGATCGTTTGCTCGGTTGGGTCCACCAACGGGCTGGTGGGGGGTATCAGGCTTGGGGTACGAGCCAGCGTGTGAGGTTGCGGCGGCTTTCCGATGAGGAGGGCCGGAATCTGCAGCGGATCGTCCGTCGTGGTGGGGGCAAGACGATGGTGAGCGTGGTGCGCT
>JAKBAX010000141.1 GCA_021808785.1 Actinomycetes bacterium | reverse complement strand
CACCGTGTGCCCGCTGGCCCGGTCGACGATCTCGGCGGTCAGGTGGTCCACTCCGTCGCGCCGGCCGACCTGCACGTGCCCGCCGTGGGTCCCGGTCGAGAAGAAGAGGAAGGCGAACATGCTCTCTCCCGCCCTGATCGTTTGCCCGGTGTACGGCTCGGGGATCCCGACCCTCTCCCTCACCCCCCACGAGTGGTCACGGCAGGCCCACCAGCGGTCCAACTCGATCCTTTTTCCCTCGATCTCCATCCAGCCCGACACCTCGCCGATCTGGTCGTATCGGGCGTAGTCCTCCACGACCCGGCCCGAGGAACGCTTGAAGTGATGGCGCTCCTCCTGCGCCTCGATGGTGGCGACCCAGTCGAGGCGGCCGTGCACGGTGGCTGTGCTCGGGGCGACCGACAGGCGCAGGCGGCGCATCGGCTCGACCACCTCGATCTCCAGGGGGCCGCAGGTGGTGTCGTACCTGGAGCGGAGCTGCCTGGATACCCTCAGGTTGTGCTGCCGGGTGCCGTCGACGACGACGAAGCCGCCGTCGACCACGTTCATGTTCTGGTAGACGCCCATGGTCAGCTGGAGGGCACCGCCCCCCGCCCGGTCGGAGGCGGCGAACCACAGCCGGTCGAAGAAGCGCACATCGCTCGGGCCGACGTGATCGAATGTAGTGGGCAGCTGGTGCCAGGGCATGTCGTCGAGCGGCGTCAGCAACTGGGCTCTCCTCCGGATCGGGGTTGGGGTCGGGCGGCGATGGGATAGCGATCGGCCCGCGTCCGGAACAGCGCCACCGCAGCCTCTCGGGCCTGCGGGCGCTCCATCACCGCGGCCATGGCTTCGCTCAGCAGCCGCCTGGCCCGGCGGTCGCACTCGTACAGGGCCTCGATGTCGAGTGGGTCCTCGGGCGGCGGCGGTCGGTCGACACCGGCGAGAGCCAGCACCCGTCCGGTCGCCTCGATGTCCCAGCGGAGAAAGGGCGCCACCCGCGCCCATCCGTCGGCGAGCAGCTCCAGCGTGGTGACCGCCCCGGCCAGGACGTCCGATGCGTACGGGTCCAGTACCTCCGGCCCGACCACGTCAGCGAGCAGGCGGCTGATACCTGACAGTTGCTCTGACACAGTGGGGCGCATCAGGCTCCGATCTGCTGGAGCAGGAGCTGATGGATGCGGACCGGCGCCTGGTGGATGCGGTCCAGCTTTCCTTGGACGAAGGCCCGGGCGCCGGTGTGCACGATCACCGCCAGCTTGGCGTTGGCCAGTACCTGCCACCAGTGGACGGCGTCGCGGTCGACGTCCCAGCCGGTGCGGGCCGACCACCGGTCGAGCAGGTCGTCGGGCTCCCACCCGCCCGGGATGCGGTGCTCCCGCTGGCGCAGCGGGTTGGTCACCCAGCCCAGGTCCTCGTGGGGATCGCCGAGGTGGGCCGTCTCCCAGTCCAGGATGGCGGTCCATTCGGTGCCGCCCTCACCGTCGTCGTCGAACAGGGCGTTGCCCGGCTTGAAGTCGCCGTGCACCAGCGCGGTACGCTCGTTGACCGGCGCGTTGGCCCGCAGCCAGGTGAACACGAACGTGAGCTCGGGCTCCGCTTCGAGTTGCACCGCACGTAACTCCGATTCCCAGTGGTCGACGGCCGCCCGCGCCGCGTTCCCGGGCGCGACGCCCGGCAGCCCGACGCGGGCCAGGTCCACCTGGTGGATGGCGGCCAACTGGTCGTAGAGGGCGTGGGCCAGGGCCACCCGCTCACCCAGGGTTCTTTCCCCGTTGAGCACGAAGCCGTCGCAGGTACCGCGGACCAGGTCCATCACCAGGGAGGGCCGGCCCAGCCGGGTGCCGTCCAGGTCGGCCCAACGCAGCCGGGGTGCCTTCACGGCGGTCGGCTCGAGGCCGCGCAGCACCGCCACCTCGACCCGGCGGTCGGTGTTGAGCACGCTGCCCACGGGATCCCGGCGGACGATCAGGTCGTGGCGGGTGCCGTTCCATGTGGCGTCCAAGACCCAGTTCTCCCTGGAGAAGCCGGCCGAGGTCCGCCGGAGGCCGCCGATGGCCACCGGCTGGCCCACCTCCTCGCCGAGCCAGTCCTGCAGTCCCGCTCTGATGTCTTCGGCCATTCGGTCCTCTCAGTACCCGGCCACCAGCGCGGCCACGAACATGTCGACCAGGTTGCGACGGAACACCTCGTCGTCGACCACGTGGCTCCTGCGGCTGCTCCGGGCCCGCAGGGCGGCGAGGTGCAAGAAGCCGTTGAGGCCCAGCTGCATGCGCTCGCTGAGCAGATCGCTCGGGACTCACTCGGTAGGCGCCGGCGGTCAGAAGATGACCAGCTGGCGGGCGACCCGGCCCGCCTGGAGGGCGGCGAAGCCGTCGTTGATCTTCTCCAGCGGCATGGTGGCGCTGATCAGCTCGTCCAGCTTCAAACGGCCGGACATATACCAGTCCACGTACTGCGGCATGTCGACGCGGAAGCGGTTGGAGCCCATGTTGGAACCCTGGAGCCGTTTCCCGCTGATCAGCTGGGTGGCGTCGATCTCCAGGCGCTGACCGATCGGTACCATACCGATGACAGTGGCAGTGCCACCCTTGCCCAACATGGCGAACGCCTGCTCGGCCGTCACCTTCAGTCCTATGGCCTCGAAGGAATGGTCGACCCCGCCACCCGTGAGCTCCTGTACTGCAGCCACCGGGTCGCCGGCACCGGCATCGACGGTGTCGGTGGCACCGAAGGTGCGGGCCAGATCCAGCTTCTCGGGCAGCCGGTCGACGGCGATCACCCTCGACGCGCCGACGATCGAGGCGGCTTGGATGGCATTGAGCCCGATGCCGCCGCATCCGATCACCGCCACCGTGTCGCCGGGCCGCACCCGGGCGGTGTTGATCACCGCACCCACCCCTGTCTGCACCCCGCACCCGATGAGCGCGGCCTTCTCCAGCGGCATGTCGGGGCGGATCTTCACCAGCAGGTGCTCGTGCACCAGCAGTCGCTCCGAGAAGCTGGCCAGGTCGAAGAACTGGAACAGCGCCTGGTCCCCCCGGGCCAACCGCGGCGGTGAGCCCGGCGCCCGGGTCAGGCCCACCTTGTCGCAGATGTAGGGGCGTCCGGTCAGGCAGTACTTGCACGCCCCGCAGAACCCGCTGACGCAGGACACGACATGGTCGCCGGCCTTCAGGCCAGAGACCTGGTCGCCCACCGCCTCCACCACGCCGGCCGACTCGTGGCCCAGCACCGCCGGCAGCGGGTACGGGTAGACACCCCCGATGAAGTGCAGATCCGAGTGGCACAACCCGGCCGCGACGGTCCGTACCAGCACCTCGTGCGGTCCGACCCGGCCCACCTCGATGTCATCGATGACCAACTCACCGGGAGCCTCGTCGAGAATGGCGGCCCTGGTCATGAAATAGAAGTCTTCGAGCCCACCAGTTTCCTCACTACCTGACGGCCACCACTGTCACGCCCACAACGCAGATCTTAGGGCGGTCGGAATCTATAGGCCCTGTCCAGCTCCTCGCAGGAGCGCCTCGTTGGGGTTCTCCGGCAGCCCGTCGAGGGGCACCGACAGCTCGTCGACGGTGGGGCCGAACCGGCGGGCCCGCTCGGCCAGGGCGGCCATGTCGAAGCCGTAGAGCCGGGCGCAGTTCTCGCCCAGGATCCGCGACATCTCGGCCGGGCCCACGCCGGGGAAGACCTGGCGCAGGTGCTCGCGGGTGTAGGGGTGGGTGCCCTCGTCGTGGGGGTAGTCGGAGCCCCACATGAACCGGTCGGGGGCCAGGTACTCCCGCATGTTGGCGTCCTCGGGGCGGGGCTGCGACACGCCCATCCACACGTTCTGGGCGAAGTACTCCGACGCCAGGTGATTGAGCTTGTGGGCATCGTCGTAGCGGATCTCGCCCGTCTGGCCGGTCTTACGGATGGTGTCGATGGTGGCGTCCAGCCGCTTGAGCAACGGGGGCACCCACGACGCCCCGGCCTCGGTGATGGCCATCTCGAGGCGGGGGAAGCGCTCGAAGACGCCGCCCAGGATGAAGTGGCACAGCGGCCGCTGGGAGTAGAACGACACCTCGGTGATGTAGAGCAGCATGGAGAACGGGTAGTTCCCGTAGTTGGGGACGCCGGTCCCGCCATGCACGTTGACCACGATGTCGAGGTCCTGGATGACCTCCCACAGGCGGTCGTACTCGGGGTCGTAGAGAGGCTTGACCCACTTGCAGTCGGGCGGCACGTTGGGCAGGAGGATGCCGCCCCGCAGGCCGTGCTCTTTGATCCACTTGACGTCGTCGATGGCGTCGTCGATGTCGTTCAGGAAGATCTGGCCGATGCCGGCCCGTCGCTCGGGGAACTGATTGCAGAAGTCCACCAGCCACCGGTTGTGGGCCCGGATTCCGGCCAGCCGCTTCTCGTAGTACTCCGGTTCGGGCGGTCCGGCGAAGAGCACGAAGGAGGGGAAAAAGGGAGGGACCGTGTTGGGGAAGATGACCTCGCCCACCACCCCGTCCTCTTCCTGCTGGCCGTTGCGCATCTCGTTGTCCCAGTTGCGGTACCGGCGGGTGTCGCCCAGATCCTTGAACGGGTTCTTGTACCGGTTGCGCCACGCATCGAACTCCTCGAGGTAGGCGGGATCGAGGTACTCCCGGTATTGGGCGTGACTGCCGCCAGCGTGGCTGTCGGCGGTGATGATGGTGTAGTGGCCGTCGGTGCGATCGAGGGCCTCGACACCGGTGCCTGCGGTGACCGTGCTCATGGCTGGCCACTCTACTAGAATCAGCTTCTAGATGGAAATCGAACTGGACACCGACCTGGGCCGACTCAGGGGCTCGCGGACACACTCGGGCCTGGAGGTCTACCGCGGAATCCCCTATGCCCAGGCGCCGACCGGCCTCCGCCGATTCCGGGCCCCCCGCCCCGCGACCGCCTGGACCGGCGTTCGCGACGCCACCCGAGCCGCCCCGTCGCCGGTGCAATCAGGCTCCAGTATCTTCAGTGGAGTGCTGCCCGGAAACCGGGTCGGCCAGGTGGACGAGGACTGTCTCACCCTCGACGTGTGGACCCCGTCGAGCACCGATGGGGGAGCCCGGCCGGTGATGGTGTGGATCTGCGGCGGGGCCTTCATGACGGGGGGCAGCGCCATCGAGACCTATGACGGGTCGGCCCTGGCCGCCGGCCAGGACGTCGTCGTGGTATCGGTCAACTACCGGCTGGGGGTGCTCGGTTTCCTGTGGGCGGAGGGGGGTGACGCCAACTGCGGGCTGCGCGACCAGATGGAGGCGCTGCGGTGGGTCCGGGCCCACGTGTCCGCCTTCGGCGGCGACCCCGGGTGCGTGACGGTGTTCGGCGAGTCGGCCGGGGCCGGATCGATCCTGCACATGCTGCCCGCCGCGGCCCGGGAAGGTCTGGTCGATCGGGCCGTCCTGCAGAGCCCGGGCGTCGAGCACACCCAGACGCCCGACGTGGCCGAGCAGGTCAAGCGGGCGGTGCTGGACGCGGCCGGGTTGCGCGCCGAGCGGGATCTGTGGTCGCTGCCGTGGCCGGCCCTGCTGGACGCCCAGGAGAAGGCGGTGCCCGGGCTCATGGGGACGGTCAGCGCCATGCCCTACCACCCGGTGGTGGACGGTGACCTGCTCCGCATCAAGCCGGGGGTGGACTGGGAGGCGCCCGGCGTCGACCTGATGTTCAGCTGGACCGCCGAGGAGATGCGCCTGTACCCCGACCCGGGCGCCCGCGACCCCGTCGGGCTGCGGCGGCGCATCAGGGGCCTGATCGAGCGGCGCACCGGTTCTGACCCGGGGGACGCGGCGGCGGAGCGGCTGGCCGCCTTCTACGCCGACCGGGGCGACGGCGCCGACATCTGGGCCGCCGTGCAGACCGATGCCCTGATGCGCCTACCGGCCCGGCGGGTGGTGTCGTTACCCGGCGTGGCCGCCCACGTGGCCCAGTTCGACTGGGGCGCCACGGGGGGCGAATGGCGCAAGGGGGCGTTCCACGCCATCGACCTACCTTTTTCCTTCGGAACCCTCCACGGCGGCGGCTGGCTGGAGTTCCTCGGAGCCGGCGGCGACGACGACCGGGGGGCCGGCCGCCTGGCCGACGCTCACCTGGCCGCGTGGGGCGCTTTCGCCCGCACCGGCGAGCCGGGCTGGGGGCGGTTCCCGGATCAGATGATGCGCTTCGACACCGAGTGCTCGCTCAGCGGCGATCCGCTGGTCGATGCCGCGGCGGCGTGGGAGGGGCTGTGGGACCCCGACGGCCGCCAGATGTGACCAGGCCCGTCGGCCGCTCTAGCGGCGCCCGAAGCGCAAGGTCACGAGCTCGAACGGGCGCAGGCCCAGCCGCACCGACGGGCCCACGTGGTCGACGATGCCGGTGGGCCGCTCCAGCAGATCGGTCCGTTCCACGAAATCGAACGGCTGGTGCAGGGTCACGGTGGCCGGTCGCCGCGACCCGTGCACCTCGCACAACCTGACGACCGTCCCGGTGCCGTCGGCGGCCGGCTTGACCGCCTCGACGCTCACCCCGGCCCGGTCCACCTCGATCAGGCGGCCCGGGCCGGCCACCCGTCCGACGCGCAGCACGACCGGAAGGTTGAGCGCCTCGGCCTCCTCGACCACCCGGCCCCGGCCCCGGTCGCCGGGGTGGGCCAGCAGGGCGTAGGTGAAGCGGTGGTGGCCCCGGTCGGCGTCGGGGTCGGGGTAGCCGGGGCCCCGCAGCAACGACAGGCGCAGGGTGTGGCCCCGGATGTCGTAGCCGTACTTGCAGTCGTTGAGCAGCGCCACCCCGTATCCGGGCTCGCCCAGTGCGGCCCACCGGTGCCCGCAGACCTCGAAGCGGGCCCGGTCCCAGCTGGTGTTGGCGTGGGTCGGCCGCTCGACGTACCCGTGCTGGATCTCATAGGCGGCCCGCTCGGCCCGCACGGCCACCGGGAAGGCCACCTTCAAGAAGCGGTGGCGCTCCTGCCAGTCCACCTCGGTAACGAAATCGATGCGGCGGGTCCCGGCGGCCAGGCGGATCGTCTGGGTGATGACCGATCCGCTCCCGAAGCGACGGGCCAGGTGGACCCCGCCGCGGAGGGGGTGGTCCTCGACCACGACGGGCCCGGCTTCGAGGGGCCCGTCGAGGTCCTCCACCTGGTCGAGGTAGTCGAGGTCGACGTCCCAGGCGTCGAACGCCTTCGGGCGGTCCTCGTGGACCTGGAACAGATTGGCCCGCTCACCGGGGGCGACCACCTCCCGCTGCTCCTGGTGGTCCCAGATGGAGCTGACCAGTCCACGACGGTCGAGGGCGATGCGGAGGATGCCGTTGTCCAGGTGGGCCGGGGAGACCTCGACCGGTGGCGGCCCGCGGCGCGCCGGGGCGGTCCCGACCGGCCCGGCGGCGATCCCGACCGGCCCGGCGAGCGGGAGAGGGGCCCATCCGCAGCCGGGGACCTCGGCCCAGCCAAGGGTGCCGTCCGGCCCATCCACCACCTCGGCCCGGTCGTAGGTCGAGGGATTGAACGCGACCAGATGCGGCCCCTCACCGGGCGCCAGCTCACCGGGCGCCAGCTCGTCGAGCGCCCGGTCTATGAGCTGTCCGCAGCCGTCGAGGATGCGCCCGTGGTCGGCGGCCGCGTCCCGATAGACCCAGGCGATGCTCGAGCCGGGGATGATGTCGTGGAACTGGTTGACCAGCAACAGCTTCCACAGCGGATCCAGCTGTGCGTGAAGCGCCGGGCCGCCCCGGCCGGCGGCCACCGACCACAGCTCGGCCGCCCGCAGCGCTTCCTCGCAGCGGCGGTTGCCCACCTTGACGTCGGCGTGCGTGGTGGTCGTGGCCCGGTGGGCCTCCAGGTACAGCTCCCCCACCCACGTGGCCAACCCCGCGGTCAGGGCCTGGTCGCGCAGACCGGAGAGGAACTCCTCCAGGGGACCGACGGTGAGCTGCGGGAGCCCGTCGACGTCGGCCAGGCGGCGGGCCGCCTCGAGCTGGTGGGCGGCGGGACCGCCGCCGCCGTCGCCGTAGCCGAACGGGTACAGGGTCCGGTCGCTGCGGGCCCCGTCCATGAAGTTCCGGTCGTCGTTCAGCAGCTCGGCCACGGTGACGGTGCCGTTGTAGGTCGCCGCCGGGGGGAAGTGGGCCAACACCCGGCTGCCGTCGTGGCCCTCCCACCAGAAGGTGCTGTGGGGGAACTGGTTGGTGTCGTTCCAGCTCATCTTCTGGGTCACGAGGACGTCCACCCCGGCGCCGTTGGCGATCTGCGGTAGTGCGGCTGAGTACCCGAACACGTCGGGGAGCCACATCTCGTGGGTCTCGACGCCGAGCTGATCGGAGAAGAAGCGCTTGCCGTACACGAACTGCCGGACCAGGGATTCGCCGGACGGCACGTTGGTGTCGGCCTCCACCCACATGCCCCCCACCGGCTCCCACCGGCCGGCCGCGACCATGGCCCGGATGCCCTTGTAGATCTCCGGGTAGTCCTGCTCCGCCCACTCGTACTGGACGGCCTGGCTGCACACGAAGCGATGCTCCGGATAGCGCTCCATCAGCCGCAGTTGGTTGGCGAAGGACCGCCCGCACTTGCGCCGGGTCTCCCGGATCGGCCACAGCCAGGCGGTGTCGATGTGGGCGTGGCCCACCGCGGTGGCCCGGTGCCGGCCTCCGGGGGCGGGGGCCGGGCCGGGCCGCTCCATGAGCGGGCGCAGGGCTTCCCGGGCCGCGGCCGCTCCCGCAGGACCCCCTGCCGCGACCGCGGTCATGGCGTCGTCGAGAGCGGCCAGCGCCTCTTGGCGCCGCTCGCCCATCCACTCCGCCATCTCGACGACCACGTCCATGTCGTGGCGCAGGGCCTCGACCTCCCGGTCGACGGTGGCCAGGTCGGCCCGCTCCAGGGTGTACAGGGCGGGACCGCAGTAGTCGGGCTCGAGCCGGGGCCAGTCCTTCATGTGCCATCGGGGGATCGGGTTGGCGGCCGCCTCGATGTAGAAGTCGACCGACGCCCCGGCCTCCGCGGCGGTCGTGATCGGGTACTCCCGGTGCTCGTGGTGCAGGCCCTGGACGGGCACCAGGTCAGGCGTCCAGATCAGGCCTTCCGCGCTGAAGCCGACGACCCGGGCCCCTCCCAGGTGGACCACGGCGGCGACCTCCTGCCCGGCCCAGTGGGGCGGGACTTCGGCCCGGGCCCGGAACCAGGTGGTGCCCCACATGCCCCCCCAGCGGTCCCCCACCGCGCACGGCACGAAAGGGCCGTCCACCGCCTGGGCCGGCGGCAGGGGCTCGCCGGGCAGGTGACGGGCGGTAACGGTCAGCGGGCGGATGTCGGGGTAGACGGCCGGGGCCACCACCTCGGCGAGGAAGGTACGGGCCTGTTCGACCGTGACCGTCACCGCAGCCCGGCGAACAGGTCGTCCTCGGGCACGGGCGCCCCGGTGCGGTCCTCGGCCCGTACGAATGCCTCCATACCCATCAGCTCGCCGAAGACGTCGCGTCCCATCTTCAAGAAGAAGATGTTGTCGGACTGGCTCTCGTGGCAGTGCAGGGAGTCGAACTTGCGGTCGGCGTAGCGGGCCACCTCGACGTAGGTAGTCACCTGGTCGTCGGGCGTGCCCCACTCCTCCCGCGGACCGGCCGGGGCCTCGCCCCCCGATCCCGGGCCGCCGCCCCGGCCACCTTCGTCGGCCGATCCAGGGGCGCCGGCCCGCCCGCCCTCGTCGGTCCGGCCCCCCTCGTCGGCACCCCCGTCGTCGGTCCGGCCCCCCTCGTCGGCACCCCCGTCGTCCTCGCCGAACTCGATGCCGAGCTCCTGGAGGCGCCGGCCGAACTCGGCCATCCGGCTGCGGGGAACCGCGGTGTAGTACAGCTTGTCCGGGATGGCGGTCAGGCGGGCCGCCGCCACCGTGATGCGATGGGCCTGGATGTGGTCCGGGTGACCGTAGAAGCCGTTCGGGTCGTAGGTGACGACCACCTGGGGCTCGTAGCGCCGCATGAGCTGGGCCAGCCGCCCGGCCGCCTCTGACACGGGCGTCTGCCAGAAGGAACCGGGCTCGTCGTTGTCCGGCCAGCCCATCATCCCGCTGTCCGCGTAGCCCAGGGTCTCCAGGTGGGTGACACCCAGCACCTTGGCGCTGCGCTCCAACTCGGCCTGGCGGGCGGCGATCACCGAGGCCCGGTCGTGACCGGGCTGCCCCGGCTTGGCTCCGTCCTCACCGTCGCCCCCGCCGCCGTCGGTGCAGGTCACCAGGACGGTGCGCACCCCCTCAGCCGCGTAACGGGCCAGGATGCCGCCGGTGCTGATGGACTCGTCATCGGGATGGGCGTGGACCGCCATGAGGGTCAGAGGGGGCACCCGGCTCAGATTAGGTGCCCCGGTCGTCGGTGGCCGGCCGATGCGGTGGCCGGCCGATGCGGGGCCGGCGCGGCGGCCGGCCGCTCGTTTTCTGTACCGCGATGTGTTTTCTGTACCTCCAGAGTCAAAAGATGGCTGATGAGGTACAGATTTGACAGAAAGGTACAGATTTCAGCCCCTCTGCCCCCCGACACGCCCGCCCCCCGCACGCCCGCACGCCCGCACGCCCCCCGCGACACGCCCGCCCGCCCCCCGACACCCACGCCCGCCCCCCACACTCGGGACCGGGGTCCTGGGCAGTCAGTCGTCGTAGCGGCGTAGCTCGACGGTGTTGCCATCCGGGTCGTGGGTGTAGATCGACCGGCCCATGCCCCGGGCTCCGAACA
>JAKBAX010000140.1 GCA_021808785.1 Actinomycetes bacterium | reverse complement strand
GTGGTGCCGAGCAGCAGGCGGATGACCACCTCCCGGGCGAACACCGCGTAGGCCAGGGCGCCCACCGCCAGGCCCACGGCCAGCCGGCGGTCGCGCCGCCAGAAGACCCAGGCGGCCAGCGGGATGACCAGCAGGGCCACGTCCTCCTTGACCAGCAGGCAGCCGATCACCGAGGCGACCAGCAGCTTGGGCCGCCACTCGATGGCGGCGTAGAGGGCCACTGCCAGGAACAGGACCAGGAACGACTCCGGATGGAACGGGCCGGCCGCCTCCAGGCTGCCCCGCTGCAGGGCCGGGTCGAGCAGGTAGGCCAGGACCAGACCGGTGGCCGCCCAGACCCGGCCCAACCGGCGCAGTGCGACCAGGTAGATGGGCACCGCGGCGGCGGCCAGGAGGAACGCCTGCAGCACGATCAGGGTCTGGGCCTCGGGCCAGATCCAGTACAGGGGCACCGCGAGGAGCAGCACGAAGGAGGTGTGGTCGCCGAAGAGGTCCCGCCCCATGACGGTGACGAACGGGGCGTGGAAGCGGCTGAGCAGCCAGGTGCCCTGGTCGAAGATGCCCAGATCGAAGCCGGGCGCGCCGTAGGCGTCCTGTACCTGCACCGACAGGAGGGCGAAGCGCACGAAGAAGAACACGATGGCGGCGGCCACCGGCAGGTGGACCACCGTCAGGCGGCCCAGGCGCCCCCAGCGGTCCCGATCCCGGTAGGTGGCCGGGTCCCGCCAGGGGGGTGGTCGCCACCCGGCCGGCCGCCTGGCCCGGACGCGGGGACCGAAGCTCATCCCGGGTCGGGCCACGGCCCAGGCTATCCATGGGGCGCCGGGGCGGAGGGCCCCACCAGGGACGCCTCCTGAGCTTCGGCGCCGGCCGCCCACCAGTACCATTGGGTGAGTATGAGCGTGTTCAGCAAGATCCTGCGGGCCGGGGAGGGACGCAAAGTCCGCGCCCTGAAGGCGCTCGTCCCCGACATCAACGCGCTGGAGCCGGAGATGCAGGCGCTCTCCGACGAGGACCTGGCCGGCCAGACGGTCCGGTTCCGGGAGCGGCTGGAGCGGGGCGAGACCCTGGACGACCTGCTCATAGAGGCGTTCGCCACCGTCCGGGAGGCCGCTTGGCGGACCATCGGCCAGCGCCACTTCGACGTACAGATGATGGGCGGCGCGGCCCTCCACCTGGGTGGCATCGCCGAGATGCGTACCGGAGAGGGCAAGACGCTGGTGTCCACGCTGCCCGTGTACCTCAATGCCCTGGCCGCCGAGGGCGTCCACGTGGTCACCGTCAACGACTACCTGGCCCGGCGCGACGCCGAGTGGATGGGCCAGATCCATCGCTTCTTGGGGATCTCGGTGGGCCGGGTGTCCCCCGAGATCGACGGATGGGACGACAAGAAGGCGGCTTACAACTCCGACGTCACCTACGGCACCAACACCGAGTTCGGCTTCGACTATCTCCGGGACAACATGGCCCGGGCCCTCGAGCACATGGTCCAGCGGGGCCACAAGTTCGCCATCGTCGACGAGGTGGACTCGATCCTGATCGACGAGGCCCGTACCCCGCTCATCATCTCCGGCCCGTCGTCGGAATCGGCCCGCCTCTACTACCAGTTCGCCGGCGTGGCCCGATCCCTCAGCCGGGACGTGGATTACGAGGTGGACGAGGAGAAGCGCACCGTCGCCCCCACCGAGGATGGCATCGAGAAGGTCGAAAAGGCCCTCGGCATCGACAACCTGTACGACCTGGTCTCCTCCAACTACGTCCACCAGCTGACCCAGGCCCTGAAGGCCAAGGAGCTGTACCGGCGGGACAAGGACTACATCGTCGCCGACGGCGAGGTGAAGATCGTCGATGAGTTCACCGGGCGCATCCTGGAGGGGCGCCGCTGGTCGGACGGCCTGCACCAGGCGGTCGAGGCCAAGGAGCGGGTGACCATCAAGGAGGAGAACCACACCTGGGCCACGGTGACCCTCCAGAACTACTTCCGGCTCTACGAGAAGCTGGCCGGCATGACCGGCACCGCGGAGACCGAGGCGGCCGAGTTCGCCAACACCTACAACCTGCAGGTGGTGCCCATCCCGACCAACGTCCCCATGGTGCGCGAGGACCAGCAGGACCTGATCTACAAGAGCGAGCTGGCCAAGTTCAACGCGGTGGTGGACGACATCATCGAACGCAACGAGCAGGGCCAGCCGGTCCTGGTCGGGACCGCGTCGGTGGAGAAATCGGAGGTTCTGTCCCGGCTGCTGGAGAAACGGGGCATCGCCCACACCGTCCTCAACGCCAAGCAGCATGCGCGCGAGGCCCAGATCGTGGCCCAGGCCGGGCGACTGCACGCCGTCACGGTCGCCACCAACATGGCCGGCCGAGGGGTGGACATCCTCCTCGGTGGCAACCCGGAGATGCTGAGCGAGCAGGAGGTGCGGTCCCGGGGGTTGGATCCCGTCAGTGAGGAGGGTCGGGCCCTGCAGGCGGAGCTTCTGCCCAAGTTCGAGGAGGAGTGCCGGGCCGAGGGGGCCAAGGTCCGGGAGTTGGGCGGTCTGTACGTCCTCGGCTCCGAGCGTCATGAGTCGCGCCGTATCGACAATCAGTTGCGGGGCCGGGCCGGCCGCCAGGGCGACCCGGGGGAGAGCCGCTTCTTCCTCTCCCTGGAGGACGAGCTCATGCGGCTGTTCGCCACCGGGGCCATGCAGTGGGTCATGACCCGGACCCTGCCCGAGGACGTCCCGATCGACTCCAAGATGGTCAGCAAGGCCATCGAGCGGGCCCAGAACACCGTCGAGGCCCGCAACGCCGAGATCCGTAAGGACGTGCTCAAGTACGACGAGGTCATGAATGAGCAGCGCAAGGTGATCTATGCCCGGCGCCAGCAGATCCTCGAGGGCGAGGATCTGCGCAGCCGGACCATCGACGTGCTCAGCTCCGCCATCGACAGCATCGTCTCGGCCAATTGCTCCTCGAGCGAGGACGTGGAGGACTGGGATCTCGACGGCCTGATCACCGAGGCCCGCCAGTACTTCCCGACTTCGGTCACGAAGGAGCAGTTGGCCGACATCCACGACAGCAACGAGTTGTACGAACTGATAGCCGGTGAGGCCATCGATTACTACGAGACTCGTGAACAGGCCATGCCGGCCCCCCTCGAGGGAGCTCCGGAGGACACCATGCGGGCCCTCGAGCGGGAAGTGATGCTGCAGCTCATCGATCAGAAGTGGCGCGAGCACCTGTCCGAGATGGACTACCTGCGGGAAGGCATCAATCTGAGGGCCATGGGCCAGCAGGATCCGCTTGTGGCCTGGCAGAAGGACGGCTATGAGATGTTCGGCCAGATGATGTCGAGCATCGACGACGACTACGTCAAGATCGTCATGCACGCCCAGGTCCAGGTCCTCGACCAGGCGCCGGCCGACCAGGGGGCACTGGCCGGGGCCCAGTACCAGGCCGCCGACGACCCGGTGCAGGGCACCAGCGGGATCGAGCGGGCGCTGGCGGCCGGTCCGGCCCCTGGCGAGGAGGTGGTCTTCGCTCCCGACCCGACCGCCATGGACAACTCCCGCTCGCCGGCCGCGGTGAACGCGCTGGAAGAGGCGCCCGTGCAGCGGCCGATGATCCTCGACTCGGCCTTCGACAGGGTCGGTCGCAATGACCCCTGCCCGTGCGGGAGCGGCAAGAAGTTCAAGTTCTGCCACGGGCGGTAAGCGTGCGCGATTATTCGGCCGACCTGGCCGCCCTGGGCCAGCGCCTGGCCGAGGCCGAGAAGTACCTCAACGGCGACGACCTGCGCACCCGCCTGCCCCGCCTCGAGTCGGAGCTGTCGCGCCCCGACCTGTGGGACGACACCGAGCTGGGTCAGCGGGTGACCAGGGCGTACAACCAGGTCAAAGGGGACGTCGACGAGCTGGAGTCCCTCGCCTCGGCCCTCTCGGACGCGGAAACGCTCTACCAACTTGGGGTCGAGGAGGACGACAACTCGGTCGAGCCCGAGTTGCAGTCGGGCCTGGCCCGGGTGAGCGCCACCCTCGACCGGCTGGAGTTGCGGTCTCTATTCACCGGGGAGCACGACGAGCACGACGCGGTATGCGAGATCCACGCCAAGGACGGCGGTACCGACGCTCAGGACTGGGCCCAGATGATGGTCCGCATGTACCAGCGCTGGGCCGAGCGGCGGGGCTTCGAGTTCGAGGTGGAAGACGTCAGCGAGGGTCAAGAGGCCGGGATCCTGTCGGCCAGTTTCATCATCCGGGGCCGCTACGCCACCGGCCTGCTGGCCGGCGAGCGGGGGGTGCACCGCCTGGTACGCATCTCGCCGTTCGACTCTCAGGCCCGGCGCCAGACCAGCTTTGCCTCCATGAGCGTGGTGCCCTTCTTCGAGGACCTCTCCGGCCAGGTGGACATCGAGGAGAAGGACCTGCGCATCGACACCTACCGGTCGTCGGGAGCGGGTGGTCAGCACGTCAACGTCACCGACTCGGCGGTGCGTATCACCCACCTGCCCACGGGGACGGTGGTGGCGGTCCAGAACGAGCGTTCCCAGCACCAGAACAAGGCCAAGGCCATGCAGATCCTGGCCTCCAAGCTGGCCGAGCTGCAACGGGAGGAGCGCGACGCCGAGCTGGCCGCTCTGGCCGGACGCCAGGTGCTGGTCGGGTGGGGTTCGCAGATACGGTCCTACGTGCTGGCCCCCTACCAGCAGGTCAAGGATCTGCGGAGCGACTACGAGACCGGCAACGTGTCAGCCGTGCTGGACGGGGACCTGGACCAGTTCATGGAGGCGTTCCTCAGGTGGAGGCGGGCTGGGGCCGGCAAGGTCGACGGCCCCGGTGACGCCAGCTGAGTAGCCGCCGCGGCTACCCTGTAGAGCCGAACGTCGGCATAGGGGCGAGCCCGGCACACGACCCTGGACGGCCATTCAGCGCATGATCAAGTTCGACAACGTAACCAAGTCCTACAAGGGCACCACCGTGGCTCTGCGGGACGTGGCAGTGGACATCCAGAAGGGCGAGTTCGTCTTCCTGGTGGGCCCGTCGGGATCGGGCAAGTCCACCTTTCTGCGCCTGGTCACCAAGGAGGAGCAGGCCGACAAAGGCCAGGTGTGGGTCGCCGGCAAGGAGGTCGGCTCGCTGTCGTCGTGGAAGGTTCCGTACCTGCGCCGCAACATCGGCTGCGTCTTCCAGGACTTCCGCCTCCTGCCCACCAAGACCGTCTACGAGAACGTGGCCTTCGCCCTCGAAGTGATCGGCCGCCCCCGCCACGTGGTGCGCTCCCAGGTGCCCCAGATCCTGGACCTGGTCGGCCTGGGCAAGAAGCTGCAGAACCTGCCCAACGAGCTGTCGGGAGGGGAGCAGCAGCGGGTGGCCATCGCCCGGGCCTTCGTCAACCGACCCCTCATCCTGCTGGCCGACGAGCCGACCGGGAATCTGGACCCGGCCACCACGGCCGGCATCATGCGCCTACTCGACCGTATCAACCGCACCGGCACCACCGTATTGATGGCGACCCATGACAATGCCATCGTCGACTCGATGCGTCGCCGGGTGATCGAGCTCGACCGGGGCACCGTGATCCGTGACCAGGCCCGCGGCGTATACGGGATGGGAGCCTGAGTTGCCCCTCTCCAGCGGCTACGTCCTGCGAGAGACGGGGGGCAACCTCCGGCGCAACATCGGGATGACGGCGGCCGCCGTCATCGCCATCGCCGTTTCGCTGACCGCCCTCGGCGGGGTCCTTGTCATGCGCCAGGCCATCAACAAGGCGTCGGTCCAGTGGCGGGGCGGGGTGGAGATGGCCATCTTCCTCAACCCCCAGGTCACCACCAACGAGACGTCGGCCATCAAGCAGGAACTGTCGACCATGGCCGGCGTCCAGAAGTACCACTACGTGGACAAGGCGGCGGCCTACAAGGAATTCAAGACCATATTCGGGGGCAACAGCGACATCATCGGGGTGCTGAGCGTCGCCGACATGCCACCGTCGTTCCGGGTCGTGCCGTCGAAGGCGCAGGACATCAACGAGTTGGGCAAGCAGTTCGACGGGCAGCCGGGGGTCCTCCGGGTGTCGTACGCGGCGCAGGAGATCCAGAGCCTGCTCACCCAGTTCCACCGGTGGCGAATCCTGGGCTACGGCCTCACGGTCGGAGTCCTGATCGCGGCCGTCGCTCTCATCGTCAACACGATCCAGCTGGCCATCTTCGCCCGCCGCCGGGAGGTGGCGGTCATGAAACTGGTGGGGGCGACCAACTGGTTCATCCGGGTGCCCTTCATGCTGGAGGGCTTCATCCACGGCATCACCGGCGCCATCATCGCCTTCGCCCTCACCTACGGGCTGCGCAACTGGATCGCATCTTTCGCCTCGGACCCCACCATCTTGGGCACCAGCCGGCTGTTCGTCTCGCCCACCGAGGCGATCATGACCGGGCTGGTCCTGCTGGTGGTGGGCATCGTGGTGGGCGCCCTCGGCTCGGCCTTCGCAGTGCGCCGCTACCTGGCTGTGTAGCTTGCCCGGCGGGGCGCCCCGCCGGCCCAGTCTCCTCCGCCGGGCGGGGTCCCCATCCCCGCGGCGGCCGTGTCCTCGCCCGTCCGGTTGGTCAGGCGGTCCCGGTCCGGGCGGCGACGTCGTGGATCGCCACGGCCACCGCCTCGGGGCGGTCGTGGGGGAGCAGGTGGCCGGCGCGCGGGAGCACGGTCAGGGTGGCTCCGGCGATGGCGGCGCTCAGATGCTCGGCCACCGAGACCGGCACCAGGTGGTCGTTACGACCGTGTAGCACGGCCGTGGGCACATCGATGGATCCCAGCCGTCCGGCGAGCGCCGGTAGCTCCGACAGCAGGGCCCGCTGCTCCGCGACGAACGACCGCCACGTCCCCGAGCCACCTCGGGTCAGGCGGGTGAGGGAGGTGACCGCGTCCTTGGCCCACCCGTCCAGGCGGCGGGAGGCCAGGTCCTGCACCCGGCGCCGGCCGAGGATCAGCCCCACACCGCCGATGGTGGTGGCGGCTGCCACCTCGCCGAGCAGGGGCAGCGCCAGCAGGCGGTCGGCCCAGCCGATGGGGTCGCCCGGACCGACTGACGAGACGAGTACCAGGCCGCTGACCCGGTCCGGATGGGCGACGGCCGCGGCCAGCCCGATTCCGCCGGCCCAACTGTGACCGACCAGCACGGCCCGGTGGACCTCCAGGCGGTCGAGGAGGGCCACCACGGCGCCGGCGTTGCCGGCGAAGCCGGTGGCCGAGCCCCCGGTTCGGCCGTAACCGGGCCGGTCGGGGACCACGAGCGTGTAGCGGTCCTCGACCAGTGGGGCGACCCAATCCCAGTCACCGCCGGTGCCGGGTTGGCCGTGGAGCAGCACCACCGCGGTGGTGCCGTTGCGCTGAACATCGGCGTACAGGTCAGGCAAACCCGAACCACCCGGCGACGGTCTGCACCACCAAGGTCGCGGCCATGGCCGCCACCGCGGCCACGCAGACGGTGGCGACGACCCGGAAGACCGGCCCGTTGGCCGCCTCCCCCAGCAGGCGGCGGCGGTTGGCCAGGACGAGGATGAAGACCAGGATCACCGGGGTGATCAGGCCGTTCAGGGTCTGGGTGTTGATCAGGAGGCTGACCAGGTTGCCCGGCAGCAGGGCGACGGTGGCGCCGATCACGATCTGGGCGCTGAACAGCGACAGGAACAGGGGCGCCTCGGCGAAGGTGCGCGACACCGACCGCTCCACACCCAGCGCCTCCGACACGGCATACGCGGTGGACAGTGGGACCACCGCCCCGGCCAACATCGACGCCGCGAGCAGGCCCAGCCCGAACAGGGTGACAGAGGCCGACCCGGCCACCGGCTTCAGGGCCTGGGCGGCCTGGTGGGCGGAGGCCAGTGGCAGGCCGAAGCGGCCCAGAGCGGCTCCGGTGGCGATGATCATGAAGCAGCTTATGACGTCGCCCATCACCGCCCCGGCCACGGTGTCGACCCGCTCGAAGCGGTACTCATCGGGTCCGATGCCCTTGTCCGCGACGGCGGCGGCCGCGTACAGCTGCATGTAGGGGGTGATGGTCGTCCCGATAAGGGCCACGCCGAGCAGGATGAAGGACTTGGAGCGTCCCCACCGTGCTCTTTTTCCTTGCGAAGACGGCGGCGCACGGCCCGGACCGTCTCCTCCGGCGTGGCCACGATCAAGTGGGTGGTCATGAACCCGCCGGCCTTGTCCTCCTCGTAGTTGAGCAGGTCGGTGAGCTGCTCGGCCTGGTCGGGTTCCATGTGCTCGAGCAGCTCGGCCCGGTCGACCTCCTCGAGGTCCCGCAGGGCATCGACCGCCTCGTCGGGCTCCATGCGGGCCACCAGGGCGGCCGCCTCCTCCGGTGGGGTCTCCCGCAGCAATGCTCCCAGCTCCTCGGGATCCATCTCCTCGAGCGCGTCGGCGGCCCGTTCCGGCTCGAGGCTGGCCAGCAGCTCCTGGCGGGCATCGCGGCCCAGATCTTCGAGCAGGTCGGCCAGCTCGCCCGGCCGGAGCCGGCGGAGGTCTTCGTGGGCGTAGCGCATCTGGACGTTGCGCACCTCGCTGCCGAAGGGCCGGATGGTCGCCCAGTCGATGACCCGCTCCGGCGTCGGGGTGCCCCGCCACCGCTTCGGGCCCAGGCGGCGCAGCAGGGTCTGGGCGCTCACGTCCACCCCGACCAGGCGCAGGACCTGGCCCCCCGGCGCCGGCGTGTGGGCCAGGTAGAGGTCGGCCGGGCGGATCACCTGTTTCCCGTCGACGTCGACCAGCTGGTGGTCCAGAACGTCTCGGGCCAGGAGCACCTCTCCCTCCCGCCGGGCGAACTCGTCGAGGGAGAGCCGGGCGGAACGGAACTTGACCCCGGTGTGGGTCACCTCGCCGACCTGGTCCATCGGCGCGAACGATCGGCGGCCGCCGATGCGCAGGACCAGGCCGGTCACTGCCGGGTAGGCCTCCTGCCCGTCCCAACGGGCCACCACGTCGGCGACGCGGCCGATGGGGTCGCCGGCCTGGTTGGCCGCCGGACTGCCGACCAGCCCGGCGAGAGAGATCAGGCTGTCGCGAACCGATCGAACGGCCAGCAGCCGCTTCTGGCGCTGGCGCCGGGCCGATCGGATCGGCCGGGCCGGGTTGGCGATGAGTCGGCGCGGCGGTGGCATGGAGGTCTCATGGCGAAGTCTTCCCCGATCGCGTTAGGGCCGAGCCACGCTACCAGCCGGAGCCCTACGGCTGATTTACCAGGTGGGCGGCCGCCGTGCGCAGATAGCTCAGCATCTGTATCTCGTCGAGTTGCGACATGCCGCCGTCCTGCACCGCCTCGGTCATATGAGCCAGCCAGGCGTCGCGCTCGGCCGGGCCGATGGTGAAGGGGGCGTGACGCATCCGGAGCCGGGGATGGCCGCGGCGCTCGTTGTACTCGTCGGGGCCGCCCCAGTACTGGGCCAGGAACAGCTCCAGGTGCAGGCGGGCCGCTTCCAACTCCTCCGGGTCGGAGGGGTACAGCCGGCCCAGGACGGGATCGGCGGCCACCCCCTCGTAGAACCGTTTGGTGAGGGCGGTGAAGAAGGGTCTTCCTCCGACCCGCTCGTACAGCGTGGGACTACCGGTCATCGTGCATCCGCAGTACTTACACTACGGGTTGGTGGGCAGGACGCGCGTCGCCGGGGCAGTGGGAGTGGTGTTGATGGCGGCTTCCCTGGTGGGCGCCTGCGGCTCGGGCTCGCCAGCGGGGGATCCGGCTGCTGACCAGGCCTACCTGTCGGAGATCATCAACGCGGTGCCCGACATCAACTCGGTGCGCAGCAACACCCAGCTCATCCGGTTGGGCCACGCGGTGTGCGACGACTTCCGGGCCAATGCGTCCTATCAGGAGGTGGCCGACCGGCTCTCGATCGAAGCCGGCTCGGACCAGCTGTCACCCGCCGATCTAGGAGCGGTGATCACCGCCGCGGCCGACAACTACTGCCCCCAGTACCGCAGCCTGGTGTCCTGACCCGTCAGTCGCCCGGCCCGGGGTCGGTTTCGGGGTCGGGTTCGGGGTCGGACCCCGACCCGAGGAGCGGTCCGCTCGGCTCGGTCCCGGGGGGCGGGACCGACCAGGGGCTCACGAAGGTCACGACCCGTTGGCCGAGCGCGATGTGGGTGCCGGGAGCGATCACCCGCGGCTGGTAGGCGGACAACCTCTCCCAGTCCGATCCGCCGGGAGGGTACACGTGGGTGCCTCCCTCAGAAGCCCGGTCGGTGACCACCACGTCCCAATCGTGCAGGCGGACCTCGGCATGGCTCGGAGCCACGTCCTCGCCGTCGAGGACGAGGGGCCGGGCCAGCCGACCCCGTACAGTGGGGTCCTTGGCCGGATCGGCCCCGACCAGGTATCCGGAGTCGAGGCCGTACACCGCGCCGCGATCGGTGATCAGGCACCCGAGAGCGGGCCGGGTGCCGCTCACCTGGTAGCTGCTCTCGGCGGTGATCGGCTCGCCGCAGCGGGCGCAGGTGAGCATGCCGGGCCGGTTGACGTGGCCCCGGCGGCAGGGGACGCCGGCGACCACCGGCGCGCCCGGCGTGGGGCGGGGCGGATCCCCGCCCGGGGGCAGGGGAGGATGGGACACCACCCGGGCCCGGGCGGCCGGGTCGTGCAGATCCATCACCCCGGGTGGGGCGGGGGAGCCGGCCGCCGCTTCCTCGCCGCCGTCTCTATCCTCGCCGCCGTCTCTATCCTCGCCGGTGGT
>JAKBAX010000139.1 GCA_021808785.1 Actinomycetes bacterium | reverse complement strand
GATGATCCTCGATGCGTCGCCCCATTTGGAGGCGGCCCCCGACAGGGTCCTGCAAAGCTCCTGGCCGCAGGGTTCCTGGTCGTCGGGGACGTGGTGGCCGCTCGACGGGATCTGACGGACGTTCGCCTCCGAGAACCGTCGTCAGGCCAGGCCGAGACGCTCGAACTGCTCTGCAGGCGCACTCACCTCTTCCAAGGCGTAGACAAGCTTCGCTACGGCGTCCGCCTCACCCGCGGTACCGGCCAGGTTGTGCTCAGCGTCGGGATCACCGACGAGGTCGTAGAGGTGGTGATCGTCAGCTGCCGCACCCCAAGCCCACAAAGGGAGGCGGTCGCCAGGCTGGAAGGGCTGACGCAGGACAGGTACGTCGGTGCCAGGGGGAAAAGCGATTGTCGCGCGGCGATCGGGACGCGGCAAGCGAGCCTCGCCGAACCCTCCGACGGGCATAGTCGACCAACGGTTGGACCACATCGCTAGCGGGAAGTTCTCACCCGCCGCCGAGCGGGCGTACATGCTTTGGCCGTCGACAACCTGCACGTGGCGACCCCAGATACCTGTGAGGAGGTGCTCACGGACCTGCTCCTCCGTTCCTTCGACCACCGGCAACAAAGATCGGCCATGGGTTCGGTGATCCCCGGCGCCGACCTGGAAGATATCGCTGATGGTGGCGTGGATATCGACGCTCGTTGTAAGGGCCTTGACTCTTCGCGGGGCAGCGCCTGGCCACGCCACGGTCATGGGAATATGGCCCATTTCCGGGAATATCGGCACCGCCGGCTTGCCGAAGTAATCTCGCTCGCCAAGGTAGTGACCGTGATCGGTGAGGAGTATGACGGCGGTATCGTCCCACATCTGGCGGCGGTCGAGAACGTCGAGGAGCCTTCCGAGCCAGTGATCGATGAAGCTCAACTTGGAGCCGTAGTTGGCTCTCACTTGGCGAGCTTCTCGTTCGCTTAGTACGCCATTCTTGACGGTGGAGGTGCTGTAGGGAGGCCAGATGATTCTGGGACCGTTCCAATCGGGATCATACAGAGACGCCCACGGTTGGGGAGTGTCGAACGGCTCGTGCGGATCGAACTCGTCCACGAAGAGAAAGAACCGGTCGTGGGCGGGAGCGCACACGTCGAGCCAATCGGCCGCCGCCCGCATGGTCCTCGCTCCGGGGAAATCTTCCTCCGAGCGAAACCAGGTCCGAGAACCGTCATAGTGCAGCTTACGCGAAGACGTGAGTGCAGGCAGAGCCGGAGCACCGACCCATGAGGGATCGGGAACGGTCTTCCACGGGTCAGACTCGTGTCCCCTCTGATAGTCCCATGCGGTGAAATCGGTGTGGTAGTTCTCGCCACCGGACTCGAAGAGATGCGGGTGGTCCGAAATCAGCGCCGTTGTCACCCCTGCGTCGATCAGTGACCGGACGATCGACTGCTCCCACACTTCGATCGACCCCCACGGTCGCCACAGAAAGTCCAAAGCGCCTACCAAGATGTCATGACGGGCAGGCATGCACGGCAGGGAGCCGGCATAGTGGCGTTCGAACACGAGCGAACGAGCGGCAAGGCGGTCTATGTTCGGAGTCTCGAACTCTCGGCCCCCGTAGGTGCCGAGCATGCGACGGTTGAGGCTGTCGAGCAAGATCACAATCACGTTCTGCGGCACACTTGCAATTGCGGCCCCGCTGACGGGTCGTGGTATTTCGGTCATTTGGTCTCCTCGGCCTTACTCGCCGGCACGATAAGGGCTACAGGTCGTCTGGGTTTTTCTAGCGGCTGCGATCGGACCGAGGGTCGAGGGCGTCGCGTGCTGCGTCGGCAAGCAGATTCACGGCCAACACCAAGAGGGTGATGGCCAAGCCCGGGAACAGCCCGTACCACCAGGCCTGACTGAGATAGTTTCGGCTGTCGGAGAGCATCACCCCCCACGAAGGGGCCGGCGGCTGGGTACTGACACCGAGGAAGGCAAGTGCGCTCTCCAACAGGATGGCGAAAGCCATGGTCAAAGCCAGCTGCACGACTACCGACCCGAGGGCATTAGGCACGACATGGCGCCAGAAGACCCGTCTACGTCGGAAGCCGAGTGCGTCGGCCGCCTCGACGTAGCCCCGCTGGGATTCGGCCAGAGCGGCAACCCGGGCCACTCGGGCAAGGGAAGGCGCTGCAGCTATTCCCACGGCCACCGCCACAACGGTGATCCCACTGCCAAACGTCGCAGCGAGGATCAAGCCGATCAGAACCGCGGGCACGGCGAACACCCCGTCCCATAGCCGCATGACGATGTTGGACAGACGATTGTCGAAGAAGCCGGCAGCGAAACCGCTAAGCGCACCGACGCTGGCCCCGATCGCGACCGCCACCAAGCCGACCGTGAGCGCGGGGCGGGCTCCGTAGATCAGCCGCGATAGCACGTCCCGGCCGATCGGGTCGGTGCCAAGCGGAAACCTCGCACTAGGCGGCTGGAGGATCGCTCCGGCGAAGGAATGCAGCGGGTTGTGGGGGGCGATCAGAGAGGGCACAGCAGCCATTACAGCGTAGGCTGTAAGAAGCGTTAGACCGATAACGCCAGCGGGTTGACGGATCAAACGCCTGGCAGCCCGCCGCCATGATGACGCCACCTCGGGTGGTCCACCGGCAAGCCCGGCCTGGACTTCCCTGACACTCGCAGTCACCGCCGGATCCTCGGATCAATAAACTGATAAGCGATATCCACCACCAGGTTGACGGCAGAGAACGCTGCGACCAAAACGACAGTGGTGCCTTCGACGACCGGATAGTCACGGTTAGCGATCGCGGTAGCTATCACGGAGCCTAGGCCGGGACGGGCGAACACGTCCTCGATCACTACCACTCCCCCGAGGAGGATGCCGACTTGTATGCCGGTGATCGTGATGAGAGGTAACAGGGCGTTGCGCAGCGCGTGCTTCCAAACGACGGCGCGCTCCGATGCACCCTTGGCCCTCGCTGTGCGCACGTAGTCCCCGCTGAGTGCTTCCACCATCGCCGTGCGGACGAACCGGGCTTGCACGGCTGCCACTCCCAGGCCGAGCGTTATCGCCGGCAGGGCTACGGTCTTCAATCCCTCTACCGGACTGGAAAGGATGCTCACCGAACCTCCGGACGGCACCCAGTGCAGATCGACCGAGAAGACCAGGAGCAGCAGCAGCCCCATCCAGAAGCTAGGCATCCCGAGCACGCCGGAGCTGAACCCACTGACGATGAGGTCGGGGGCCTTGCGCAGGTGTGTTGCGGCGAACACCCCGAGCAGTACTCCGAGGGAGACGCCGATAACCATGGAGACGATCACAAGTTGCAACGTCGGGCCGAGGGCCTGGCGGATGAGGGTGACGACCGGCTCCTGATAGGTGAGGGAGGTCCCCAAGTTCCCGCTGAGCAGCGAGGAGATCCAGTGCCCGTACTGATAGACGAGAGGTTGGTTGAGGTGGTACTGCGCCCTTACCGCGGCCAGCACAGCGGGGGTTGCGGCAGGACCTGCTATCACTGCCGCCGGGTCGCCCGGTACTGCCCGCAGCAGTGCGAACATTACCGTGGTGACACCTAACATCACCAGTACAGCCTGAAGGAGCCGAGACGCAATACGCTTCACTCTCGGCTGGCCTGGACACCCGCCCCGCTTCCGGCCCGACGGCGACTCGAATCGGGCACTGCGGCGATCAACGTACGGGTGTAGTCGTGGGAGGGGTGGGACAGAACCGTTTCCGCTGGTCCGAATTCCACTACCGCTCCGCGGTGGAGCACTGCTATCTCGTCAGCTACGTTTCGCACCACCGCCAGGTCGTGAGTGATAAACAGGAAGGCGATCTGGCGCTCCAACTGGATGTCAGCGAGCAAGCTTAGGATTTGCGCCTGCACCGAGACATCGAGTGAAGATACCGGCTCGTCCAGCACGAGCAGTCTCGGCTCGAGGCTGAGTGCCCGAGCGATGCAGATGCGCTGGCGCTGGCCACCAGAGAACTCGTGCGGGAATCGCCTCGAGTGCTCCGGTCTCAAGCCCACCGATTCGAGAAGGTCACCTACGCGCTGTTCGACCTGACGGGCGTTCATGGCGCGATGCACCCGAAGCGGTTCCCCGATCGCGTTTCCCACGGTCATCCTCGGGTTGAGGGCCGAGTAGGGATCCTGCTGGACTAGTTGGGCCGACATTCTGAATTCCCGGAGCGCCCGACCTCGGGCGCCGGTCAGGTCTCGGCCGTCGAAGGCTACCGAGCCGGAGGTAGGTTCGACCAGCTGGAGCACCGAGCGGGCCGCTGTCGACTTGCCGGAGCCGGATTCGCCTACCAGTGCGAGGGTCCGTCCGGCAGCAATCCCGAACGATACGTCGTCTAGCGCCCGCACTCCCTGGGACCGACGACTGAAGAAGCCGCCCCGGCGGCCGAACTCCTTGACCAGATGTCCAACTTCGAGGAGGGGCGGCCCGGTCGGCGGTCTCTTCGGAAGTTCGCCGTCAGCCACCATCTCCTCCACTGCGTCCTCGGAGCTCTCCGAGATCGTCACGGGTACGGGCGTCTCCGACGCGAAGTGGCAGGCGGCAGTGGTCGAACCGCCGGTAACGGCCGTCATCTGAGGCGCTTCATCCGCGCAGAGCTGGCGACCTCGGGTCCGGGCACAGCGTGGGGTAAATGCACAACCAGACAAGACCTCGAACTGGCCCGGCGGTGCACCGGGTATCGGCACCAATCGCCGGCGACGTTTCAGCGTCGGGCGGCTGGCCAACAGGCCGATCGTATAGGGATGGGCTGGCTGTTCGAGGATCGCCGCAGTGGAGCCGCTCTCGATGATGCGCCCGTTGTACATGACGTGCACCCGGTCACATCGTTCGCCTATCAGCCCGAGGTCATGACTTATGAGGATCATCGCCGACCCAGCTGCGTCTCTCGCTACGGCGAGCGCGTCCAGCACCTGCGCCTGGGTCGTCACATCCAAGGCGGTGGTCGGCTCGTCGGCGATCAGTAGGTCTGGACTGTTCACCATGGTCATCACGATCATCACCCGTTGGCGCATCCCGCCTGACAGTTCGTGTGGATAGGAGCGCAGAACCCGATCGGGATCCCCGAATCCGACGGTGCGAAGCAGAGCGCCGACCCTGTCTACCGCCTCGCTTCTACTCGCCCGGTGGTGGTGGAGACGGACCGCCTCGACGAGCTGGCGCTCGACCGTCATCAAAGGGTTCAGTGAGGTCAGTGGATCCTGGAACACCATCGACACTCGCCGACCGCGCAAAGACCGAAGCTCCTCGCCACGGACACCCAATAGGTCGGTCTCACCGAGGCGGACGATACCCGCCGTGACGGCCGCCTGCTCAGGCAAAAGCTGCATCAACGCCAATGCGGTGATGCTCTTGCCGGAACCCGACTCGCCGACTAGTCCCACTACTTCGCCGGGGCGCACTTCGAAGGTCACGCCGTCCACAGCCCTAAATGAGCCGTGTTCGGTCCTGATGTCCACAGTGAGGCCCTCGACATGCAAAGCTGCGAATCGCTTCGCACCCTCCCTCGGCGGGGACGCGGTCGACGGATCGTCCACCGTGGACATCATCCGATTCGAAGCGCGGCGAAGTCGATCGACGAAAATACCGCCGGGTGCACGTCGGAGACCTTGGGTGAGTAGGCGGCTTCGAGCGAGGTTGACCCCGAAACGAGGGGGATGATAAACATTTGCTTTTGCAGGTACTGCCCGATGGCCTTGTAATCCGCTAGGCGCTTGGCCTGGTTGGTCTCCTGGGCAGCGGCCTGTAGCATCTGAGTGTACTGGGGAGAACTGAAGTGCTGACTCTGGCCGGTCATGTCCAGGTTGCCGAAGTTGATCGCAGGGTCTGTGTCGGAGAACTCGTTGCCTTGGGTGAGTAAATCCGCGTAGGTGCCGTTCGTCGCCTCGGTAGCCCATTCCGCTGGGTCGATCTGGTTGATCTTGAGCGTGACGCCGATCTTTGCTAAATCCTGCTGATAGACCGGCATGAAAGTGCTCTGAGGCAAGATAGACACCGTGTCGACAGTAAGCGTCAGATGGGACACCCCGGCCTGCTGCAATAGGGATTTCGCCTTCGTGAGATCGAACGACGGACCGCTTGGCGCGACGTACGCCTTGGATTGGGGGTAGAAGACCGAATCCTGGGGGACTCCCTGCCCGGAAAGTGCCGTGCTGACGAACTGCGACCTGTTGAAGGCGAGGCTGAGCGCCTGGCGGACCCGCGGGTCGCTAAGAGACGGGTTGCTGGTGTTTACCAGGAGACTTAGCAGCAGGTCAGGGGTGTAACCGTCAGACGTCAGAAGTCCGGTCATCATCTTGTCCCCTGCTGCCTTCAGCGAAGCGAGCTGCGTGGCAGGTGGTCCCATAAGCAGGTTGATGGTCCCGGACCTGAGGGCCAGCGCCGCAGTCGCGCCATCGGCGTAGTTGGTAAAAATTATGCTCTGCGCATGGGCGGGAGTCCCCCAGTAGTGGGGGTTGGTCACAACTGTCAAGGAGGTCCCCGGCACGAACTTCGACACCATGAAGGGACCGCTGCTGACTCCCGAAGTCGGCGCGTTGGGTTTTACGATGGGCATCCCTGCGAGCATCCCGTAGATGGCAGGCAAAGGATGGGCGAATGCCAACTTGAGCGTGGTCGAGCTGACGGCGGTGGGCGTCACCGATTTCCACAACAGCGCCGAGTGGGAAGCATTCGCTGGCTGTTCCTCCCAGTTGATGTTCCACACGAGGGTCGAGGTGTCTAGGGGCGTCCCGTCGCTGAAGGTGAGTCCGGGCCTCAGGTGCAGCGTGAGCGACGAGCCGTCCGACGCCATTTTCCACGACTGCACCAGGGCGGGTTGGGGCTGCCCGCTGCTGATCGTGACCGGGGTGCTGTAAAGGTCGTTCCACACCTCGAAGTCGCTTATTCCGAACGGAAGCGGCGCCAGTCTGTCCATGGCCCCGCTGAGCCCTATTCGTATGGTGCCAGTCGGTTTGTTTGCCGTCGAGCCGCTGTTGGAAACGCTCACGGACGGACTTACGCTGGCGCTCTTGGCAGCGCTGCTGCCGCACGCGGCCAGGCCGACGGAGGCGGCCATGCCGACCGCCATCGCCGCACGCCACCGCCGGCGCTTCGGCTGGGCGCCAACAGGGTTTTCCGAATTGTTCATCTCACTCGATCCTTCCTAGGTGACATACTTCGACCGTCGGTTTCGACGTCGGGCGCTGGCAGTTCCAACTCGTGCAGCAGATCGGCCGCAGAGGTTCCCACCCACCCGCGTAGCGGGAGGGTCGGGAGTTCCCAACCTGCCTCGGTCCAGGTGCGAAGGCGCATACGAGGGATCGCCACGCAGACCGGCCTAGTCTCACCTGGTTCGAGGTCGACTGAGCCGAAACCCTGGAGGGCAATGGCCGGACCGTCGGGCCGTCCCGGCGAGATGTACACCTGCACCACCTGGCGTCCCGCAGGGCCGCTTACATGTGACACCGGTACCGTCACCTGGTAGACAGTGTCCCCAGCCTCGTCGGTCATGTCGACCTTAGGCGGTCCCAGCTCGAATCGGCTGTAGGAAAGCCCATGGCCGAAGGCGAAGAGAGGTTTGGGTGCTTCCCCGGCGGGCTTGTGGCGGTAACCGAAGTTGAACCGCTCCCCGTAGGACACCTTCCCGTCGGATCCGGGGTAGTGCGCTGCAGACGGGACATCCTGCTCCCCCGCATAGAAGGTGGTAGGTAGCCTCCCCGAGGGGTTGACGGCTCCGCTAAGCACGTCCGCAAGCGAAGATCCCGCTTCTTGACCGGGTAGCCACATGACAAGAACAGCTGCGACCTCGTCGACCCACGGCATTGCTATTGGAGCGCCGGCGTTGATAACAACGACCGTATTTCGGTTAACCGCAGCTACCGACGCTATGAGCTGGTCCTGAGCGCCAGGCAGCGTCATCGTGGTGCGATCGCGACCCTCACTCTCCCAGCCCTGGGGGCTTTCCGCCACCACGACCGCCACATCAGCGGAACGGGCGCTCGCCACGGCGCGCTCCAAACCGTCGGAAGGATCAGGTGGCGTGAAGCAGATCTCCATTCGGGTCAGCCCCTTCGCAGCCGAAGGCCGAAACTCGACCTCGATGCGTCGGGGGACCCCGACGCTTAGCTCTAGTGGTAGCCGGACGGCATTGCCGCCTAGATCGAACGCCAGACTCCCCTGGGCCTGCCATGTCCCTTCGGCGAGGAACTCTTGATCCATGTGCAGGCGCACGGTGCCGGTACCGGCCAGAGAGATCAAGCCGGTGCCGCTCTCGGCCGGATGGATGTCGGCGGTGGTCCGGATGAGCACCTCGTCGTTGCCGTGACCTTCCACCACATCACCGATGAACACCAGCTGCATTTGCCGAGCGGTCTCCACCGAGAGAGCAGCACTCGTAGGATCCCCGACGAGGTGGTAGGAGACCTGAGCACCGGGTTCACCAGATGGCGTCGTTATGAGTGGGGAGCAAAGCGGCTGCGGCCAATCAGACGTGACGCATCCACGTTCGAAGGAAATCTGTACCTCGCTCCCGAGGGCCTCCGAAAGTGCTGGCAGGATTGCCGACACCTGCGGGGGGTTGACCTGAGCGCTTCCGCCTCCCTGGAACGTGCCTAAATCTGCGCCGGGGCCGATCAGGGCCACGGTCTTTATTTCTGGAGGTCTGATCGGAAGGACGCCACGCTCGTTCTTCAACAGCACCATGCACCGTGCGGCTGCCTTGCGAACCAGGACCCGGAGCGACTCGGGATTATGGCGCTCGCCCACCGGGGACGTAGTCGCCTGCCCGATCCCGGCGGTACGGTCGATGAGCTTCAAGACTCGCGCCACCGAGCGGTCGAGTGTCGCTTCGCTCACGGCACCCTCGTCGACTGCAACAACAAGTTCTGCGCCCCGAAACCGGCTGGGGCCTGGCATTTCGACGTCCAGTCCCGCATCCAATGCTTCGACGGTGCTGTGGGTGGCGAACCAGTCGGACACTACGACACCGTCCCACGCCCATTCGCCGCGTAGGACTCGATCGAGGAGCCACGGGTGCTCGCTCGTGTGGGTGCCATTAAGCCTGTTGTACGAGGCCATGATGGACCAGACTCCCGCCTTTGCCCCCTCCTCGAAGGGAAGTAGGTACATCTCCCTCAAGGTTGTCTCGTCCACCTCCGAGCTGATGGTGTGGCGCATGAACTCCGAGTCGTTGCAGACGAAATGCTTCAAGCAGCACGCCACCCTGTTCGACTGAACACCTCGTATGTAGGCCACAGCCATTCGGGCGCTTAGGTGCGGATCCTCCGAGAAGCACTCGAAGTTGCGACCGGCCAGCGGGTGGCGGTGAAGGTTGACCGTCGGCGCTAGGAGCACGTGTACACCCTTGCTACGAGCCTCTCTTCCCAGTGCGTCTCCCACCGAAGCCACCAGATCCGGGTCCCAACTGGCTGCGAGAGCTGTCTCACAAGGAAACGACACCGACCTCCCCGACAGGAAGCTTCCTCCACGCACCCCGGCCGGACCATCTGACATGACCAGTTCGGGAATGCCGAGGCGTGGCAGCCCTGCTAGACGCCAGATGTCGGCTCCCGATAGGAGGGACGCCTTCTCGGTCAGCGACATTGCGGCAACCAGTGCACCAATCCGTCGGTCGCCTGCCTCGACGTCGACATCTGGAACAGGTGCGCGCCCGCCAGAGCCTGAATCCACTTATCATTCCTCCCATAAACCTACCGAGTACTCGGTCGCTTGACGTCACCGTACCTGTACTCTCGGTCCTTGTCAAGAGAAGGGTTGCTAGATGGCACAAAGTCAACGTCCCGCAACAGCCAACGGCCGAGGATCCAACGTGCGCGGATCCAACATGCGCGGAGAAGGGAGCAGAGCGGCAATCATCGAAGCGGCAGAGGCCCTCTTTGCATCGCAAGGATTTCGCGGCGCGTCGTTGGCGTCGGTCGCCGAGCAGGCCGGACTCAGCCAGCCAGGCCTCCTGCACCATTTCCCGTCCAAGGTGGCCTTACTGTTGGCAGTGCTCGAGAATCGTGACCTCGAGGACGGCAAGGTCTCCTCGGCCCGGCTCAGCCGAAGGGGCATCGGAATATTGGGGGCTCTGGAGAATCTGGTGGAGTACAACCAGGGTCGTCCGGAGATCGTGCGCCTCTTCAGCGTGCTCCTAGGAGAAGGGCTGGCCGATACCCATCCAGCACACGATTACATGGTCTCTCGCTATGAGCGCATCCGGGCCCGGATACTCCGCAACCTCAGCCAAGCCGAGGAATGCGGGGAGATACTGCCGGGAAGCGACCTCAAGGCGCTGTCGGCTGTGGTGGTGGCGGTCATGGACGGCCTGCAGTTCCAGTGGCTGCTGGACCCTGAACTCGACATGGTGCGCTGCTATCAGGTCTTGAGCGATCTGATTTCCAGTCGACTAGTCGTGCACAACTCCGATGGCGGCAGCGATTGACGAGGTTCCGGTCGGGGGGGGAGTGGATATGAAGCTGGCTAGACATGTCGCCGGGGGGTGACTTCAACTTGGAGCGAGGTAACGAGGACAGCTGCGAACCCTGCGCTCATAACTGCCTGCCCGAGGAAGAGACGATGGATGAACCCGAGCACGGTCAAGGCCGCCACGGCGGCACCGGTCAACCAACTCAAAGCACCTAACCAGCCCAACCAGACTATGACCTGCCGGCTCTTCGAGCTTAAGGCGAACGCCAGCCCGGCGACGAGCGGGAGTTCCGCGCAGAACAGCCCGA
>JAKBAX010000138.1 GCA_021808785.1 Actinomycetes bacterium | reverse complement strand
GGTACTGGTGACCGGCTCTCTCTACGTGGTGGGGGCGGCCCGGTCTGTCCTGGCCGACAGGTAGGTTCGTCGAGCGGCGGGTGCGGGGTTCGTCGAGCGGCGGGTGCGGGGTTCGTCGAGCGGCGGCTCGAATTGTGCAGAAGGGTTGAACTATTCAACCCTATTGCACAATAGTGAATGAGAGGGGTCCAAAAGGCCGTCACAGTCGACGTTGAGACTTGGGGTCATGGCTACCGTTTCGACCATCAAGGCCTCCACCACCGCCCTCGACCGAACAGCGCGGTCGCAGCACGGGCTCGTATCGACGGCGCAACTGACCGGGCTCGGCATCGACGCCAACGCTCGGAAGTACCTGCTGCGAACCGGACGGCTGGTCGGCGTGCGCCGGGGCGTGTACCGGCTGTGTGGCAGCCGGCCCTCGTGGCGCAGCGCGGCCATGGCCGCGGTGCTGGCGGTGGGAGAGGGCGCGGCGCTGTCCCACCGGAGTGCGGCGGTGCTGTGGGACCTCATGGACGAGTACGACCTCGAGGGGGTGCTGCACCTCACCGCACCTGGGGACCAGCAGGTCCGGCTGGCCGGGGTGAGGGCCTATCGCCGGTTGCTACCGCCGGGTCAGGTCACCCGCCGCCACCACATACCGGTTACCTCCATCGAGCGAACATTGATCGACCTGGCCGGCACCGAGCCCTACCCCCTGACCTCCCGTCTGCTCGACGACGTGCTGCGCAGGAAGCTGACCTCGATGGGCCGCTGGGCCCGGTCCATGGCCGCCATCGAAGGCCACCTGCGCCCCGGCCTCGGCTCGGCCCGGCGGCTGTTGGCCGACCGCGGGTTCGACTACGACCCGGGCGCCAATGACTGGGAGCAGGAGATGGACCGCATGTGGGACCGCCTCGGTCTGCCCCCCGCCCGGCGGCATCACACGATCGCGCTGCCCAACGGCACCAGGTGCATCCCGGACCGGGCCATTCTCGACGCCCGCATCGCGGTCGACTGGAACGGCTACGGCGTTCACGGCCTGCGCAGCCACTTCGAGTCCGACATCGAGAGGCGCAATTTGCTGATCGCGGCCGGCTGGACGCCGCTCGAGTTCCATTCGAACCAGGCACCGGCCCATATCGCCCGCACCGTCCTGCGGGTCTACGAGCGGGCGATTGCGGCTAGCCTGCCCGCCTCGTGAACGCCACCGCCGCCACTGCCGCCGCCACCGCCGCCACCGCCGACGCAACTGCCGCCACCGCCGCCACCGCCGCCGACGACGCCACCGACGCCGCTACCGCCGCCACCACCCGCACCTTGGTCATCTGCAAGCCCGATGCCGTGGAGCGGGGCCTGGCCGGCGAGATCATCGCCCGCCTGGAGCGCAAGGGCCTGCGCCTGGTCGCGGCCGAGCTTCGCACCCTCGAGCGCGAGACCGCGGCGCGCCACTACGCCGAGCACGAGGGCAAGGGCTTCTACGAGGACCTGCTCGCTTTCATCACCCGTTCCCCGGTGATGGTGATGGTGGTGGAGGGTCCGACCGACACTTGGCAGATCGTGCGCAACATGATGGGCGCCACCAATCCGGCCCACGCCGCACCGGGGACCATCCGTGGTGACCTGGCTGTCGACACCGGCGAGAACCTCGTGCACGGATCAGACAGCGCCGAGTCGGCCGGCCGCGAGATACGCATCTTCTTTCCCGGTCTAAGCTGATGGCAAAAGGGCCGGAACTGTAGCGCACAGCAACTCGACACAGGTGGACCCTCCCATCTGTGCCGACTAGCCTCGCGGCGACCGCGGCCCCTCCAAAGGAGGCCTCTTCCCCTTGTCGGACAACTTCCTCGCCGGATTCTTCGGCCGTGACATGGCCGTCGATCTCGGGACCGCCAACACGTTGGTGTACGTCCGGGGCCGGGGCATCGTGCTGAACGAGCCCTCGGTGGTTGCTGTCAATACCAAGGACGACCGCCCGCTCGCGGTCGGCATGGAGGCCAAGCGGATGATCGGCCGAACGCCCAGCCACATCCAGGCCATCCGCCCCTTGCGCGACGGGGTCATCGCCAACTTCGACATCTGCGAGAAGATGCTCGCTTACTTCATCCGGCGGGTCCACGGGTCCCGCAAGTTCGCCAAGCCCCGCATGGTGATCTGCGTCCCGTCGGGCATCACCGGCGTGGAGCAGAGGGCGGTGCAGGAGGCGGCCGAGTCGGCCGGCGCCCGCAAGCCGGCCTTCATCATCGAGGAGCCTATGGCGGCCGCCATCGGCGCCGGGCTGCCGGTCCACGAGCCGACCGGCAACATGGTGGTCGACATCGGGGGCGGCACCACCGAGGTGGCGGTGATCTCCCTCGGCGGCATCGTGACCAGCCAGTCGGTGCGCATCGGTGGCGACGAGCTCGATGAGGCCATCATCCAGTTCATCAAGAAGGAGTACAGCCTGGCCCTGGGCGAGCGCACTGCGGAGGAGATCAAGATCGCCCTCGGTTCGGCCTGCCCGCTCGAGGAGGAGCTGCACGCCGAGATCCGGGGCCGGGACCTGATCACCGGTCTCCCCAAGACCATCGTCACCACCACCGACGAGATCCGAGAGGCCATCGAGGAGCCCGTGTCTGCCATCGTGGACGCGGTGAAGGTCACGCTGGACAAGACGCCCCCCGAGTTGGCGGCCGACATCATGGAGCAGGGCATCGTCCTGACCGGCGGGGGAGCCCTTCTCCACGGTCTCGGCGCCCGCCTGATGTCGGAGACCGGCATGCCGATCGTGATCGCCGACAATCCGTTGCATTCCGTGGCCATCGGCAGCGGCCAGTGCCTCGAGGAGTTCGAGGTGCTCAAGGGCGTGCTGATGTCCACCCAGAGCCGCTGAGCTCAAACCCTCGACCTCGAGTCGAACCTTAAGTAAACCGCCTGACCAGACCTCAAGGGGTATCCGCCGCTCTTGGCCGTCTATCGCCGTTCCTCGCGCACCCGCAACATCATTGTGGTGCTCGTGCTCCTGGCCCTGACCTTCGTCACCATCGACGCCCGCAGTCACGGTGGGGGGGTGCTGAGCGAGGTCCGCAGCAAGGTGTCCGACGCTTTCTCGCCACTGCAGAGGGCCACCCACGCGGCCCTGCGCCCCATCGGCAACTTCCTCACCGGCGCGCTCGACTACGGGTCCCTGAAGCGGGAGAACGAGCGGCTGCGCCAGGAGCTGGCCCAGCAGCAGTCCGAGGCCGCCACGGCCCAGGCCGAGCAGCAGGACGCCGAGCAGGTCCTGCACAACTACCAGTTGGACAAGGGGGTGCTCGGCAGCATCCCGTTCGCGTCCGTGCAGATCATCCAGGCCGGATCGTCCAATTTCGACAACACGGTGACCATCAACAAGGGCACCGATGCCGGCATCGCGGTGGGCCAACCGGTGCTGGCCGCAGGGGGCCTGGTCGGGACGGTCGTCAGCACATCCAGTCGTATCGCCACCGTCGAGTTGGTGAGCGATCCCAACTTCCGGGTGGGGGTCAGCCTGAGTGGGGGCAACACCGGTTCGGCGGCCGGGGCCGGGCGGCTGCTGCCCATGAAGGTGGACGTGGTCAGCACCGATCACAGCCCCCCGCAGGAGCAGGTCGGTCAGATCGTGGTGACATCGGGGCTGGCCATGGAGCGCTTCCCCAAGGGGATCCCGGTGGGCAAGGTATCCAAGGTGGTCACGATCCCCGGAGCCATAGAGCCCGAGATCGATCTGCAGCCGGTGGTCGATCCCACCTCGATCTCCTATCTGGACGTGGCGCTGTGGTCGCCGCAGCAGTGACCGGCCCCGAGACGGGAGCCGGCCGGGCCACCCCGACCCTCGATGTCGACTCGAGGGTGAGGCCGTGACCGACCTGGTCCGGGCCCGCCTGCGCACGACGGTGCTGCTGATCGTGGCGGTCCTGGTCGAGACCACCCTCGGATCCGATCTGCGCATCGCCGGCGTGGCGCCGGACTTCATGATCCTCGTGGTCATCTGCGCCGGGCTCACCGGGGGCACCCTGTCAGGGGCCTTCGTCGGGTTCTGGGCCGGGCTCCTCTACGACATGTTCCTGACCGCCACCCCGGTGGGGCTGTCGGCCCTCACCTACTGCCTGATCGGGGCCGCCATCGGCGCCCTGCGCACCAGCGTGCTCCAGGAGCGCAAGTCGCTGCTGCCCGCCGCCGCCCTGATCGGTACCGCGGCCGGCGTGCTGCTCTTCGTCGGGGCGGGCGACGTTCTCGGTCAGACCCAGCTGCTGGGCGCCGGGCGGGCGTGGCTCATCCGCGTCATGATCGTGGAGTCCCTCTGGAACGCCGTCCTGGCTCTGCCGGTCGGCTATGTCTACGCCTGGGTGGCCCGGGGCTCGGCGGGCGCCGAGCGGGTCGGCTCACCCGTTCGGCGCACGTCGCGCTCCGCCGTCCCCACCGTCAAGTGAACCGTTGACCAACCCCGAGCAAGCCTCCCCCCAACTGCGCCTGGCCATCCTCTTGGTGGTAGTCGCCTGCCTCTTCTCGGCCCTGTTCGCCCGGCTGTGGTTCCTGCAGGTGATCAACTCGCCGCAGGCCCAGGTGGTGGCGGCCGACAACGGGATCCGCAGTATCTACATCCCCGCCCCCCGGGGCCTCGTACTCGACTCCAAGGGCCGGGTGCTCGTCGACAACGTCAACGAGCCGGTGATCGAGGTCGACCGCCAGATCGCCCTGCAGAACCCGGCCATGGTGGCCCGCCTGGCCGCCCTTTTGGGCAAGACGGTCGAGCAGATCGACCGCTCCATCAACAACGACCAGTACAGCCCCTACGCCCCGGTGCCCATCGAAACCAACGCCACCGACGAGGAGATCCTCGCCATCCAGGAGAACCAGGCCCAGTATCCCGGCGTGCAGGCCACATCCATGTCGGTCCGCCACTACAACCCGCTGGCCCTGCCGGCCGCCAACATCTTGGGGTACGTCAGTCAGATCAGCGGCACCGAGTTGGCCCAGATGAAGAGCCTGGGCTACCAGGCGGGGGACCAGATCGGTCAGTCCGGCATCGAGGAGGAGTTCGAGAGCTACCTGCGGGGCACGCCCGGCGTGGAGAAGGTGCAGGTCGACTCGCGCGGCAACGTCCTCGGCCGGCTCAGTTACACCGCGCCGGTGCCCGGCGACAACATCCGCCTGACCATCGACGCCGACATCCAAGCGGTGGCGGTGGCCGCCGTGCAGCAGGGGGAGGCGGCGGCGCGGACCACCTTCGACCAGGCGACCAAGCGCAACTACACCGCCCCCGCCGGTTCGGCCGTGGTCGAGGACCCGGCCACCGGGCAGGTGTTGGCCCTCGCCACCGATCCGACCTACGACCCCAGGCAGTTCGTGGGCGGCATCTCCCAGGTCGCTTACAACGCCCTGCTCGACAACCCCCGCTTCCCACTGCTCGACCGGTCCATCCAGGGCCAGTACGCCCCAGGATCGACGTTCAAGCTGGTCACCGCGCTGGCCGGGCTCGAGTACGGGATCATCAGCCCGAGCACCGTCTTCGACGACACCGGCAGCATCACCGTCGGCAACTGGACCGCCCACAACGACAACAGTCAGGCCTACGGGCCCATCACCCTTCCCCAAGCCATCACCGTGTCGTCGGACAACTTCTTCAACAAGATCGGCCTGGACCTCTGGTACGGCTACACCAACAACCGCCTCTACGGTCCCGACGCCCTTCAGACAGTGGCCGCCCAGTTCGGCTTTTCGAAGCCGACCGGCATCGACCTGCCCAACGAGGCGCCCGGCAAGATCCCGACGCCGGAGTCGTACTCGAAGGACCACCAGCAGCACCCGGCGGTGTTCACCCAGGCCCAGTGGTTCCCCGGCAACAGCGACCAGGTGGCCATCGGCCAGGACGAGGATCTGGTCACGCCGATCCAGCTGGCCAACGCCTACGCCACCTTCGCCAACGGCGGCACCGAGTACGCCCCGATCCTGGCGAAAGACGCCGAGACGGCCACCGGCCAGGTCGTGAAGCGCTTCGCGGCCAAGGTGAACGGCACCGTCCCGATCCGGCCCGACTGGCGGGCGTCGATGATCGCCGGTTTCGAGGGAGTGGTCAACAACCCCAAGGGCACCGCCTACGCGGTGTTCGACAACCCGCAGAACCAGGCCATGGACATCGCCGGCAAGACCGGGACGGCCCAGGTGAACGCGCCCCGCCAGGACACCTCGGTGTTCACCTCCTTCGCTCCCGCGATCAAGCCGCAGTTCGTGGTGGACGCTTTCATGGAGGACGCCGGCTACGGCGCCTCGGTGGCGGCCCCGGTCGTGCGGGAGATCTACGACGCCCTCTTCGCCCAGCCCCTGCAACCGGTGAGCTACACCGGTGCCGGTTCGGGGGGACAGAACTGATGCGGAGAGGCGGCTGGAACCGATGATCGGCGAGAAGCCCAGGCATCGCCAGGGCAACGCTCCCTCGATGTGGCGCCACTTCGATGTGGTGCTGGCCGGGGCCATGGCCCTCATCGGGATCTTCGGGTGCGTCATGGTCTACAGCGCCACCCGCGATCAGCTGCAGGCGGCCGGCATCAGCCCCACCTACTACCTCAAGCGCCAGGCGGTGTTCCTCGTCATCGGCCTGGCCGTGATGGTAGGGGTGGCGGCCGTCGACTACCGGCGGCTGCGGGACTGGGCCCTGATCATCTACGGGTTCACGGTGCTGATGCTGCTCGCGGTGTACGCGGTGGGGCACAAGAGCAAGGGCTCGCAGGCCTGGTTCCAGGTCGGGTCCTACCAGATGGAGCCGTCGGAGTTCGCCAAGATCGGGCTCATCCTGGCCCTGGCGGCCTACTGCGCGGCGGCCAAGGGACGGCTTTCGGGGCGGGCCCTCGCCGCGGTGCTGGTGCTGGCCGGCATCCCCTTCCTGCTCATCTACAAACAGCCCGACCTGGGCAGCGCCCTCGTGCTGGCCGCGGTGCTGGTGGCGGTGCTACTGATCGCCGGGGCGTCGGGCCGCCATCTGGCCCTCCTCGGCGCGCTGACGGTGGTGCTGGCCGTCGGCGTGGTCCACTTCGGGATATTGAAGAGCTACCAGCAGGCCCGCCTCACCTCCTTCGCCAACGCCCCCTCCCAGCCCAACTCCAAACTGCTGGCCACCCCGGCCGGCGCCAACGAGTACAACGTGGCCGAGGCCAAGGTGGCCGACTCCAATGGCGGGGTGTTCGGGCAGGGTCTGTTCAAGGGGACCCAGACCAACCTGTCCTACGTGCCCGAGCAACGCACCGACTTCATCTTCACCGCGGTGGCCGAACAGCTGGGTCTGGTGGGCTCGGCGGTGCTGCTGATGCTGTTCGCGGTGGTGATCTGGCGGACCTGGCGAGGAGCCGGCCTGGCCCGGGATCTGTTCGGGACCCTGGTCTGCGTCGGCGTGCTGGCCATGATCGCCTTCCAGGTCTTCGAGAACATCGGTATGGCTATCGGCATCATGCCCGTGGCCGGTATCCCGTTGCCTCTCATGAGCTATGGTGGTAGCTCGATCATCGCCACGCTGGCGGGGGTGGGATTGGTGCTCTCGGTGCGGATGCGACAGTTCTCTTAGCCGCCCAGCAGGCGGACAAAAGGAGACGCGTAGGTGACCGGGGGGTCAACTTTTTCCTTCCGGTCTAGAGTGGACAGGGACATGACGTCCCTCTGGCCCCAGATCGAACCGATTCTCGCCCGCGTGGCGAAGCCGGCCCGGTACATCGGCTGCGAGGACGGGGCGGTGACCGAGGGCCCGATCGAGGGGCGGGTCTCCTGGCTGCTCATCTATCCCGACGCCTACGAGGTGGGCCTGCCCAACCAGGGTCTGCAGATCCTCTACGAGATCCTCAACGAGCGGCCCGGGGCCCGGGCCGAGCGCACCTACTCGCCGTGGATCGACATGGAGGCGCAGATGCGCCGGCGGGGCCTGCCCCTCTTCTCCGTCGACAGCCACCGGCCGGCGGGCGACTTCGACGTGCTGGCGTTCAACCTGTCGGCCGAGCTGGTCTACACCAACCTGCTCAATTGCGTGGATCTGGCCGGAGTGCCGGTCCGCAGCGCCCGCCGGGGCCCGGAGCACCCGCTCGTGGTGGCCGGCGGCCACTGCACCTTCAATCCCGAGCCGCTGGCCGACTTCGTCGACGCCTTCGTCATCGGCGACGGGGAAGAGGTGGTGGGTGAGGTGTCCGCCGCCATCGAGTCGTGGAAGGCGGGGGGTCGGACCGAGGGGTCGCGCCAGCGCCTGTTGCGGGACCTGGCCACCATCCCGGGCGTGTACGTTCCGTCATGTTACGAGGTGACCTACGACGGCCCCGCCATCGCGGCCGTCACCCCTCTCTACCCCGATACCCCGGAGCGGGTGGAGAAGCGGACCATCGCCGATCTGGGCGCGTGGCCCTATCCCCGGCGGCAGCTCGTACCGATGACCGAGGTGGTCCACGACCGGCTCAATGTGGAGCTCTTCCGGGGCTGCACCCGGGGCTGCCGCTTCTGTCAGGCCGGCATGATCACCCGCCCGGTCCGGGAGCGACCGGCGGAGCAGGTCCTGCAGATGGCCTCCGACGGACTGGCCCGCACGGGCTACGACGAGGTGAGCCTTACCTCGCTGTCGAGCGCCGACTACTCGGGTATCGATTCGACGGTGCGGGGCATCATCGACGACCCGGCCTGCCGTGGTCAGGTGTCGGTGAGCCTGCCCAGCCTTCGCGTCGACGCGTTCACGGTCGGGGTGGCCAGCCAGATCCAGAAGGTCCGCCGGACCGGCCTGACCTTCGCCCCCGAGGCGGGCACGTGGCGGATGCGGCAGGTCATCAACAAGTTGATACGGGAGGAGGACCTCTACGGGGCGGTGGAGTCGGCCTTCTCCCAGGGTTGGCGCCGGGTCAAGCTGTACTTCCTCACCGGGCTGCCCACCGAAACCGACGAAGACACCCTCGGGATCGCCGAGCTGGCCCGCAACTGTGTGGCCGTCGGCCGTCGTCATCAGAAGGGGGTGTCGGTAACCGCGTCGGTGGGTGGGTTCGTGCCCAAGCCCCAGACCCCGTTCCAATGGTTCGGCCAGGCCACCGCCGAGGAGCTGCAGCACCGGATCGCCTTGCTGCGTGACGCCACCAGGCGTGACCGTGGCGTCCAGCTGCGCTGGCACGACCCCAAGGCGTCGCTGGCCGAGGGCATCGCCAGCCGGGGAGACCGCCGGGTGGGCGCGGTGATCGAGGAGGTGTGGCGGCGCGGCGGAGTGTTCCAGGAGTGGAGCGAGCACTTCTCACTCGATCTCTGGACCGAGGCCATGGCCCGCCACGGCCTGTCGCTGGAGTGGTACGTGCATCGCGACCGGGATCGCGACGAGGTGCTGCCCTGGGCCCATATATCGGCCGGCCTGCACGACGACTTCCTGTGGCAGGAGTGGGAGGACGCCCTGGCCGCGGCGGGCACGCCGGACTGCCGGTGGACGCCGTGTTACGACTGCGGGGCCTGCACCGGCTATGGCCTCGAGCACGTGGTGGCCTCGAACGTGGCCCCCGCCGGCGGCAGTCAGGGGACCGGTCAGGATCTGAGCACCGGGGCCGAGGTCCCGGTGTTCCTGCGGCCCAAGGCGGGGGCGGGGGTCGCCGGTGAGTGACCGCGTCCGTCTTCGGATCCGCTTCGCCAAGGTGGGCAAGATCCGCTGGACCAGCCACCGGGATGTGGCCCGCATGTGGGAGCGGGCCTTCCGTCGGGTCGAACTGCCCCTCGCCTACAGCGAGGGCTTCTCGCCGCGGCCCAAGGTCAGCTTCGGGCTGGCTCTTCCCACCGGTCACGAGTCAGTGGCCGAGTTCCTCGACGTCGAGCTGCGCGGGCTGGCCGGCGTCGATCTGGACCGTCTGGCCGACCGCCTATCGGCGGCTCTGCCGGTCGGGGTGGACGCCACGGCGGTCTCCGTGCTCGAGCCCGGGACCCCGTCGCTGCAAGAGGACGTGACCTCGTGCTCATGGCGGTGGACCGCGGCCCCCGCCGACGGGGAGGAGCCTGTGGGCGAAGCGGAGATGCGGGCCCGGGTGGCGGGGGTGATGGCTGCGCCCACGCTCGAGGTGACCCGTAGCCGCAAGGGGACCCAGGTGACCGAGGACGTGCGCCCCGGTATCCTGGCCCTCGAAGTAGTGGGGGATTCGCTCGACGGCGTGGTATTGGAGGCCGAGTTGGCGGCCGCGCCCAGAGCGGTCCGCCCGGCCGAGGTGCTGAGCGCCCTCGGCCCCGGTCTGGAGGAACGCCACGTCCGCCGGACCAGCCAATGGATTCAGCGCCACGGCGCGCCCCAGGAGCCGCTCCTTGCGGCCCGGGACGACGCGACGGAGGCGCCGCACGCCATGGAGCGTGCGTCGTGAGAAGGGATTTCTGTCATGTCGGACAACAATTTTTCCGGCCCCCGGACCGCCGGCTCCGAGGTGGGAGGCGCCGCCCCTGAGCGGGCCATCGCGCCCCCGCTCGACGAGGCCCCGCCCCCGTTGCGCGGGGTGTCGGCCGGGGAAGGTGACACCACACGCGGTGAAGACGCGCCGGCCGGGTCGGCCGAGACCGGGGCGGCCAGGAAGCGCCGCCGCCGGGGGAGCCGGGGCGGTCGGAGCCGCAGCCGGTCGGTGGCCGGAACGGCCGAGGACGCCGCGCCCGTGACCGAGGCGACCGCCGAGGGCGAGTCGACCGGATCCCGCCGGTCCCCGGACCGCCGACCGCGGTCGTCGGGCCCGGTCCCGGCGCCCCCGTCCGGGAGCCCGCCGCCTCCC
>JAKBAX010000137.1 GCA_021808785.1 Actinomycetes bacterium | reverse complement strand
AGGTGGTCCTGCCAGGCGATGCCGCCGGAGAAGCTGAACAGGGCATTGATCACCAGCAGGGCCAGTATCTGCTGGGTGGGCCAACGCCGGAGCCGGGCCACGACGAAGTAGGCCCCCATCAGGCCGAAGATGGCGCCCGACGCCCCGACCCCGGCCTCGTTCTGGGGAGCCAGCAGGTAGAAGCCGACCGACCCGCCGAGCGCCGACATCAGGTACAGGATCAAGAAGCGGACGGGCCCGATCTCGGCCTCCACCGCCGGGCCGACGATGGCCAGGCTGATCATGTTGAGCAGGATGTGGGTCACCGAGGCGTGCAGGAACGCCGAGGTGATGAGGGCGTACCAGTGCTGGTGGACCAGCATCGGCACCAGGAAGTACTTCACCTCGAACGAGTAGGTGAGGTGCTGGCGCTCATAGACGTAGGCGATCACGTTGACCACGATGAGGGCCACTGTGACCGGGGTCAGGCGGGAGTTCCCCAGCCGCCCGTGACGATTGACCCCGCTCGGGCGCCACCGCGTGACCGGCGAGGTGCGCGCGTCGTGGCGGACACAGGTGCTGCACTGCCAGCCGACCGGCGCTTCCCGCATGCATTCGGGGCAGATGGGCCGCCCGCAGCGGCGACAGACCGACCCGGCCACCCGGTCGGGGTGGGCGTAGCACGCCGGCGGGGCGGTGGGCGGCGGCCAGTCCGGGACGGTCACGCCCTCCATCCTGGCGCACCGGTCCCCCGAGCGGCGGGCAACCGGCCCACCCCGGCCGTCAACGCCGCGCCAGACCGCTCTTCGGCCCGGCCGGCACGTTCCAGTGGGTGAGCACGGGAACGCCCCGGTCCCAACCGAGCGCCGACCAGCTGGCCGTGTCGAAGGCCAGCCAGCGGCCGGCCGGCACCGCAGCGCCGACCCACCGGGCGCCGGTGACCCGGCTGAAATGGCCGTGCCCCACCAGGACCACCCGGGCCACCGCGGCCGGGCCGGGGGCCTTCGCCGCCCGCACCCGCTGGATGAGCCGGTCGGCCCGGGCGCGGACCTGCTCGGCCGTCTCGCCCCCGTCCCACGGCCCGTTCCAGATGGACCACTCCGGCAGCTCGTCGTGGATGTCGGCCGTGGTCCGGCCCTCGAAGCGCCCGTAGTCCCACTCCTGCAGGTCCTCGGTCACCTCGAAGGGGGTGAGTCCGGCCAGCTCGGCGGTCCGCTGGGCCCGGGCCCGGGGGCTGCACAGGACCAGGTCGAAGCCCAGCTCGGATACGAAGGGAGCCAGGGCTCTGGCCTGCTCCTCCCCTTCGGCGGTCAGGGGGAGATCTGTCCGCCCGGTGTGGCGGCCGTCCCGGCTCCACTCCGTCTCGCCGTGGCGGACCAGCCACACGTCAGGCGTCACGCCGTTCCAGGAGGATCACCGCCACGACCGCCACTATCACCACGAACACCGCGAACTCCCCGAAACCCGCCCAGGCCGGCAGGGTGTGGGGGTCGCGATGGGTGGCCATCAGCTGCTGGCCGGCATTGGTCGGCCAGTACTTCTCGATGGGCTGTGACCAGCTGGTCGGCAGGGCCTGGGCGATGCCGGGCAGGATGAACAGGATCCCCACTACGAACGCGATCCCCGCCGCCGCATGGCGCAACAGGATGGCCAGGGCACTGCCCAACAACCCCATGAAGAGCAGGTAGAGCCCGGTCCCGACCACCACCCGCAGGACGTTGTGCTGGCCGAGGCTGGCCGACGGCGCCTCGCCGTGGATCAGGGCCTGGCCGAGGGCGAAGGCGGCGAAGCCGATGCCCTCACCGACGATCAGGGCGGCCACCCCGAAGACCAGGATCTTGGCCAGGATCATCCGGGTCCGCTTGGGCACCGCGGCCAGGCTGGTCCTGATCATCCCGGTCGAGTACTCCGAGGTGACGGTCATCACGCCCAGCACCGCGAACGCCAGCTGGGCCAGGAACCAACCCGGGCGCAGGCTGCGCTGCACCGGGTTCCAGCCGAAGCGGATGGTGGGATCGGTGTGGTAGTGGTTGGCCGAGATGCCACTCACGAGGGCGGACAGACCGATCCCGAGCACGATGGCCACCGCGAAGGTCCAGTACGTGGAGCGGACGGAGCGGAACTTGGTCCACTCGGAGAGGATCACGTCCCCGAAGCGGTAGGGCCGGGTCGGGGCCGTCACTGGGCCACCCGCCCGCTGGCATGGAACTCCACGCTCTCCTGGGTCAGCTCCATGAACGCCTGCTCGAGCGAGGCCCGTTGCGGGGCCAACTCGTGGAGCACGATGCCCGCCGCCGCCGCCAGCTCCCCTATCTGGGGGGCGTCGAGGCCGACTACGACCATGGCCCCGGTATTGTCCGCGGTGGCCGTGCCGCCCTTCTCGGCCACGAGACTCGCCAACCGGTCGGCGGCCGGGCTGCGCACGACCACCGAGGCGTGCGAGCTGGACTCGATGAACTCCCGGGTGCTCTCGTTGCGGATCAGGCGGCCCCGCCCGATGACGATCACGTGATCAGCGGTGAGAGCCATCTCGCTCATCAGGTGGCTGGATACGAACACGGTGCGCCCCAGGGAGGCCAGGTCCCGCATCAGCCGGCGGACCCAGGCGATGCCCTCGGGATCCAGACCGTTGACCGGCTCGTCGAACATCAAGACCTTGGGATCGCCGAGCAGCGCCGCAGCGATGCCGAGGCGCTGGCCCATGCCGAGGGAGAACGCCTGGGCCCGGCGCCGGGCCGCCGTCTCCAGACCGACTGTGGCCAGTACCTCATCGACGCGCGACCTCGGCAGGTGGTTGCTCTGGGCCAGGCACAGGAGGTGGTTGTAGGCGGAGCGGCCGCCGTGGAACGCTTTCGGGTCCAATAGCGCGCCCACCTCGCGAAGGGGGACGGGGGCGTCACGGAAGGGGTGACCGTCGATGGTGACCGTCCCCCGATCCGGACGGTCCAGCCCGAGGATCATGCGCATCGTGGTCGTCTTCCCGGCCCCGTTCGGGCCGAGGAATCCGGTCACGATGCCCGGTTTGACATCGAAGCTGAGGTCATCCACCGCCAGGGTGGCGCCGTAGCGCTTCGTGAGGTTGCGGGCCTCCAGCACCCCTACATCATTGAACATTTGGGGCCAACTTCTCGTCACCCCCCTTCCGCTACTACGGTCCAGAGCCCGTGGCCACCGCTCCACCCGCCGTAGAGGCCGCCGGGCTGACCGTCCGCTACGGGTCGAAGACCGCGGTTGACCGGACTGACCTGGCCGCCGCCCCGGGCGAGGTGGTGGCGCTCCTGGGTCGCAACGGGGCCGGCAAGACCAGCACCGTGGAGGCGCTCGAGGGGTACCGCCGCATCTCGGCCGGACGGGTCCGGGTGCTCGGGCTCGATCCCCAGGAGCGCAGCGGCCACCGGGCCCTGACCGGGCGGATGGGCGTGATGCTCCAGCGCGGCGGGGTGTACCCCGGAATGGGGCCGGCCGAGGCGCTCCGCCTCTTCGCGTCCTATTACGAGCGCCCCCTCGATCCGGGGGAGCTGATGGCGCGCCTCGACCTCGAGGGCGTCGCCGCCACGCCGTGGCGGCGCCTGTCGGGCGGGGAGCAGCAGCGCCTGTCCATGGCGCTGGCCCTGGTGGGCCGGCCGGAGGTGGTGTTCCTCGACGAGCCGACCGCCGGCGTCGACCCGGGCGGCCGCCTGGCTATCAGAGGACAAATCGCCGACCTGCGCGCCGCCGGCGTCACCGTGGTGCTCACCACTCATGAGCTGGAGGAGGCGGAGCGCGTCGCCGACCGCATCGTCATCATGAGCCGGGGCCGGGTGGTGGCCTCGGGCACCGCAGCCGAGCTGGCTGCCGCCGACCCGGGCGGGGCCCGCATCCGCTTCGGTGCCCCGCCCGGGCTGGACGCGGTCGCCCTCGGGCAGGAGATGGAGGCCCAGGTGACCGAGGACCGTCCGGGCGAGTACACCGTCGCCCGAGCCGGCGATCCGGCCGCCGTGGCCCGACTCACCAGCTGGCTGGCCGGCCGGAACCTGCCGTTGCGTGACCTGAGGACCGGCTCGCGGCTGGAAGAGGTGTTCCTGCAGCTGACCGCGGGGGAGGAGGACAGGTGAAGGCGTGGCGGTCCCAGCTGGGGGCCGAGCTGCGCCTGACCGCCCGGCGGGGCGACTCGGTCCTGCTCAACCTGGCCATCCCGGTCGGGCTCCTCGTCTTCTTCTCCTTGGTCGACGTGCTGCCCAGGCCCCCCGGGGTGCGCCACCCGGTCCAGTTCCTGACGCCGGGGCTGATCGCCCTGGCCGTCATGTCGACCGCGATGGTGAGCCTGGGCATCGCCACCGGCTTCGAGCGCCAGTACGGCGTGCTCAAGCGGCTCGGTTCCACCCCGCTCGGCCGGGGCCGGCTGCTCACGGCCAAGATCGCATCCATCGCGGTGGTCGAGGTGGTGCAGGTCGCCGTCCTGGTGCTGGTCGGGCTGGCCCTCGGCTGGTCACCGGGGGGGCCGATGGGCCTGGCCGTCCCGGTCATCCTGCTGGCCACTGGCGCCTTTGCCGGGCTCGGCCTGTTGATGGCCGGCAGCCTGAGAGCCGAGGTCACCCTGGCCGCCGCCAACGGCCTCTACCTGCTGCTGCTGCTCCTCGGCGGCATGATCTTCCCTTTGTCCAAACTTCCCACCGCGCTTCGAGACGTGGCCCGAGCTCTGCCGTCGGGCGCCCTCTCAGACGCGCTGCACGGCGCTCTCACCACCGGTTCGTCGGTCCCGGTGCGGGCGTGGATCGTCCTCGCCGTCTGGGCGGTGGCCGCCCCGGCCGTCGCGGCCCGGCTGTTTCGCTGGGAGTAGCCCCCGCTCAGTGGAAGATCAGCTGATCGGCCGCCATGGCCACGAACAACAGGGTCACGTACGTGATCGACCAGTGGAACAGCTTCATGGCCCGAGCCTCCGTCGGCTCGCGCCACAGCAGCCAGGAGTAGCGGAGGAAGACGCCGCCCAGCACTGCGGCCGACACCCAGTAGAGCGGGCCCATCCCCGCGGTCCAGGCGAAGAGCAACGAGACGGCTGCGACCAGCACGGTGTAGCCGAATATCTGCTTCGCGGTCCGCTCGAAGGTGGCCACCACCGGCATCATGGGCACGTCCACGGACCGGTAGTCCTCGCGGTAGCGGATGGCCAGGGCCCAAAAATGCGGCGGCGTCCAGAGGAACATAAGGGCGAACAGCACCACCGGGGCCCAGCCCACGGTGTCACGGACCGACGCCCAGCCCACCAGCACGGGGACGGCCCCGGCGGCGCCACCGATCACGATGTTCTGGCGGGAAGTCCGCTTCAACCAGAGGGTGTAGACGAACACGTAGAAGAGCGTGGCGCTGACCGCCAGCACCGCGGAGAGCAGGTTGACGGCGCTCCACAGCTCGGCGAAGGCGGCCACCTCGAGGGCCACCGCGAAGACCAGCGCCTGTCCCGGCGTCACCACACCGGTTACCAGGGGCCGCTTGCGGGTGCGGTGCATGACGGCGTCGATGTCGCGGTCGACGACCATGTTGATGGCGTTGGCCCCGCCGGCCGCGAGCGTGCCGCCCACCAGGGTGGCCAGCATGAGCGTCACCCGAGGCATCCCCCGCGCCGCCACGACCATGGTCGGCAGGGTCGTGACCAGGAGCAGCTCGATGATGCGGGGCTTGGTGAGAGCCACGAAACCGGCCAGCCGGCGCGTCGCGGTGACCTCACGCCGCACCGAAACCACTGACATCGGGGGAAACCTTACGGCAGGTTCCCGGTTCTGGACAAAGCGGTAGGGGGCGGGTGGGAGCCCGGTGCGGGTCCGCCCTAGCATTGTCGCCGTGCCGGACCGCTGGACCGTTTCGCCTGTGGCCTTCCGTCGTATCGCCGCGGTCGCGGTGGTGTCGTTGGTGCTGGTGGTCGTAACGGGCGCCGCCGTGCGCCTCACCGGCTCCGGTCTGGGCTGCACTACCTGGCCCAAGTGCGACGCCAACAGCGTCGTCGCGCCGATGCGCTACCACGCCTGGGTGGAGTTCGGGAACCGCCTGATCAACGCGGTCGTGACGGTCGCCTCGATCGGCGCCTTCGTGGCCGCTCTCCGCCGCCGGCCCCGGCGTCGCGACCTCAGCCGGCTCTCGTTCGGGCTGGTGGTCGGCCTGATCGCCGAGGTGGTGCTGGGCGCAATCGTGGTCTACACCAAGCTCAACCCGGTGCTGGTGAGCATCCATTTTCTCCTGGGACTGGCCTTCCTGGCAGTAGCGGTGATCCTCTACGAGCGGGCCCGCCTGGCCGACGGCCCGGCCGAGGTCCGCAACCTGGTAGGACCGCTCCAGATCGGTCTGGCCCGCCTCTGCCTCCTGGCCCTCACCGTGGTCGCCGCCCTCGGCACCATCGTCACCTCGACCGGCCCCCACGGCGGGGCTCCCGACGCGCCCCGCTACCACCTCTCCCTCCACGCGGTGGCCCAGATCCACGGGACCTCGGTGGAGATCTTCCTGGCCATCACCTTGGTGATGATGTGGAGCCTGGTCCGTTCGGGGGCGCCGGCGGCGGTGCTGCACCGGGCCGAGCTCATGCTCGTCGCCCTGGTGGCCCAGGCGGCGGTGGGATACGCCCAGTACTTCGACGGCGATCCGGTCGGGATCGTCGCCGTCCACGTGGCCGGGGCCAGCCTCCTCGTGATCGCCACCCTCCACTACTACTTCGGCCTCCGGGAACGGGCCCTGCTGCCATCGGCGCCCACCGAGGCGGCTCCGGCGGCCGCGCTCGTACCATGAGCCCCCTCTCCATGAGCACCGCACCGGTCGAGACCCGAGAGCCGGACCTCGGACAGTCCACCGAGGTCGACCGGCCGTGGAAGGTGCTGGTCTGGAACGACCCGATCAACACCATGACCTACGTCAGGTTCGTCTTCCAGAAGCTGTTCGGCTACAGCAAGGACCGGGCCCACGCGCTGATGCTCGACGTCCACTTGAAGGGAAAGGCGGTGGTCTCCCACGGGGCCCGGGAGAAAGCCGAGATGGACGTGTTCCGCCTCCACGAGCACGGGCTGTGGGCGACCATGGAGCATGACAGCTGAGCGCGCTGTTCGATCGCCACGTGCTGCGCTGGGACGACAGGGCGGGTGTCTACCGGGTCAACCTGGACGACGATTTCCGCCGGATCCTGAACGAGCTGATGCAGCAGTTCCTCGCCCTGCTCGACGACCCGGGGGCGCCGATCCTCTACCGCCTCTTCCCTCCGGCCTACAGCGACCCGGGCGACGTGGAGCGCCAGGACGAGTACCGGCGGCTGATGATGGAGGACCTGGTCGAGCGGCGCCGGGCGGAGTGCCAGACGGTGATGGACACCGCGGCCGAGAAGAAGCTCACCGAAGATCAGGTGCTGGCCTGGTCGAGGTCCATCAACAGCCTCCGCCTGGCCCTGGGCACCTACCTCGAGGTGAGCGAGGACGACGAGCCGCGCCCGCCGGAGTCGGCCGAGGAGTCCGCCTACCAGTGGCTCAGCTGGCTCCTGGAGGAGACGGTGGACGCTCTGGCCAGGCGCGTCTGAGACGCCGTCATGACTCGCGACGAGGAGACCGACCCCGGCCCGCTTCGGGCCCGGCGCCCGGCAGACTTGGGATATGGACACCGCGCCAGCCCTCGACTACCTGCGACAGCACCACCGATCGGTCCTGATCACCCGCCGCCGGGACGGCGAGCCCAACCCCTCGCCGGTCGTCCACGGCGTCGACGGGGCCGGCCGGGTAGTGATCTCGAGCCGGGACCGGGCCTACAAGGTCCGCAACCTGAGAGCCGACCCGAGGGCGGTGCTGTGCGCCTTCACGGACCAGTACTTCGGGCCCTGGGTGCGCCTGAGCGGGCGGGCCCGGATCATCGACCTGCCCGAGGCCATGCCCGGTCTCGAGGACCTCTACCGCCAGATCTCCGGGGAGCACCCCGACTGGGACGACTACCGCCGGGCCATGGAGCGCGACCGGCGGGTGATCATCGCCATCACCCCGGAGTCGGCCGGCCCCGACCGGCAGGCCTGATGGGGACCCCACCCCGCCTGGCCGAGGTCGTGGACGAGGGCGTCATGCTCTCGGCCGTCCCGTGGAGCCTGGCCGGCGACCTGACCCCGGTGCTTCTGGTCCACGGCCTGGCATCCAACGCCCGCCTGTGGGACGGCGTCGGTGCCGACCTGGCCTCCCGGGGTCACCCGGTGCTGGCGGTGGATCAGCGGGGCCACGGCCTGTCGTCCAAGCCGGACCACGGTTACGACTTTCCCACCCTCACCCGGGATCTGGAGCGGTTGATCACCCGGCTCGGGTGGCTGGATCGGGCCCCGGTGCTGGCCGGCCAGTCCTGGGGCGGCAACGTGGTGCTGGATCTGGCCGCCCACCACCCCGGCGTGGCGAGCGGCGTGGTGCTGGTGGACGGCGGGACCATCGAGCTCTCCGCCCGCTTCGCCGACTGGCCGACCTGCGAGGCGGCCCTGGCCCCGCCGCCGCTCACCGGCACCCCATTCACCCAGGTCGAGGGTTGGGTCCGGGGTAACCACCCGGACTGGCCGGAGGAGGGGATCCAGGGGACCCTGGCCAACATGGAGGTGCTCGGGGACGGCACGGTCCGGCCCTGGCTGTCGCGGGACCACCACATGCAGATCCTGCGCCATCTCTGGCAGCACCACCCACGCGAGCTGTACCCGGACGTGACGATACCCACGGCGCTCGTCATGGCCGAGGACCGGTCCAATCAACGGTGGATGGCCGGCAAGCGCGACGAGGTGGCCGCCGCCGCCTCGGCGCTCGGGTCCTGGGCCCACGTGCACTGGATACCCGGCGATCACGACCTCCACGCCCAGCACCCGGCCGCGGTGGCGGCGTTGATCCACGACCTCTGCGCTCGTGGCGACGGCGAGGGGCGGGCTTGACCCGGCTCCTCGCCATCATGGGGTCGGGCGAGACGGCCCCGACCATGATCAAGGCGCACCGCCAGCTGTTCGACCGGCTGGGGCCGCCCCCCGTTCCCGCGGTGCTGCTCGACACCCCCTACGGCTTCCAGGCCAACGCCGACGACATCTCGGCCCGGGCGGTCGACTATTTCGCGGCCAGCGTGGGCCGCCCGGTGGAAGTAGCCGGACTGCGCCACCGCGACAGCGACCCGGTGCTGCGGGCCGCCGCGCTGGCCGAGGTGGCGGCCGCCCGGTGGGTGTTCGCCGGCCCGGGCAGCCCGACCTATGCGCTACGACAGTGGCGTGGTACCGAGCTACCGGACCTGCTCGCCGACAAGCTGGCCCACCGGGGGTGCGTGGTATTCGCCAGTGCCGCCGCTCTGACTCTCGGCCGGTACACGGTACCGGTGTACGAGATCTACAAGGTGGGAGCCGACCCGGTCTGGGAGGAGGGCCTCGGCCTGATCGGGTTCCTCGGGCCGGAGGTAGCCGTGATCCCCCACTACGACAATGCCGAGGGCGGGCACCACGACACGCGGTTCTGTTATCTGGGGGAGCCTCGCCTGGCCCGGCTGGAGGAGCAGATGGGACCCGACGGCTGGGTCCTCGGGGTGGACGAGCACACCGGGTGCATCTTCGACCTGGACGCGGGCCGGGCCACCGTGGTCGGTAACGGTGTGGTGACGGTCCGCCGGGCGGGCCGGTCGTCAGTGCTAGAGAGCGGTCGGGAACTGCCCATCGCGGAGTTGGTGGAGCTGGCCTTCTCGGGTCGGGGACGGGCCTCGGGACCGGTCCGAGACGGCTCGCCGGGTCCCTCAGGTGCACGGGATGCGGCTCCGGCGCCGACCGCCCTGCACTCGGAGATCCGTCGCCTGGAAGCTGAATTCGACGGATGCGTCGCCGCCGCGGACGTCGACGGGGCGGTGCGGGCCATGCTCGAGTTGGACGACGTCCTGACGGCCTGGTCGGGCGACACCACCCAGTCCGACGCCGCCCCCCGGGGCCGGGCCGCCATGCGGCGGATGATCTCCCGCCTGGGTGACCTGGCGCGGACCGGGGCCCGTGACCCGAAGGAGGTGGTGGGCCCATACGTCGACGCCCTCCTCGCCGAGCGGGCCGCGGCCAGGGGCGGTCGGCGCTTCTCCGACGCAGATCGCATTCGCGACGCTCTCGTCGCGGCCGGTATCGAAGTGCGCGACACCCCCGACGGTACGGTCTGGGACCTGTCGTGACCCGGCCGACCTACTCACGCCGGGCCGCCAGGGCGGGTACGCTTCGTCGTTCCCGCCCCCATCGTCTAGCGGCCTAGGACACCGCCCTTTCAAGGCGGCAGCACGGGTTCGAATCCCGTTGGGGGTGCTCACAAAGGGGCTGTTCAGAGGCTCCTTTTGGCCAATGGGTGGTGGCCAGCCGAGGGGTCGGGGACCCGGCGTGCGCGATCCGTGCGCGATCTCTCCCAGGCTGCCACCCTCCCATGGGGATGAATGGCACGGCAACCGTGGTGCGGTCCGGCACACTGGAGACATGGCCAGCACCGACCCGGCCGCGACCTCCAGCCGCCATTACGGCGACCACCGTCCCTACCCGGACCCGCCGGCCCGGCTGGCCGATCTGACCGGACCCACATCCGGCGTGATCGAGCTGCCGATCAGCATCGACTGGGGCCCGAAGCGGAACTACGACATGGGACGCGATGCCGATCGTCGGGTCGTCTACGAGTTCGTCCTCCAAGAGGCCTCCACGACTGAGGAACTGGGCCGGTACGTCAACGGGGAGATCCTGGCCGGCGTATGGTCGCGCCTCTGGCTGCCGCGGCGTGTACGGGAAGCGTGGGAAGAGCGCTTCCCCGACCTCGCCCACGCGGCGTA
>JAKBAX010000136.1 GCA_021808785.1 Actinomycetes bacterium | reverse complement strand
AGGTAGAGGCCGCACCAGACCGCAGCGTCGCCGAAATAGTTGGGGTGGCGGGTGTAGCGCCACAGACCCCGGTCCATGACCAGCCCCCGGTTGGCCGGATCGGCGCGGAACCGGGACATCTGGGCGTCGCCGACCGCCTCGAAGAACACCCCGATCACCCACAGGGCGGCGCCGAGCCAGACGAGCGGCCCGACGCCGGCCCGCTCGTACATGGCCATCTGCACCGGCATCGACACGAACCAGGCGATGAGGGCCTGGGGGACGAACACCAGCCGGAGGGCGAACCACGTCGGCGACCTGCCCGCCCGCTCGAACATCTCGACGTAGCGGGGGTCCTCCCCCTGGCCGCGGCTGCGCCACCCGATGAAGGCCGCCAGGCGCAGACCCCAGGTCGCGGTCAGCACCAGCACCAGGACCCGCCGGACGGTATTGCCCCCCGGCTCCTCGGCCGACCAGGCGAAGGCGGTGGCCGCCATCACTGCGAAGGAGAGCCCCCACGTAATGTCGACCACGTTCCAGCGCCCGACCGTTCGGGCCACGACGAAGGTGACCAGGAAGAGGGCCACGCCGGCGCCGGCTGTGAGGGCCAGGCCGGTCAGGAACCAGTGGGTCGCGAAGTCGCTCAACGGCGAGGCGGCATGGCCCCGTCGCCGGTCCGGGCGGCCGCACCGCCGGTGCAGGTGGGGCCGTGTCCTCCGGCGGCCGTGGGGCCGTGTCCTCCGGCAGCCGTGGGGCCGTGTCCGGCGGCGGCCGTGGGGCCGTGTCCGGCGGCCGCCGGGCGGAGCTGGTCCCAGCCGACCCGGGTCGGCTCCAGCCCACTGGTGCCGCCGGGACCGGTGCGTACGGCCAGGATCTGGTCCACACCCATCCGGCCGTCCTCGAAGCTGAGCGATCCACCGGCGAGGTACAGGCGCCACACCCGGGCTCGCTCCTCACCGATCATGGCGACCACCTCGTCCCATCGCCTCTCCAACTCGATGTGCCAGGCCCGTATGGTACGGGCGTAGTGCTCCCGCAGAGCATGTACGTCGCGCACTTCGAATCCGCCGGCGGTCAGAAGAGCCAGGGTGGCGGCGAGCGGGCGCATGTGCATGTCCGGCGCAATGTAGCGCTCGATGAACGGGCCGCCGCCCGGGTGGCGCCGGCTGCGGCTCATCACCTGCAGGAGCAAGCGGCCCTCGGGCTGCAGCGACCGGTGCAGCCCGGACACGAAGGCCGGGTACCGGTCGTCGCCGACGTGCTCGCCCATCTCCACGGCAGCCACGGCGTCATATCCGCCGGCGGCCCGGGCCAGGACCGCCCGGTAGTCGCTGAGGCGCAGGTCGACCAGGTGGGTCAGTCCTTCGTCGGCCAAGCGACGGGTTACGAAGGAGTGCTGCTCCGTGGCCACGGTGACCGCCGTGACCGATGCGCCGAACTCCCTGGCCGCGTGCACGGTGAGCGAACCCCACCCGCACCCGATGTCGAGCAGGCGGCTGCCGGGACGCAGATCCAGTTTTCGGCAGATGAGGTCCAGCTTGTGCCGCTGGGCGTCGGCCACGCCGTAGGAGCTGTCGTCAGAGGTCCAGTAGCCGCATGAATAGGCCATGGACGGATCGAGCAGGAGGGCGTAGAACTCGTTGGACAAATCGTAGTGGTGGCTTATCACCTGGGCATCGCGGGCCGGGCTGTGCCGCCGCCCCCGGGGCCGGGCTTCGGACTCGGGGACCGGGGGCGGGGTACCGGTAGCACCCAGCCCGCGGATCAGGCGGAGCCCGGTGGCGGCCAGGCGTGGGGTGATCCTCGGTCGGTGCCGGCCCAGGGCGTGTCGGACCCGGCGCAGACCGTCGTAGAGGTCTCCGTCGACGTCGAGGCTGCCGGTGACATAGGCCCGGGCCACGCCGAGCTCGCCCGGGCGCCACAACACATACCGCAGGGCCTCCGGGGATCGCAGCGTGATGGCCACCCCGTCGGAGGGGCCGGCCGTGCTCCCGTCCCACATGCGGACCCGCACCGGCAGCCGTCGGCCGTACAACTCGGCCAGGTAGCCGACCACCGCCTCGGCCGAGCCCGTCACCTGCTGCCTCCCCGGGCCAGCACCAGCTGGGCCACGTCGAGGTAGCCGGAGCGGAAGCCGGCCTCCGAGTAGGCCAGGTAGAACTCCCACATCCGCCGGAACACCCGGTCGAAACCGAGCCCGCTCACCTCCGGCTCCCGATCCCCGAAACGTTGCCTCCACCGCCGCAGCGTCTCCGCGTACGAGGCGCCGAAGTGGTGGCGCTCGAGCACTCGGAGCGAGGTGTGCTCACCCACCGCCCGCTCCAGGGCCTCGACCGAGGGGATGATGCCTCCCGGGAAGATGTACTTGTGGATCCACGTCCATGAGTTGCGGGCCGCCACCATGTCGTCGTGGCGCATCAGGATGGACTGGAGAGCGACCCGTCCCCCCGGGACCAGCCGGTCCTCGAGGGTCTGGAAATAGGTCGGCCACCACCGCTCGCCCACCGCCTCGATCATCTCGACACTGACCACCGCGTCGTAGCGCCCGACCGACTGGCGGTAGTCCTCCACCCGGACCTCCACCGAGTCCCCGAGCCCGGCCTCGTCGATCCGGTGGCGGGCCAGGGCGGCTTGCTCGCCCGACAGGGTCAGCGTGGTCACCGCCGCGCCGCGCCGCGCCGCCCGCAGGGCCAGCTCCCCCCAGCCGGTGCCGATCTCCAGGATCCGGGAGCCCGGGCCGACCCGGGCCGCGTCGAGGAGCCGGTCGACCTTGCGGGCCTGCGCCACCTCGAGTGGCTCGTCGGGCTGGTCGAACAGAGCCGCCGAGTAGGTCATGCCGTCATCGAGGAAGAGCGCGAACAGCTCGTTGGACAGGTCGTAGTGGCGCGAGATGTTGCGGCGCGAGCCCGTGGGATCGTTGTCCTCGTCGGCCGGCGGCCGGGGCTCGTAGAAGCGCCTGACCCACTGCAACGACGGCGGCACCAGGGTGCGCAGGTGCCGCGCCATCGGCTCGAGCAGCTGGGCCAGATCCCCGGCGCTGTCCCAGGCGCCGGCCATGTACGCCTCGCCGAAACCGATCTTGCCGTCGCGGCCAACCCGGGCCAAGAACTCCTCGGGTCGATGCACCCGCATCAAGGGCCCGCCGGCCCGGCCCACCATCCGGCCACCCGGGAATTCGATGCGGACACCGGTCCGCCGGGCCACCCGGTGGAGCAGGGCCCGGGCCACCGCGGCCCGCGCCGGGGCCGGATCGGGCGGCTTCATGGCCGGCCAGCGGTCGTACTCGGGCTGAGCCCGGACCGGACGCTCGAGCAGGGTCACCTCGGGTGCACCTCCACACCTCTACGCCAGAGCCGTAGGCCCTGGTACTGGATCAGCAGCCGGCCGCGCAGCGGAGCGGCGGGGTAGCGGAAGGCCTGGCGGACCAGATGGGCGGCCGACGAGGGCACCCTCCGGCCGCTCAGCCGGGCCCGGAACGGCTGGTCACCGGGCCGCTCCAGGGCGACCGACACAGAGATGGTCGGGCCCGGATCGCTGACGGCGATCCGGTAGCTGCCGTCCACCGGGTAGAAGGGCGAAACGTACATGGCCTTGCTCACGGAGTGCTCCTTGTAACCGTTCGCAGGTAGTACGTAAGCGTGGCGGCCGCCGTATGTGTTGTGGACCTCGGCCACATGTGCCACCAGCCGCCTGGCCCGGTCGTAGCACCAGTAGACGCTGATGGGGTTGAACACGTAGCCGAGCACCCGCAAGTTGGTCAGTACCAGCATCCGGTCTGCTTCGATGCCGGCCGCGGTCAGCTCGGAGCGGATGTCGAGGTGGTCGTCGCCTCGGTAGCCGGCCAGGGCGCCGAGCAGCCGGCCCGGACGGGGCGGGCGGTCCGGGTCGAACAACCACATGTAGCTGCGGTACCCGAAGGTGTGGGTCACCGGGGCCCGGCGCACATGGCCGATGGTGACCTCGTACAACTCGGCGTCCAACGACATCGGTCCTGTGCCGGCGGTCGATCGGGCTTCGATCACCAGGCCGCCCCGAACCGTGCTGCTGCGGCAACGCCGGCCCGGCAGCCGTCCTCGTGGAATCCCCAGCCGTGGTAGGCACCGGCGAAGGCGGTCACGTCGGTGTTGAGCTCCGGCAGGCGGGCCTGGGCCTCGACCGACTGCGGGGTGTAGATCGGGTGGTCGTAGACCATGCGGGCCAGTACCCGATCCGGGTCGATCAAGTCGGTGGAGTTGAGGGTCACCACATACGGATCGGGGCCCGGCAGGTGCTGTAGCCGGTTCATGTCGTAGGAGACGACCACCTGCTCGGCATCCCGGTCGACCCCTTGCCCGCAGGCTGGCAGCAGGTAATTCCATGCCGCCCGGGCCGCCGGCCGGACCGGCAGCACGCCGTCGTCTTGGTGCAGGACCGTCTCGTTGCGGCTGTAGCGGAACGCCCCGAGCACGTCCTTCTCGGACGGGCTGGCGTCGGCCAGGAACCGGAGCGCGGTATCGGGGTGGGTGGCCACCACCACCCGCCGGAAGGTCTCGGTGCCGGAGGAGGTCACGATCTCCACCCCCGATCCGTCGCCCCGCCGGATCAGCGAGTCCACCGGAGTGGACAGCCGGACTGCGCTCAGCCCGGCCGCGATGGCCTCGACATAGGTCCTCGACCCCCCTGACACGGTGTACCACTGGTGGGAGCCCCTGACCGAGAGCATGCCGTGGTGCTCCAGGAAGGAAAAAAGGTACCGGGCCGGGTACAGCAGGGCCGTCCGGGGCGCAGTCGACCAGACGGCGGAGACGACCGGAATCATGAAGTGGCTGACGAAGTAAGCGGAGTAGCCGCCGGCTTCGAGGAACCCACCCAGGGTTGTCAGCCCCGACGAGGGGTCCTGGCCGGCCAGCACGGCGCGGGCCTGGCGATGGAAGCGGTGGACCTCCAAGAGCATGCGCCAGAACGCCGGGCTGACCGCCGATCGGGGCCGGGCGAACAGCCCCCGGAGCCCGAGGGCGCCGGCGTACTCGAGCCCGCACCCCTCGCAGCGCACCGACATGCTCATCGAAGTGGGCTCGGTCGACACCCCCAGCCGCTCGAAGAGGCGGAGCAGGTTTGGGTACGTCACCCGGTTGTGGACGATGAAGCCGCTGTCCACCCGGATCGATCCGGTCCCGGCCGCGATGTGCTCGTGGGTGTGAGCGTGCCCACCCAGGCGGCTGTCGGCCTCGAAGAGGGTGACGTCGTGGTCCTGCTGCAGCAGGTGGGCCGCAGTCAGGCCGGCCACCCCCGACCCGATGACGGCGATGGGCTGGCGCGTCACCGGCCGGTCCCGCATTGGCGGATCAGCTCCACGGCCCCGGCCGCGTCGGCCGCCCAACCGTCGGCACCGACGGCTCGCGCCGCCGCCTCGTCCGGTACTGCCGGTCCGCCCAGGAACACCGGCACACCGGGTCGGGCGTGGTGGAGCCCGGCGACGGCCTTCCCGGCCCGTTCCAGGGTCCGGGTGGTGCCGGCGCTCAGGCCGATCGCCAGAAGCTGGGCCCGCGAAGCGGCCGACGCGACGAGGGTGTCGAGCGGGACGTCGGCCCCGAGCTGCACGACCTCGTAGCCGTCTGCCCGCAGCAGGTCCGAGACCATGATCACGGGGATGGCATGGGGATCGCCCTCCACGCCGGCCAGCAGCACCTGGCCGGGCCGCCGTCGCCCCCGCCGCCCGAAGAGGGGGCCCAATCGTCCCACGATGCCGAGGGCCAGCACCGTGGCCCGGTGCTCGTCGGCCACGGTCAGACGGCCATCGGCCCACATGTCCCCGATGGTCCGTAGGCACGGCGCCAGGACACCCAGGTACACGTCATCCGGGCCGCCCGCCAGGAGGGATTGCTCGGCGATCAGCCAGGCACCGGCGCTGTCCCCGGTGACCAGCCGCCCGAGCATCCGCTCGGCGCCCGAACCGGCGGTCGCCGGGCCCCGGCGCACCGGCCGACCATCGGCTGGCGGGCGGGGCCGACCCCCTTTCTGCACCTGGGCCAGATCGCCGGGGTGGATGTGCCACCGCCCGTCCCGGTACTCGGCCGGGAGCCGGCCGGTGCGGATGTAGCGGTACACGGTCATGTAGTGCACGCCCAGGTGGTGGGCCGCCTGCTCGATGGTGAGCGCCTCCACCGTCGCTTCAGCCGGCTCCATGAGGATCATTTTAGTGCTAAATTCTCTTCGATGGTGACCTCGTCCGGCGCCAGAAGAGCGGGTACCGCCATCCTCTGGTTCCGTAGGGACCTGCGGCTGAGCGACCATCCCGCCCTATCGGCGGCCTCGAGTCGCTTCGAGCGGGTCGTTCCCCTGTACGTATGGGACCCGCACCTGATCGGACCCTCGGGTGCCAACCGTCTCTCTTTCCTCTCGGGCTGCGTGGACGCCCTCGGCGCATCGCTCGGCGGACGGTTGGTTATACGGAGCGGGCCGCCGTCGCGGACCATCCCCGAGGTGGCCCGACATATCGGGGCGGAAGCCGTGGTGGTGACCAGAGACTTCGGTCCCTACGGCACCCGCCGGGACACCGAGGTGTCGGCCGCGCTGGGCGAGGGGACCGAGCTGATCGCCTTGGATTCCCCGTACGCGGTGAGCCCGGGGAGCCTCTTGACCACCGGGGGTTCCCCGTTCCAGGTGTTCACCCCCTTCGCCCGGGCCTGGCGGACACACGGCTGGGATGCCCCTATGCGTCGTCCCCGGCTGGGGTGCCTGGACCGGGCCGGTCTGCACGACCAGGTCCCTCGACTTCCGGCGGCCGCGGCCGCCTCGCTGCCCGAGCCCGGTGAGGGTGCCGCTCACAGACGGCTCGACACTTTCCTGCGGGCGGGCGCGGCAGGGTACCGGCACGAGCGGGACCGCCCGGACATGGACCGCACGTCGCGGCTGTCCCCCTACCTGCGCTTCGGGTGCCTGCACCCGAGGCAGGTGCTCGACCGCCTCGAGGCGGGCCGGCCCGGACACGACACCTTTGCGACCGAGTTGTGCTGGCGGGAGTTCTACGCCGACGTGCTGCACCACCGGCCCGATGCGGCCCGGCGGGCCTACCGCCCCGAGTGGCGGGCCTTCCCGGTGGACACCGGCCGAGGTGCCGACGAGCGTCTGGAGGCTTGGCGCAATGGCCGGACGGGGTACCCGATCGTGGACGCGGGGATGCGCCAGCTGCGCCACGAGGGGTGGATGCACAACCGGGTGCGAATGATCGTCGCCTCCTTCTTGGTCAAGGACCTGCACGTGGACTGGGGTCGGGGGGCCAGGTGGTTCATGGAGCAGCTGGTCGACGGCGACCTGGCCTCCAACCAGCTCAATTGGCAGTGGGTGGCCGGCTCGGGCACGGACGCGGCGCCATTCTTCCGGGTGTTCAACCCGGTCACGCAGGGCCGCAAGTTCGATCCCGACGGGGCCTACGTGCGGCGCTGGGTGCCCGAGCTGGCGTCGGTGGACAGCACCGTGGTCCACGAACCATGGAAGGCGGGCGACACACTGTTCGACTCGGTTGACTACCCGCCCCCGATCGTGGACCATGCCGTGGAGCGGGAAGAGGCTCTGGCCCGCTACCGGCGGGTGGCGCGCTGAGGTTGCGTCAGCGCCGCCGCCCCGGCCGCCCCGAGCATGCCCCGTCTCGGCGCCGCCCGGCGATCTCGTCCCGGCCGTAGCCCATCTCCACCAGGACCTCGGGGCAGCCCAAAGTCGATCGGACCCGCGCCACAGCGGAGCTGGCAGTGAGCCTGCCAGTCTTGTCGATCTGAGCCTAGAAACACCAATGGCGCCCCAAAAGGGGCGCCATTGGCGGAGCGGCCCAAGCGGCGGATCTCGGAACCGCTCTCCTGGAGTAGGTGGCGGGTTCCCACTCCAGGTGCTTCACCATACTCCGGCGTGCCTCATCAGAGACAGACAGGAATAGGTACTTGATCTTGCCCCGTCGAAATCTTCGGTTGGGGAAGCTTAACATCGCTAGTCCGGCCCTGCCACGCAAGATTGTCCCGACAGTCAGGACAGATAGCGGCTTCGGCTGGTTCGAGCACGAAACTGCGTCGCAGGAGGGCGCGAATCGGACATGCGGTCCGGTCGGTAGCCCGGCACCCAAGGGTTGCCATTGTGCCGGACTCCCCGTTGGTGTTGGCTCGTAGTGTGCTTTCGATCATCCCCGAGTACCAGCGGGCCGTCTTCTTCCGCTTCGGGCGGGTCAGAGGAGAAGCGCGGGGTCCCGGCGTCATCTTCAAGCTCCCCATCATGCACCGGGTGGTGCGGGTCAACCTGCGGGTAGAGGTGGTGGACATCCCATCCCAGTCGGTGATCACTCAGGACAACGTCACGATCGCGGTCGACGCGGTGGTCTACTTCCAGGTGGTCGACCCCATCCGGGCCGTCATCGGGGTTGACAACTTCCGCTTCGCCAGCCAGCGGATCGCCATGACCAGCCTGCGCTCCATCATCGGACGCTACGAGCTCGACAGCCTCCTGGCCCATCGGGAGGACGTGAACTCCGAGTTGCGGGCGACCATCGCCCGCAGCACCGCCGAGTGGGGCGTCGAGGTGCGCCAGGTGGAGATCCGCGATGTCACCCTGCCGCCCGAGTTGTTGAGGGCCATGGCTCGCCAGGCCGAGGCGGAGCGGGAACGGCGGGCCAAAGTGATCGCCGCATCGGGCGAGTTGCAGGCCAGCGAGGAGCTGTCGGCAGCTGCCGACCGGCTGGCCGCCAGCCCCGGCGCCATGCAGCTGCGCACCCTCCAGACCCTCGCCGAGGTAGCCACCGAGAGGAACTCCACCCTCATCTTCCCGATACCGGTGGAGCTGCTCGCCATGTTCAAGACGCCAGAGCCGCAGGTCGTCGTGCACGAGGACAGTTCCACGAACGGCGCCGGTTGATCGGCTCCGCTACATTGTCCACCTCTGGCGAGCGTAGTTCAGAGGCAGAACATCAGCTTCCCAAGCTGAGAACGCGGGTTCGATTCCCGTCGCTCGCTCTCGGTAAAAGTCCTGTTCAGGAGCCCTTTCGGGGGCTCCTGATTCGCGCCGGGGGGAAGTTCATCGCGCGTCTATCGCGCGGAGGATGCCGATCGCGCGCGACGAGCCCGGGGACGCGCGATGGCGGCCGCCGGGTGGGGCGGGGCATTCGTCGGCGGCGTGCGGGGCGCCGGCGACTAGCCGTCGATGCGGTCGGCGGCCGGGCGGCGCATAGGCAGGACGGTGGCCGGCTCGGCCAGCTTCGAGAGGGCCTGGGCGAGCGCCCGGTCACGGTCGGCGGTGGCGTGCTGGTAGCGGAGAGCGGCGGCGGAGTTGGCGTGGCCCATGCGGGCCATGAGCTCCTTCGTGGACGCTCCTGTCGCCGCCGCCCAGGTGTTGCCGGCGTGACGGAGATCGTGGAGGTGAAGCTGGGCCAGTCCGGTCGATGCCTTGGCCATGGTCCATGCCTTCTGGAGGACGTGGGGCCGCAGCGGACCGCCCTTCTCCCCGGTGAAGACCAGCGCGTCGGCCTCGGCTGCGACGAAGCTGTCCAGGTGGTCTTCGATGTCGGAGACAATGTGCGGTGGGATGGCGATCATCCGCCGACCAGCTTCGGTCTTGGGCGGGCCGACGACGAGGGTGCCGTCGCGAAGCTGTTGCATGGCGCGCTCGATTCGCACGGTGCCGTGGAGCATGTCGAAGTCATCGCGCCGCAGTCCGAGGAGCTCACCTTTCCGAAGCCCACACCAGGCGGCGAGAAGGACGACGGCTTTGAACCTGGGAGTCATTGCGTCCACCAGGGCGGCCACTTCGGCGACTGTGGCCACGGGCCGTTCGGGTGAGCGCTCGACGCCGGCCCGCTCGACCTGGCACGGGTTTCGGACGATGATTTCGTCGGCAACCGCGGTTCGCATCATGGCTCGCAGCAGACGGTAGGCCTTCGCTGCGGTGACGGCGCCAGGCCCGGTCTTTCCCTGGAGTCGTGCGTGCCACGAGCGCACCTGCGAAGGGGAAAGCTTCGACAGTTCCGCGTCGCCCAGCTCCGGAAGGATGTGGCGATCGAGAAGACCCTGGTACAGCTCGACCGTCCGGACGCGCAGATCTGGCCGGTGGGCCAACCACTGCACCGACCAGTCTCGCAAGCTGACCACTCCTCGACGTGGATCCACCCACGCTCCTCGTGACCGGTCGGCCTTCTCTCTGGCAGCGAAAGTTTCAGCTTCGCGCCGGGTGCTGAAGGTTCGGGTGTACACCCGACCGGCCGGATCTCGCAGGCGGACGTCGTAGCGCCGACCTGCTTTTGTGTTGCGGACGACGATCATCAGCCCACCTCTCTCCCGGTTGTCGGAGCTTAAGGCCAGGTTGTGACGTCTCTGCCTTCCTCCGTTGCGGCCCAGCTCGTGTCCGAGAGTTCTTCCGCCAGCTCGAGGGCGGCGGGCGCCTGCACCGACGGCACTTGGGAACCCTCACGGATCGAAGGGCCCGGTTACGCAGTGCGGGCAGCGCAAAGCTGCGATTCGTGGTGGCCCCCGACCGGGTCGAGCCTACCGGCCGACGGTGACTGCCGGCCCGGGCGGGTCGGGTTGGCGGCCCGGAGCCGGGTGACGGTGCGGCGGAGGGTGTCGGCCGGGATGCGGGTGCAGCGGCCGACGTGGACGGTTTCGAGCTGGCCTTGGCGGATGAGCTGGTAGGTCATGGTGCGGCCGATGCCGAGCGCGGCGGCGGCTTGGGGGACGGTGAGCAGCAGCCGTTGCGGGCCGCCGTCGCCGACGGGTGCGACGCCTGCCGGGACGGGGGCGGCGGCCCGCGGGGGCCCGGACGCCCAGACTCTGAGGTCGGCCAGGGCGATGAGG
>JAKBAX010000135.1 GCA_021808785.1 Actinomycetes bacterium | reverse complement strand
CGACCAGCGGGTGCGCGCGCTCCTCGTCCAGAGCGGCAACACCTACGTCGACGGATTCGGGCCCGGCGTCGCCGCCCTGGCCGAGTGGTGGAGTGACCGGGAAGCCGGCCAGGCGGCCGTCGACGGATTCGTCAGCCTTGAGGGAACGAAGATGCAGTGGCTGGCCGGTGCCCGCGATCCCGAACTCGTCGACCCCGAGCAGGCCCTGGCCGACCAACTCGTCCTCGACCGACCCGGCCGCGCCGATTACATGAAGGCGCTGCTCTGGGACTACCAGAACAACCCGCCGCGCTACCCGGACTGGCAGGCGTGGCTGGCCCGCCGCCAACCCAAGATTGTTGCCGCCTGGGGCAAGAACGACCCGTTCTTCACCGGCTCCGGCGCCGAGGCGTATCGCAAGGACGTGCCCGACGCGAACGTCGTGCTGCTCGACACCGGACACTTCGCCCTAGAAGAAGAGGCCGACACCATCGCCGAGCTCGCCGACCAGCTGATGCGGTCGGCGTTCGACGTGGCCGGGGGCTGAGCGACATGGGGCTGTCCTGGCAGCAAGGACCTCTCGCCCCGGGCGCGGTCGGGCGCTTCCTCACCGATCGGCCCCTGCCCGAGCGGCTGTTGTTCGCGGAGCCGGCCCGCCGCCGCCTGCGGGTCCGTTTCGACGACACGTGGATCGCCGACAGCGAAGAGGCGATCCTGCTCCACGAACCGGGCCACTACCCGGTCGCCTACTTCCCTATCGAGCACATCGGTGAGGGCGTTCTCATCCCTGTCGACCGAACAACCACCCATCGCGACCTCGGCGTCACTCGGTGGTTCACCGTCGCCGGCCCCGATCGTCGCGCCGGCCGGGCGGCCTGGATCCATACGGACCTGCCGAAGCACGCGTCGGTGCTGGCCCGGCGGGTCGCGTTCGCATGGCGCACCATGGACAGCTTCTACGAAGAGGACGAGCGGATCCTGGGGCACGCCGCCGACAACTACCACCGGGTGGACATCCGCTCGAGCTCCCGCCACCTGGTCGTCCGTGCGGGAGAAGCGACGGTTGCCGACACGAATGCACCCGTCGTCCTCTACGAGTCGGGCTTCGCGCCGCGCTGGTACGTGCCCCGGGCGGACATCGATCCCACCGCATTGACCGCGACGCCCACCCACACGTTCTGCCCGTACAAGGGAATAGCCGGCTACTACTCCGTAGCCGGGATCCCCGATGCGGCATGGTTCTACCGCGACGCCTTCCCCGAGGCGGCACGCATCGACGACCTCGTCTCCTTCGAACCCGACAAGCTCGACGTCTTCCTCGACGGCAAGCAACTCGTCCTCGAGTCAGGGCAGACGGTGGTCGCCCACGGCGTCGATCGCGGCCTCGAGCCGGACGAGGTGCGGCGCGGGGGCCGTACCGATCCCGGAGCCGGGGCGGGACACCCATGAGCACCAGGCCGGAGGGGCTCCTCTTCAGCCGTGATCACATGTGGGCGGCCGTCAGCGGTGGAGTGGCGCAAGTGGGGCTCACAGATTTCGCGCAGGAGAGTCTGGGCGACATCGTCGATGTCTCCCTGCCTGACGCGAACGACCGCGTCACCGCCGGCCAGGCGTGCGGCGACATCGAGTCGACGAAGAGCGTGTCCGACCTCGTCGCTCCGGTGTCGGGCACCGTGACGGCGGTCAACCGCGAGCTGGGCGAGCACCCGGAGTTGATCAACACCGAGCCGTACGGGAGTGGCTGGCTGATGGAGATCCGGATCGATGCCGGCACAGGTACTGGCGATTTGCTGTCGGCGGACGATTACAAGCAGCTGATCGGGCACTGACCAGGGAGATCGAGATGTCTGGACACAACCGAGCCGCCGGAGGTGAGTCGTGGACCTGATTCCGACGACGACCGCTCCCCAGGTCGTCACGGCGGGGACGCTGCTGTCGGTCAACGTCGGCATGCCCCGTGACGTCCGCTGGAACGACCGCACCGTGCACACCGGCATCTGGAAGTCCCCGGTCGACGGTCCGGCGATGGTCCGCCGGCTCAACATCGACGGCGACGGCCAGGGTGACAAGAACGGCCACGGCGGAGAGCAGCGCGCCGTCATGGTGTACCAGGTCGAGTCGTACCGGTTCTGGGAACGGCAACTGGGGGTCGAAGCGCTCGAGTACGGCGCGTTCGGCGAGAACTTCACCGTCTCCGGCCTGCCTGACGACGAAGTCTGCATCGGCGACCGATACCGCGTCGGCGAGGCGACACTGGAAGTCACCCAGCCCCGCGTGACGTGCTTCCGCGTCGGGGTTCGGCTCGGCCAGCCGCAGATGCCCCGCTTGCTCGTGGCGCATCACCGTCCCGGCTTCTACCTCCGCGTGATCGAGGAGGGCCACGTCCGAGCCGGCGACGAGTTCCATCTCGTTTCCCGTGGACCGCATGCCCTCACCGTCGCAGAGGTGGACGGCCTGCTGTACCTGCCCAACCCGGACATCGACCGCGTGCGGGACGCGTCGGGCGTCGCAGCGTTGAGCCCGGGGTGGCACCAGTCCTTCGCCGAGATGCTGGTGGCGCACGACAGCGGCACGACGCCCAACCCCGCCGCGGTCGGCAAAGTACCGGCCTGGCAGGGATTTCGCCCGCTGACGGTGACGCGGCTGGCCCACGTGACCGACGAGGTGCTCTCGATCGACCTCCACTCCGAGGGGGACGTCGCTCTTCCGGCGCCGCGGCCCGGGCAGTACCTCACGCTCCAGATCGCCGGAGCGGGCGACCCGGCTCCGGTGCGTTCCTACTCGATCTGTGCGGTGACCGAGTCGGGCGGGTACCGAATCGCCGTCAAACACGAGCGGGAGGGACTGGTGAGCTCCTGGCTGCACGCGCACCTGCGCTCCGGCGACACGCTGCAGGCAGCCGCACCGCGTGGCCTGTTCACCTTGGACCTCGAGTCGGACAAGCCGGTCGTGCTCCTGTCCGCCGGCATCGGTGTCACGCCGGTACTGGCGATGCTGCAGGCACTGGCGGCCGGCGACTCGCGTCGAGTGGTGTGGTGGCTGCACACCGCCCGCGACGTGGGCCACCACTCCTTCGCGGAGGAGGCCGCCGCATTTCTGGCGCGCCTGCCCAACGCGCACCCGCAGGTGTACTTCAGCCGCTCGGCGCAGGTCGAGGTCGAGGACGGCGTCATCGCCGGGCCGTTGGACGATGCAGCCCTCCGGAGCCTGGCGCTGCCGGTCGACGCCACCGTCTACACCTGCGGGCCCACGGCGTTCATGGAGACGATGGCCGACGCCTGCCGATCTCTCGGGATCACCGACGTCCGCAGCGAGCTGTTCGGCAGTCCGGGCGCCATCAATCCCGGCGTCGTCGGGGAGTCGCCCACCTACCACCCGAGGGTCCCTGACGGTACGCCGGGCGACGGTCCGATGGTCACGTTCTCGCGTAGCGGGCTCAGCGCGCCGTGGGACAGCCATCGGTATCAGACCCTGCTCGAGTTCGCCGAAGCCTGCGACGTGCCCACCCGGTGGGCGTGCCGCAGCGGCGTCTGCCACACCTGCTCGACGCCGCTGGTGACGGGCGTGGTCAGCTACGTCGACGACCCTCCGGTGCCGCCGCCTGCCGGCGAGGTACTGCCGTGCTGCAGCCGACCGGCCGGGCCCCTCGTGCTGGACATGTGATCGATGGCGATCCGGGAGCAGAACACCCGCGACGGCGACCGGTTGTCGACCTATTCCGACGCCGTGTTCGCCATCATCGTCACGATCATGGTCCTGCAGTTGCGCGCGCCGGGATCTCCTGATTTGTCCGCTCTCACAACAGTGTGGCAGCCGGCGGTCGCCTATCTCGTCAGCTACGTCTTCATCGCCATCATCTGGATCAACCACCACTACCTGTCGCGGCTGACCCGGACCAGCACCCTGACGATCATCTGGATCAACTTCATACACCTCTTCTTCGTGTCATTGTTGCCGTTCACCACCGCCTGGATCGCAACGACCCGGCTGGCGACGGGCCCTGTCGTCCTCTACGCCGCCCTGTGCGTCTGCGCCGACGGCACCTACAACGTGTTCGAGCGGCTCGTCCTGCGCGAGAGCGACGAGGTGACCGCCGACCAGCGGCGGATGGCCCGCTACCGGTCGAAGCTGGCATTCGTCATCTTCACCTCCGCCGCCATCCTCGCCGGATTCGTTCCCTGGGCCGGGTTCGGACTCATCTGCCTCGCCCTCGTGCTCCACCTCAAGCCCGATGTCGGGGTTCCGCGGCTATCCCGTCGTGGTGGCCCAGCGCTCGAGGATCCCAGCCCCAGTTGCAGCGGAACGAGATGAGCGCGCAACGGTACGACTCGGCAGCCGTCGGCCGATCGGCGCCGGGTCTCCGGACCACGCTGAATCTGAATGAGAGCCTGTCACCCCACCTCGGCTGGGAGGCCGAAGCATGACCGATGACAAGTACGACGTGATCGTCGTTGGCGGCGGCGCGGCAGGCGAGCACGCGGTCGGCCGGTGCGCCGACGCCGGACTTTCTGCCGCCCTGGTCGAGAACGAGCTGATCGGCGGCGAGTGCTCCTACTGGGCCTGTATACCCAGCAAGACCCTTCTCCGGCCCGGTCAGGTCCTGGTCGCCGCCCGTCGTGTCCCGGGCGCGGCCCAGGCCGTGGCGGGAGAGCTCGATGCAGGGGAGGCGCTGGCTCGGCGGGACTGGATGACAGCTGGATGGGAGGACACGGGTCAGGTCCGCTGGCTGGATCGCCAGGGTGCCACCCTGGTCCGCGGCTGGGGCCGTTTGGTCGGGGAGCGTAGAGTGGAGGTACGAGGGGCCGATGGCACGGTCCGGGTCCTGGCAGCTGAACGGGCGGTGATACTGGCCACCGGCTCGAGGACGTTTACCCCTCCCATCGAAGGCCTCGGCGGCATCCGGACCTGGGACAACCGCGACGTCACGGCGGCCCGGCGGGTGCCGGGCCGGCTAATCGTCCTCGGCGGCGGGGCCGTGGGTGTCGAGATGGCGCAGGCCTGGCGCCGCCTGGGTAGCGCCGAGGTCACGGTGATCGAGGCGGCCGAACGGCTACTGCCCAACGAGGAGCCGTTTGCCGGCGAGGAGGTGGCGCGAGCCTTCTCGGATGAGGGAATCGGCGTCCTTGTCGGCACCAAGTTGGCGGCAGCCCGGCGCGAAGCCGATGACGAGCCGGTGATTGCGACGCTCGATGACGGCCGCGCCATCACGGCGGATGAGATCCTGGTGGCGGTGGGCCGCCGGCCGAGCACCGCCGACATCGGTCTCGAAGTAGTGGGGCTCGAGCCTGGCCGGCCCGTTCCCGTCGACGACACCCTATGTGCCACGGGTGTGCCCGGTGGGTGGCTCTACGCCATAGGAGACGTGAACGGCCGGGCCCCGCTGACCCACATGGGCAAGTATCAGGCTCGGATTGCGGTGGACGCCATCCTGGGCCGGCCGGTCTCCGCCCTGGCCGACCATCGGGCCATCCCCCGGGTCACCTTCACAGATCCTCAGGTCGCCGCGGTCGGACTGACCGAGGCCCGGGCACGCGACATCGGAATCCCCGTCGCGATCGTGACGGTTCGATTGGAGGACGTCCCTGCGGCCGCGATCGCTGGGGAGAACGTGACCGGCACGGCGCAGCTGGTGATCGACACGGCGCGGCAGGTGGTCGTCGGCGCCACTTTCACCGGGCCGGACGTCGACGGCATCCTGCACTCGGCCACGGTGGCGATCGTCGGCGAGGTGCCGATGGATCGCCTCCTCCACGCCGTCCCGTCGTTCCCCACCCTGTCGGAGGTGTGGCTCCACTTGCTCATGGCCTACCGGGCACGGCGTCGCGCCGACGACGATCACGCCGGCGGATAAGCGTCGTGAGTTCGACGCTCATCGCCGACCATGCCCTGCTCTCAGACTGCCACGGCGCCGCTCTGGTCACCAGGGACGGCTCCATCGACTGGCTCTGCTTCCCGAGATTCGACAGCCCCTCGATCTTCGCCCGCCTCCTCGACGTCGCTGCCGGTCACTGGTCGATCCGTCCAGCCGGAGAATTCCGTGTCACCGGGCGCTACCTGGACAAGACGATGGTGCTGGAAACCACCTTCACCACAGACACCGGCTCGGTCACGGTGGCTTGCGGGAAGCTCTTCCACAGCGCCGGCGTGGAGTGCCGGTTCCTCGACTGCCACTACGTGCCAGCGGCTCAGCGGACACCGAGTGCGACAGCGCGGTAGCCTGCGCCCTGCTCGACTGACCCGCGAGCCGACAGGTCAGCCCTGGGTCGAGCGGGTGGTCGATTTGATCCTGTTTGCGCCAGTTGTGGACCGCGTGTAGCGCTCCCCTGATGATCAGCAACTCCGGTTGTCGACTCGGGTGACCCCGATCGGATCTTGGACCTCGCCGCGAACGGGATCGACTCGTCCGTCCCCGGCCGCCGCGCCGGCGCGCCGCGAGTGAGTCCTCCGCACTCGCAGACCGGTGTCAACCGACTGGACTGGCGAGTACCATTCGCGCGACGAGCCCAGCCGGCCGGTTGTCGACTGGCAGCCGACCAGACCCGATCGAGGACAGGATGCACACTGCATCGCCTGAGCCGAACATCCTCCTCACGTGCAAGCTGCACGTTCCCCACCGTGGACGCCAACTCGTCAGCCGGGACTCCCTCATCGATGCGCTCGGTGCCGGGCGGGCGCACAAGGTCACGCTCGTCGACGCGCCGGCCGGCTCGGGTAAGACGACCCTGCTGGCGCAGTGGGCAGTCGAAGAGCAGGGACATGCTCGGTTCGCCTGGCTCTCGTTGGAGACATCCGACAACGACCCGGTCCGCTTCTGGACGTACGTGGTCGCTACGCTGCAGCAGGCCGAACCTGACCTGGCCGGTGAGGCATCCAGGCTGCTGCAGGCACGAGCCGACCTCACGGAGGTCGTCCTTCCCACGCTGCTTAACGAGCTCACCGGCGTCGAGGGCGACCTCGTGCTCGTACTTGACGACTACCACCTGATCGGCGCCCGAGTCGTTCATGAACAGATGGCGTTCTTCATCGATCACATGCCGCCGACCCTCCGGTTGGTGCTGGCGACGCGGTCCGACCCTCCCCTTCCACTGGCGCGGCTGCGTGCGCGGGGGAACCTGCTCGAAATTAGAGCATCGGAGCTTCGCTTCCCTGAAGCGGAAGCCGACCAACTGCTGAACGGCATCATCTCGCTGGATCTCGCGACGGAACAGGTCTCGTTTCTGTGCGAACGTACCCAGGCTTGCGCCGCCGGGCTGTACCTGGCCGCTCTCTCGCTGGCTGGTCGCCGCGACGCCGCGGGATTTATCAGCGGGTTCGCCGGATACAACCGCCACATCGTCGACTACTTGAGTGCCGAGGTGCTCGATGGCCAGCCGGTTCGACTTCGCACCTTCCTGCTGCGCACGTCGGTTCTCGAGCGACTGAGCGTACCGCTTTGCGACGCGGTGCTGCAGACCTCGGATTCCGCCACGGTGCTGGAACAGATCGAGCGGGCAAACCTCTTCCTGGTCCCGCTGGACTCCTCGCGCCGTGCCTATCGGTATCACCACCTGTTCGGCGACCTGCTGCGCAGTGAGCTGGCGCGGACCGAACCCGATCTGGTTCCCGAGCTTCACCAGCGGGCCGCACGGTGGTTCAGGGACGAAGGCCTTCTCGACAACGCGATACGTCACCTGGTCGCCGGGTGCGACTTCGAAGGAGCTGCGGAGTTCATCGCGGCGAAGTGGGGCGCGGAGTTCAACCGTGGTCGGCTGGCCACGGTCAGCAGTTGGCTCGACCTCTTGCCTGAGCGCATGGTGACCGAGGATGCTCGCCTCTGCCTCGCCAGGGCCTGGCTTGCCCTCGACCTGCGCCGACTCGCCGCCGCGGGCATGTGGATCGCAAGGGCCGAGGCTGCAGCCGCCGCACGCGGAGCCGACGGGGAGAGCATGCCGGCCCGGATGGCTCACGTCCGGGCTCTGCACCGGCTCAAGCTTGGCGATGTGGCGACGGCGGTGGATCTGGCCGGGCTGGCGATCTCCCTCGACGTCGGCGACTTCTCACCCGGCCGGCCCGCTGCTTACTGCGTGTACGGGGCAGCGCTGTTCTGGTCCGGCGACGAAGCGGGGGCTCGGGCAGCCCTCGGCCGAGCCGCAGAGCTGGCTGACGAGGTGGACAACCAGGCCGCTCGGACGTACGCACTCGGTTATCTCGCCGTGATGGCGGTGCAGCGCGGGCGGTCGAGCGAGGCCGAAGGGTTGATCCGGGACGCCACGGGCGGCGATCGAGACGCAGCGGTGGGGGAGCATTTCGTGGACATGATGACCTCACTCGCAACGGATAAGGTCCTGATCCAGCGCGGCGAAGTCGAGCTGGCCGACCGGGCCGCGCACCGGGCGGTCGTGCTCGCCCAGCGAGGCGGGGGTCACCTCGAGGTCGTGAACGCCCTCGTGGCGCGATCCGAGGTCCTGCGGTGGCTCGGTGATCCGAAGAGCGCCCAAGACTGCACCGACGAGGCTCGCAGCATCCTCGAGGGATGCCCGGACCCGGGCGTGGCCAGGGAGTTGATTGCCGCCGCGCCGCGCCGAACGGGCGTAGACCCATTGCCCGGGAGTGCCGAACCTTCGCCGGCGGAGCAGCTCACCAGCAAGGAACTCGAAGTTCTGCGACTGCTGTCCACGCAGTTGTCCCGCCGTGAGATCGCCGCCCACCTCTATGTCTCCATCAACACCGTAAAGACACACCAGCGCGCGGTTTTCCGCAAGCTTGCGGTCACCGACCGGGCCGGCGCGGCAGCTCGAGCGCGGGCCCTGGGGATCCTGTAGGCATCTGCGTTGCCGTGCAAGAGTGCTCGTCCGCGTCACTGGAGGTCGGGCGACCGAGGCAAATCACCCGGGTGAGTCGGCGGCGGGGTGACGACAGCTCACCCGGACCGGCGGTAGCCTCGACCCCGATGATCTCAGTCGCCAATTCGGAGTCGGAGCCGGGCGCTGAGGTCGGTCAGCGCAAGGTGGCGTCTCCGAATGGTCGGGCTGCGTCAAGCAGCCCGTCGTGGTCGGTGAGACACGCCGGGCAGGCCTGCAGATGGATCGCGGTGCCCGGATAGGTCGCCGCAGGGTCCTCGCCCGCAAGCTCGAGATCGATGTAGACGTCCAGGATCTCGATGGCCGCGTCACATCCAGGGTCGCCATCTTCGGATCGCAGCAACTCTTGGAGGTGCGTGTGGTCAGTCACGGCTTATGTCCTCCTGGAATACGGGGTAACCGCAGGCGTCCATTCTGCTCGGTGCGCTACGGCGCGAGTCGAACTGATTCTTGACGGCCGTGTTCCCGGGGAAGCCAGCCGGGAGCTGTCGGGTAGGTGTTCAGCTCGTTCACCGCGACTGACTACGCCCCAGGCGCCGGAGAGCTGTCGAACTCATGGAGCAGGTCCAGGGTTGCGAGGATAGGGTCGGAGATCCGATGCGAGCAGGTCGAGGAAGTCGCCGGCCACCACCCGGTCGATGCTGTAGCGGGCGATGCGACCGGTGTGGCCGTCATCGCCGGCTCGGTCGGGTGGGCCCCAGTCGATCTGGGCGATTCCGGACAGTTGGAGGGTGCGGCCGCGGTCGAAGTCGAAGAAGAGGAGGGCTGCTTCGGGGTTGACAGCGACGTTTCCGAAGCTGTTGAACATGTTGTTACCGGGATAGTCCGGCCACCACAGCGAAGTGGGCTCGGCGCGCACGAAGCCGGGAGCGCCCCCGCGGTGGGATGCGTCGGCGCCGCATTCGGGATGGGTGGTGCCGAGGAAGAAGGTGTCGGCGGACCGGACCAGCTGCAGCTCCTCCGGGCGGAGGCTGCTTCCTCGGTAGGCGTGGGACGCCGTCGTGGACGATCGTCGGGGGCTGAGAGCCCTGGCCTGAATGTACTGGGGGCAGTTGCCGTAGGCCTGCTCCACAGCAACCAGCAGATGCCCGTCGTTGATACTGCTCAATGTTCCGTTGATCCGCAGTCGTCGCCGGGCTGGGAAGTCGACGACTACTACTCCGACTGGCTGGCCGGCCGGCATTGTCTCGAGTGGAAGACCGGGTGCGATGGTGGCGGCGATCCCCAGAACGTCGGGAGTCGGCACGTACAGGAAGCCGGGGGGTCCGATCAGGGGACTTATCCAGAGTCGGTCGGAGGTGTCGCGGCCGGTGAGGGCGGCGAAGGTCTGTCGGGAGAGGAACCCGGCGGCTCCCCGGTCGAGTTCGGCGGGCTCGACCATGCGGCGCAGGCGGTATGCCTCGGCCTTGGCGCCGGCTCGGCGTTGCATCGCCAGTTCGCCGGGGTGGAATCCGCTTCGGGGTAGGGAGGGATCAGCTGGCATGACAGGGGTCAGGGGAGGGGATCCGAGGCGTTCCATGCCGGGGCGGTCTGCTCGCCGGGCGGGTGAGCCAGAAGGGAAGCAGCGCGGTCTGCTCTGGGGTGAGCGCGCCCCGCTCGAGTTCGTCACGACCGTTCGTGCAGCTCGGACGCCGATCCAGTCGGAATTTTGGGCCCGTACCCAGGCCGCCATAACGGTGTCGACGATGCCGGGCCGGTACACGTTGACCGTGACGCCGGTGCCCGCCAGTTCGGCGGCCAGGTTGCGAGTGTGAGCTTCCAATTCCTCGGCCGCCGCCGGTTACGAGAGCGACGCGGCCCACCACCGTACTGCCCGTCGTCTCCATGACCATGTTGGTGGCACGGAGACATCGCGTCTTACCACCGGGGGGTGGCGGGCGAGCACCGTGCAGGCGTCGAGCACGTGTGGACCGGGACGCTGCTCCGGGCGCTGCGGCAGTGGCAATGACGACGGCGGCGCGCCTCTAGGATTGTCTCGTGGCCCAGCCCGACCGCCCTGCCGATGACGCCTGCGGCGGAGGGGGCGGAGCCGAGGCCGTACCGGG
>JAKBAX010000134.1 GCA_021808785.1 Actinomycetes bacterium | reverse complement strand
GTTGGCCTGACCGCCACCTTCGCACATGGTCTGCAAGCCGTAGCGTCCGCCGGTGCGCTCCAGCTCGTTGAGGAGCGTGGTCATCAGGCGAGCCCCGGTGGCTCCGAGGGGATGCCCGAGGGCGATGGCCCCGCCATTGACGTTGACCCGGCCCGGGTCGGCCTTGGTCTCCTTCAACCAGGCCAGGACCACCGAGGCGAAGGCCTCGTTGATCTCCACCAGGTCGATGTCGTCGAGGGTCATGCCCGCCTTCTTCAGGGCGTACTCGGTGGCCGGGATGGGAGCGGTGAGCATGATGACCGGGTCGGTGGCCCGCACGCTCATGTGGTGGATGCGGGCCCGGGGGGTGAGGCCGTGGGTCTCGAGGCCCCGCTCGTTGACGATGAGCAGGGCCGCCGATGCATCGGAGATCTGGCTGGACACCGCGGCGGTCAGGCGTCCGCCCTCGGTGAGAGGAGCCAGCTTGGCCATCTTCTCGAGCGACGTGTCCCGCCGGGGCCCCTCGTCGACGGCCACGCCGGCTAGGGCCACGATCTGGGTCTCGAAGCGGCCCTCGTCGGTGGCGACGAGCGCCCGCTGGTGGGACTGCAGGGCGAAGCGTTCCATGTCCTCGCGCGAGATGTCCCACTTCTCGGCGATCATCTCGGCCCCGCGGAACTGCGAGATCTCCTGGCTGCCGTAACGCTTCTCCCACCCGATGGAGCCGGAGAAGGGGTCGTCGAAGCCGAACTGCTGGCCCACGGTCATGGCCGAGCTGATGGGAATGCGGCTCATGTTCTGCACCCCGCCGGCCACGATCACGTCGGACGTGCCGGAGAGGACCGCCTGGGCGGCGAAATGGATGGCCTGCTGGGAGGAGCCGCACTGGCGATCGACGGTCGTCCCGGGTACCTCTTCGGGCAGCCCGGCGGCCAACCAGCACGTCCGGGCGATGTCGCCGGCCTGGGGACCGATGGTGTCGAGGCAACCGAAGACGACGTCCTCCACTGCGGCGGGGTCGATGCCGGTGCGATCCACCAGGGTGGTCAAGGAGGCCGCTCCCATGTCCGCCGGGTGCACCCCGGCCAGCCCGCCGCCTCGACGGCCCACCGGAGTCCGAACCGCGTCCACTATGTAGGCCTCTTGCATCAGACCGTTCCTCCCTGGGGGTTGGTTGTCACAAATCTACCGGTCGAGCCCGAGATGGGCGCCGATCCGTCGGCGGTGCCAGCGCGCCGTTCCATATGAGGGGGCCAGGCACCACACCCGCTTCAGCCACAAGTGCAGGTGGTAGTCGTCGGTGTAGCCCATGGCGCCGTGGCACTGCAGGGCGGCACGGGCCGCCTGCTCGGCCGCGTCGGAGGCCAGCGCCTTGGCAAGCGACACCGACCGGGCCACCCCGTCGCCGGTCGGACCGCGCCGGCTCATCTCCCACGCCGCCGCCCACACCGCGGGGGCGGCGAACTCGATGCGCATGGTGGCGTCGGCCAGGTGGTGCTTGACGGCCTGGAAGCTGCCGACCGCGACGCCGAACTGCTTGCGGTCCTTCACGTAGTCGACGGTCATGCGCACGAGCGCCCGGCCCAGACCGACCAGCATCGCCGCAGTGCCGAGCGCTCCGTGGTCGACGGGCGATCCGACCGCCACCCCTCCACCTTTGGCGACGACGCGGGCCAGGTCCCGGGTCCGGTCCACCGACTGGACAGGCTCCAGCTCCACTTCGTCTCGACGGTAGAGCCGGCCCCCCACCAGGAACCAGCCGGATCGGGTGGAGGCCGGGACCAGGGCGTCGGCGCCGGGTTCGACACCAGGAGCGACGGTCAGCACTGCACTCCCGTCGACCAGGGACGGGAGCAGGCCGGCAGGGTCGCCGGCAGCCGCCAGCAGCGGTACACCGATGGCGGCCGTCTCGAGCAGGGGCAGAGGCAGGGCCGCCGAACCGGCCTCGGCCAGCACCAGGCTCATGGTCACCCAGTCCATGGCCGAGCCGCCGGCCGCTTCGGGCGCCATGAGCCCCTGAACGCCCATCCGGGCCAAGTCGGCCCACGCCGCCCACGCCTGGTCGCCGGCCGGGTCGGCCCACGCCTGCTGCAGGACGGCCAGCCCGGCCTTCTTGTCGAGCAGCGCGGCCACCGCGTCGCGCAGGGCCAGCTGGTCGTCGTCGAAGCCGAAGTACACGCCGGTCAGCCCCGGGGCAGCCCGAGCAGCCGCTCGGCCGCGATGTTGCGCTGGATCTCATTGGTCCCGGCATAGATCGGGCCCGACAGGGAGAACTCGAAGCCCCGCATCCAGGCGTCGTCTGTCTCGGCGGCGTCGCCCTGCAGGGCCAGGGCCGTCTCGTGCAGGCGGATGTCCATCTCGGACCACCAGATCTTGTTGAGGCTGGACTCCGGCCCCGGCCGGGCTCCGCCGGCCAAGGCGGTGACGGCCTGCAGGGTCGATAGGCGGTAGGCCTCGGCGTCCATCCAGCCCTGCACCACCCGGTCCATGAGCAGCGGATCCGGCTGCGACGCGGCGCGGGCCAGGTCCACCAGCCGGTCCACGATCGCCGAGAACCGACCCGGCGAACGCAGGGTCAGGCCTCGCTCGGAGCCGGTGGTGGCCATAGCCACCGACCAACCCTGCCCCACCCCGCCGAGAACCGCGTCGTCGCCCACCTCGACCCCGTCCAGGAACACCTCGGCGAAACCCTCGTCCCCGTCGAGGCGCCCGAAGCCCCGCACCGTGACCCCCGGCGCGTCGAGCGGCACCAGGAAGTAGCTCAGGCCCTTGTGCCTCGTCGACTCCGCGTCGCTGCGGAACAGGCCGAACAGGTGGGTGCAAAACGCCCCCCGGGTGGTCCAGATCTTCTGCCCGGACAAGACCCATCCGCCGTCGATCCGGTCGGCGCGGCTGGTGATGCCGGCCAGGTCGCTGCCCGCCCCCGGCTCCGACCAGCCCTGGCACCACAGGTCCTCGGCGGCGGCCATGCGGGGCAGTATCTGCTGCTGCTGCTCGGGGGTGCCGAACTCGAAGATGGTCGGGGCCAGTAAGAAGATGCCGTTCTGGGTGACCCGTTGCGGGGCGCCGGCGCGGTAGTACTCCTCCTCGAAGATCAGCCACTGCCACAAGCTGGCGCCCCGCCCGCCGAGCTCGGTGGGCCACGACACCACCGCCCAGCGGTTCTCGAACAGCAGCCGCTCCCACTCGAGATGGCGGGCGAAGCCCTCGCGGGTATCACCCGAGGGCAATCCGGGGCGGGGCACGTTGGCCTCCAGCCAGGCCCGGGCCTCGGCTCTGAAGGCCTCGTCCGTATCCGACCAGGTCAGATCCATCTCAAGCGCCCCCACCCATGGCCAACAGCCACGACGGGATCTCCCCGCCCCCGTCGATCACCAGCTCCGACCCGGTCATGTACGCCATACCCGGGCCGCACAGGGTCAGGCAGGCCCCGGCGATCTCCGACGCCTCGGCGAAGCGGCCGGCCGGGATGGTCGCCTCGACCGCGGCCACGTTGGGCCCATAGGTCTCGGCCACCAGCTCGGTGCGCAACAGGCCCGGCGTCACCTGCACGACCCGTACCTTGGGCGCCCACTCGATGGCCAGCCCCCGGGTCAGACCCGTGAGCCCGTTCTTGGCTGCCGCGTAGGGCACCGAGTTGGGCGACGGCCGAAGCGCCGCCACGCTGCCGATATTGACGATGACCCCGCCCTCGTCCTGGGCCTGCATGACACGGTTGACCACCTGCGCCACATAGAACGGGGCCACCAGATTCAAAGCGATCACCCGTTCGAACAGGCGGGGACTCATCTCGTCGGTCGATGCGTACGGCGTGCCACCGGCGTTGTTGACCAGCACGTCGATGCGACCCATCCGCTCGTGCACCTCGGCCACCATGGCCGCGACCTGGTCGGGGTCACGCACGTCGCAGACGAGGAAGTCGGCTTCGATGGGCTCCTCGGGCTCGTGCCGCCCGCAGGTGGCCACCCGGTAGCCGGCCGAGGAAAAAGTGCTCACCAGACTGCGGCCCAGGCCCCGCGCCCCGCCGGTGATCAACGCCACCGGAGTCGGGCTCACCGCAGCCACCTCGACAGCGACCGGACCACGCAGGCCGGCTCGGCGCCGTCCACCTCCACCCGGATCACCACGGTCGTCTGTACTCCCCCCGCCACCCCCACCGCGCCCACCAGTGAGGCCGCGGCCCGGATGCGTTGCCCGGGCACGAGGGGTGGACCCAGCTCGACGCTGTCGGTCCCGTAGTTGACCCCGCTCGAGGCGCCGGGCACGGCCAGCAGTGCCGGGAGGAATTGATTAGTCAGTGATACTGCCAGATAAGGCGAGACCGGCCCGCCGGTGGCCTGCTCGAACAGACCGATCTGCTCGGCGGTCACCTCGACCCAGTTGGTGGTGCCCAGCTCCAGGGGCGGGGCGGCCAGCAGGCTCCCGAGATCCTCGAAGGTCGCCGGCATCAGGGGTGCTGGCTGCTCACGCTCACGACCTCACCCGTCAGATAGCTGCTGTAGCTGCTGGCCAGGAACACGATCACGTTGGCCACCTCCCAGGGTTCGGCGGCTCGTCCGAACGCCTCACGACCGGTCAGCTCTTCGAGCAGTTCGTCGGTGGTGACCTTGGCCAGGAACGGGTGCATGGCCAGGCTGGGCGCGACCGCGTTGACCCGGACCCCGTATGCCGCGGCTTCCACCGCGGCGCAGCGGGTGAGGGCCATGACGCCCGCTTTGGCCGCCGCGTAATGGGCCTGGCCCGCCTGGGCCCGCCAGCCCAGCACCGATGCGTTGTTGACGATCACACCGGCTCCCTGCTCGCGCATGACGCGCAACCCGGCCCGGGTGCAGCGGAAGGTCCCGTTCAAGGTGATGTCGATCACCCGGGACCACTGCTCGTCGGTCATGTCCACCAGATCGGCCGTACCGCCGAGGCCGGCGTTGTTGACCAGCACGTCCAGCCCACCCATTTCGGCGACTGCGGTGTCGAACAGGCGCTGCACGTCGGCTTCGACGGTCACGTCACACCTCACGGTCACCGGCGGCCCCGCCGCGGCGGGCAGGCCGGCCAGGCGGTCGGCCGCCTCGCCCAGACGCCGGTCGTGGATGTCGCTGATGAGGACCCGGGCGCCCTCCTCCACACAGCGCTGGGCGGTGGCGAAACCGATGCCGGTGCCGGCTGCCGCGGTGACCAGCACGGTGCGCCCGGCCAGCAGGCCGTGGGCGCCCGGGTAATCGGGCACCGCCGCCAGACCGGTCATCCGCCGGTCCCATACACAGGGGCCGGGGCCGGGGCGGCCGCCAACAGGTCCCGCACGGCCGGACCGACGTCCGCCGGGTCCCAGCGGGCCCCTTTGTCCACCGTAGGACCGTGCTGCCATCCGTCGGCCACACCGATCTTGCCGCCCTCCACCTCGAACACCCGCCCCGTCACCCCGGCCGACTCCGACGAACCCAGCCAGACGACCAGGGGCGAGACGTTGTCGGGGTGCATGGCGTCGAAGGCCCCCGGCTCGGGCGCCTTCATGGTGGCCGCGAACACCTCTTCGGTCATACGGGTGCGCGCCGAGGGCGCGATGGCGTTGGCGGTCACCCCGTAGCGCCCCAGCTCGGCTGCCTGCACCAGCGTCAGGGACACGATCCCGCCCTTGGCCGCCGAGTAGGCGGCCTGACCCACGCTGCCGAGCAGCCCCGCCCCCGACGAGGTGTTGATGATCCGGGCGTCGTTGACCTCGCCCGCCTTGGCCCGATCCCTCCAGTACGCGGCCGCCCACCGGGCCACGCAGAAATGGCCCTTCAGGTGCACCCTGACCACTGCGTCCCACTCGTCCTCGGCCGCATTGGCGAACATGCGGTCCCGAACGAAACCGGCATTGTTGACCACCACATCTACTCCGCCGAAACGATCGATCGCCGCCTGCACCAGCTGACGGGACCCCTCCCAATCGGCCACATCGTGACCGTCGATCACCACCTGACCTCCGAGAGCGCGGATCTCCTCCGCCACCTCCTCGGCCGGGCCCGACGACACTCCCTGGCCGTCGAGGGTCGCGCCGAGGTCGTTGACCACCACCGCGGCCCCCTGACGGGCGAACTCCACAGCATGCGACCGGCCCAGCCCCCGGCCCGCTCCTGTCACCACCACCACCCGACCCTCACAGATCACCCGGCCGTCCTCCTCTCCTCCGCAATCGCCCGCGCCCGATCGCGCAGTACGTGCTTCATCACCTTCCCGCCGGCATTGACCGGCAGCGCCTCGACCACCTCGACGAGGCGGGGGACTTTGTAGTTGGCCATCCGCCGGCGGGCGAATTCGACCAGCGCGGCCGCCTCGACCTGCTCGCCCCGGCGGGCCACGACGTAGGCCATCCCGACCTCGCCCAGCCGCTCGTCGGGGACACCCACCACCGCGACCTGGGCCACCCCCGGTGCCTCGATGAGGGTGGCTTCGATCTCGGCCGGGTAGGCGTTGAACCCGCCCACGATGAACATGTCCTTGATCCGGTCGGTGATGCGGAGGCCGCCGTGGTCGTCGAGGACGCCGACATCGCCGGTGTGGAGCCAGCCCCCGGCGTCGATGGCCTCGGCCGTCGCCTCGGGGTCCTCGAAATACCCGTCCATCACCGCATACCCGCGCACCACGATCTCCCCGGGTGCGCCTACGGGTGTCGGCACCCCGTCCGGCCCCACCGTGGCCACCTCGAGACCAGGGATGGCCCGACCCGATGTGGACGACACCACTTCGGGCGGGTCGCCGACCCGGCACATGGTGACCAGTCCGATGGTCTCGGTCAGCCCGTAGGCGGTGAGCACCACGTCGAAGCCCAGCTCCTGGTCCATGCGGCGCAACAGCTCCACGGGGACGGCGGCGGCCCCGGTGACGGCCAGGCGCAACGAGTGCAGGGAGCGGCGTAGCTCGTCGGGAAGTTGCAGCAACGAGTGGTAGATGGTGGGCGGGCCGGGGAAGACCGTGATCCTCTCCGCGGCGATGAGCCTGGCTGCGGCCGGCGGGTCGAAGACCGGCACCGGGTACAGGGTGGCCCCGGCCGTGAGGGCGGCAACCACGCCGGCTTTGGAACCGAAGGTGTGGAACAGCGGGTTGACCAGGAGGTAACGGTCACCGTGGACGATCCCCAGGTTCCCCGCGTAGTAACGGAAGGATCGGATGGAGTCGCCGTGCCGGGATGGCACCCCTTTCGGGTGCCCGGTCGTCCCGGAGGTGAACATCAGGTCGAGCACCGCCTCGGGACGCACCGCGTCGGCGCGGGCGTCTGCCTGATCGAACCCGCCGCCCCGCTGGAGAAAAGCCGCGAAGTCTCCGTCGAAGGTGACGATCTCCCGCAGGTCGGGCACCTGGTCCCGGCGTAGGAGGTCCGGGAAGCAGCGGCCGAGGAACTCCCCTACTGTCAACAGCAGCCCGGCCCGGCTGCGGCCGAGGACGTACTCGGCCTCCGGACCCTGGAATCGGGTGTTGAGCGGCACCAGAACCGCCCCGATGTAGGCGATGGCCAGCTGCGAGATGATCCACTCGGCCGAGTTGGGCGCCCATATGGCCACCGTGTCTCCCGGATCCACCCCCGAGGCGACCAGCGCCGCGGCCACCCGGCGCACCTCGCGCTCCAGATCCGCATAGGTCAGCCGCCGGGTCCCGTCCACCACGGCCTCTGTATCGGGGTGGGCGGCGGCGGTGGCCCGGAGCAGCGACGGGATGGTCCGGGGTAGTTGGTCGCTCACGGGTGCTTCGTCGTCTCCTCCGGGTGGCCGCCGGCAGGCTCGGCCGCCTCTGACCGGTACGGAAAGAATGTGTTCCGGCGAAGGGATCACACTAACCGAACTGCGTCGGGGCCAGCCGGGTGCCGATACCGGCCAGCGGAATGTCCGGTCAAGCCGGAGAAGCGACCTTGGCCATCACCGCGGCGATCTGGATGATCTGATCCTCCTGCCCCCCGACCAGTCGCTGGCGCCCGCACTCGAGGAGGATCTCGGCGCCCGAGACGCCGTAGCGCTCGGCCGCCCGGTAGGCGTGTTTCAAGAAGCTCGAGTACACGCCGGCATAGCCCATGATCAGGGCCATCCGGTCGAGCACGCACTCCTCGTCCATGACCGGCCGGACCACGTCCTCGGCCGCGTCGATGATCTTCAGCACATCGATCCCGGTCCCGATGCCGAAGCGCTCGAGCACCGCGGCCAGGGCCTCTACGCTGGTGTTGCCGGCGCCGGCGCCGAAACGACGGGTGGAGCCGTCGACCTGGACGGCGCCGGCCCGGATGGCGAGGACGGTGTTGGCCACCGACAGCGACAGATTTTCGTGGCCGTGGAAGCCGACCTGGGCATCGGTCCCGAGCTCCGCCACCAGGGCGGCGACGCGCTCCGAGGCGTCCTCCATGACCATGGCCCCGGCGGAGTCCACCACGTACACGCATTGGCACCCGGCGTCGGCCATGATCCGGGCCTGCCCGGCCAGCACCTCGGGCGAGGCGCTGTGGGCCATCATCAAGAACCCGACCGTCTCGAGGCCGATGTCGCGGGCCAGACGGAAGTGCTGCTCGGACACGTCGGCCTCGGTGCAGTGGGTGGCGATACGCACCACCTCGACTCCCAGCTCGGCGATGGCGGTGATGTCGTCCTTGGTGCCGACACCGGGCAGCATCAGGGCCGCGATGCGCGCATGGCGGGCCGTCTCCACCGCCGCTTTCATCAAAGTCCGTTCGGGCGTCTTGGAGAAGCCGTAGTTGAACGAGCTGCCCCCCAAGCCGTCGCCGTGGGTCACCTCGATGACGGGCACCCCGGCCCCGTCCAGAGCGGCCACGACGGCCCGCACCTCGGTGTCGGAGAACTGGTGGCGCTTGGCGTGGGAGCCGTCGCGCAGTGAAGTGTCGGTGACACGCACGTCGAGGCTGTCGCTGTAGGGCATGGGCTCAGTCCTCCCCCGCGTTCAGGTGGCGGGCCAGCTCGTCGCCGACCTTGGCCGCCGCCGCGGTCATGATGTCCAGGTTGCCGGCGTAGGGCGGCAGGAAGTCACCCGCTCCCTCGACCTCGATGAACACCGCGACCCGCTCCACGGCACCCCCCTGCCCGTCGGGAACCTCGTCGAACTGCGGATCGGTGCGCAGCCGGTAACCGGGCACATAGGTCTGGACCGATTCCACCATCTGGCGGATCGACCCATCGACCTTGGCCCGGTCGGCGCCGGCGGGCAGGGAGCAGAAGATGGTGTCGCGCATGATGATGGGCGGGTCGGCCGGATTGAGGATGATGATGGCCTTGCCCCGCCGGGCCCCGCCCACCACCTCCACCGCCCGCGATGTGGTGCTGGTGAACTCGTCGATGTTCTGGCGGGTACCGGGCCCGGCCGACTCGGACGAGACGGTGGCCACGATCTCGGCGTAGTCGACATCGACCACCCGCGCGACGGCGTGGACCATGGGAATGGTGGCCTGGCCCCCGCAGGTGACCATGTTGATGTTGGCCGCCCCGAGGTGCTCCACCAGGTTGACCGGAGGGATCACGAACGGCCCGACCGCGGCCGGTGTCAGGTCCACCGCCCGGATACCGGCGTCGTGGTAGCGGGGATAGTGCTCCCGGTGGATGTAGGCCGATGTTGCCTCGAACACGATGTCGGGCTTCTCGGGGCGGGCCATCAACCAGTCCACCCCCAGGTGCGACGCCTCCAGGCCGACCCGGCGGGCCAGGGCCAGGCCCCTCGACCCGGGATCGACACCGACCATGTACCGCGGCTCCACCCGGTCGGAGCGGAGCAGCTTGTACATGAGGTCGGTCCCGATGTTGCCGGACCCGACGATGGCGGCGGTGACCCTGCTCACACGAGTGCGGGATGGGCTCATACCGCCAGGATGGCCGGACCGGACGGCGCGGCGACAGCGGACCGTTCCAGTGACCGAAACGACCTGTTCCGGCCAGCAGCACGGGATTCGGGGCGGCGGCGGGGGTCCGGTGCCTACTCTCGGGCCCGTGCAATTCTCGACGATGTACTCGATGATCGAGCCGTCCTTCTACTGCCCCCTGGCCCAGGCGGCCGAGGAGGCCGGTTTCTCGAGCATCGGCCTGGCCGACAGCATCTGTTACCCGAGGGACTCCACGTCCACCTATCCGTACAACTCGGACGGGACACGCGAGTTCCTGGAGAACAAGGCTTTCATCGAGCCGCTCATCACCGCGGCCGCCATGGGCGCAGTGACCACAACCATGCACTTCCACACCGCGGTCCTCAAGCTCCCCATCCGCAATCCGGTCATCTTCGCCAAGGAGGTCACCTCCGTGGCCGCCATCACCGCCGGCCGGTTCGCCCTGGGCGTCGGCATCAGCCCGTGGGAGGACGACTACGAGGTGACCCAGGTGCCGTGGGCCGGCCGGGGGCGGCGCTTCGAGGAGTGCATCGAGGTCATCCAAGCCCTGTCGGGCGGTGACTACGTCGAGCACCACGGCGAGTTCTACGACTTCCGGCCCATCAAGATCAATCCGGGTGCCCGCATCCCCATCTTGATCGGCGGCCACAACGAGAAGAGCCTCGAACGGGCCGCCCGCCTGGGCGACGGGTGGCTGCCGGCCGGTATGGCGCGCGACGAACTGGCCCGGTCCATCAAACGCATATCCGACCTGCGCAGGGAGTACGGGCGCGATCATCTGCCTTTTGCCATCCACGCCATCGGCCTCGATGCCTTCAGCGCCGAGGGGGTGCGGCACCTGGCCGAGCTCGGGGTGACCCACGCAGTGGGCGGCTTCAGCTCGTTCAACCCCTACGGCACAGAGGCCGACGCCGAAACGCTGCAGCAGAAGATCGATGCCCTGCACCGCTACGCCGACGAGGTGATCGCCCCGACCGCCGACCTGGAGCCGGCCCCGGTGTGAACGGCGCCGCCCTGCCGACCCGTCCCACCCAACGGTACATTGGGGCCGTGGGTGTGGACGTGGGGGGTTCCGACGATCGGGGTCCTGGCCGTGGGGATCCCGAGGACACCAAG